>DATKEU010000102.1:0-4370 GCA_035544495.1 Polyangia bacterium | reverse complement strand
GTTCGTCAGCGATGAGCCCCGCGCTGTTCAGCCGACCGCTCGAACACCCGTTGCCGCTGCGCCCGCCACAAAAGCAACGCCCTCCCAGGTACCCGCCGCGCCCCGATCAGGCGAGCACCTATTTCGCCCGATGGCCTCCGCCGTCGCCGCGCAGGACGCCGCCCCCGACGTCGCCGAAGTGAAGTCGGAGACCGCGCCCGACCCGACGGGCGAAGCCTCGGTCGCGGCCGCCCTCGCGACCACCACCGGCGCCCAGCCCCCGATCGCGCCCCCGCGGGCGAGCGAGGCGCCGCGGATCACGCTGAATGCCCCCGCGCTGGTCGCGGCGCCCAAGGGCGTGACACCATCCATCGCGCCGGATCCGCCGGCCGCGCAATCGCGGCCAGACTCCGTCGTCGCGCGCGCCGCGCGGGCATTTCGTCACGAGGAACGAGTGGCTCCTCCCGCGAAATCCCCGCCTCCGCCGCCAGCCGCCGCTGCGCAATCTCCGGCGACCGCGGTTCCTGTCGCCGCCAACCTCGCTCGCGAAACTCCCGTCGCCGCGGCCGGCGCCGCCGCGCCCGCGCTCGCCGCGCCGCTCGCGCGCGTGCCCGCGCGCCAAGCGCCGGAGGGGCCCGCGACCCCGCGGCCCGGGGTCTCGCCCGCCCGTTCCACGGCGGCGGGGACGTCCAGCGAAGACCCGCCGGCGCCGGCGCCGGCGACATTCCCGGTCCCGTCGCCGCGCACCGTTCTTTCCGCGTCCGCGCCGGCGCGGGCCGCGCAGGCTTCGCCGCAGGGCCCTGCCGGGTCCGTTCTTGCGCCCGCGGCGGCGCCATCGTCTTCGATCAAATCAATCGACACGCCCGTCGCCACCGATAAGACCGCCATCAAGGCTCGCGGCGAAAAATCCAGCGCGCTGCCCGTCCGAGCCATCCCCGCCCCACCGGACGGCGCGGAACCGGCGCCCCTCGCCAAGGCTGGCGCTGCCGACGCCGATGCCGACGCCGACGCCGATCGAGCGAGCGACGGCGACCGCGGGGACGATCAGCCCGCCGCGCTCGAGGCGCGGTCGTCGGCTACCGCGCTCCAGCCACAGGACACGATCCCCGCCGCCGCGATCCTCGCGAGCGCCGCCGCCGCTGCCGCCACCACCGCCGTCGCTCCGCCCATCGCGAGCGTGCCCGCCACGGCCCTCGCCGCGACAGCACCCGCGCCGGCGCCCACTCCGGTCGCCGCGCCCGCCACGTTGCCAGCGCGCGCGGCCCTCGCTGCTCAGGCTGCTCAGGCTGCTCAGGCTGCTCATCCCGTCACCAATGCCGCGGGTCCGCTGCGGACCCTCGTCCCGGGTCAGCTTCCGCTGGCGGCCAACCTCGCCGCTCTGCCATTCCCGCCTGCCCCGGCGGCCGCCGCGCCAGCGCCGCACGCTCCCGCGGCACCTCCGGGGCCACGCCCGCTCGCCGCGACCGAGGCGCCCGCTGGCCTGGTTCCCGCGACGGGTATGCCGCGCCCGCTGGTCCTGGCCCATGACCAGACCACCGCCGTCGCGGGCAGCGCTGCCCCCGCTGCGCCGCTGGCCGCGGAGCCCGCCCCCTTCGCCAAGCCCGCCGCCCTCGAGCCCGCCGCCACGCCGGGCCCGCAGCTCGGCGCCGGCACATTTGGCGGCGCCCGGAACTTCCTGCTGCCGTCGCTGTTCGAGCTGGCGCCGCCGCCGGCGGCAGCGCCGTTCCTGGCCCAGGCGGCCGACGATCCGACGTTGCAGGGCACGATCATGACCGACGGTGCGCACGTGTCGCTGGATGCTGGCGCCGCCGGGGAGATCACGCTGCACCTGCGCGTGAAGGACGGCGTGGCCGACGTGCGCGTCGAGGGCGCCGCCGTCCCGGCGCTGGAGATTCGCCAGCAGGAGCTGCGCGTCGCGCTGGCCAGCGAGGGCCTGTCGCTGGGCGGCTTCGAATCCGGACAGTCGCCGGCCCGCGACGACATGCCGCGCTTCGCGCCCGGCGCAGAGCCCGATCACCAACCGCCGCCGCGCCCGACACCCGAACCCGTCACCACCGGGCGCGCCGTCGCCACGCCCGGCCGCACCACCGCGACGACCGCCGGCACCACCGGCGGCCGCCTGCACGTGACCGCATAAGGAGACCGACGATGCCCACCGCTATAAACGGAATCAACACCACCACGGACACCACGCCCACGACCGCCGACCCCCTTGGCAACGCCGCGCTCGGCGAGGGTGACTTTCTCAAGCTGCTGATGGCGCAGCTGCAGAACCAGGATCCGACGGCGCCGCAGGACGACACGCAGATGATCGCCCAGCTGGCGCAGTTCTCCGCGCTGGAAGCCGCCCAGGGGACCAACAGCCGCCTCGATACGCTGCTGCTGGCCCAGACGAACCAGACTCAAACCGAGTACGTCAACTTCATCGGCAAGGACGTCGCGTATCGCACCGACACGCTGGATCACACGCAGGGACTCTCGGACGTCTCGCAGGTGACGCTGGGCGGGGCCGCCGCCAAGGTCACCGTCACAATCCAGGACGCGAGCGGCAACGTCGTGCGCACGATGAACCTCGGCTCGGAACCAGCGGGCGCGGTCCAGGTGGTGTGGGACGGCAACAACGACTCCGGCACGCCGCAACCGAGCGGCTCGTACACGATGAAAGTCGCCGCCAGTGACGCCGCCGGAGCACCGGTCGCCACCGACCTGACCGCCAAGGGCCCGGTCACGGGCGTCACGTACAGCAACGGAATTCCCATGCTCAGTGTCAATGGAACCCCAATCAAAATGTCAGAAATCACGTCAATCAGTGAAAGGAGCACGCAATGAGTCTCATATCGTCAATGTACACGGGGGCCTCGGGCCTCGATGCGAACAGCACCGATCTGTCGGTGATTGGCGACAACATCGCCAACTCCAACACGGTGGGGTTCAAGGCCAGCCGGGCCGCCTTCGCCGACGCCATGGCGGAGCAGCTGATCGGCAGCGGCCTCGGCGACTCCCAGATCGGTCTCGGCGTCCAACTGGTGACTGTTCAGCGGATCGTCACCCAGGGTTCGCTCACGACCACGGGCCTGGCCACAGACCTGGCGATCCAGGGCAACGGCTTCTTCGCCGTCAAGGGATCGCACGACGGACAGTCCGGCCTGTTCTTCACGCGCAACGGACAGTTCACTGTCGACAACGGTGGCAACCTGATCAACCAGGAGGGCCTGACGGTGCAGGGCTACGTGGCCGACGCCGCCGGCAAGCTGGCGACGGCGCCCAGCGACCTCAAGGTGGGCAACTCGATGTCGCAGCCGCTGGCGACGGCGACGATCTCCGTGCAGGCCAACCTGAACTCGGAGGATGCCGTTCCGGCGGCGTTCAATGTGGCGAACCCAAGCGGCACGTCGAACACGTCGAACAGCGTGACGGTGTACGACCCGGCGGGCGGCGCCCACCAGGTCGACATCTACTACTCGAAGACGGCCGCGAACGCCTGGGCGTGGAACGCCGTCACGGTCGACACGACGGGCGCGCCCGTGGTGGCCGGAACCGGCACGCTGACGTTCGATCCAGCGGGCAGCGGCAAGCTGGCGGCGCAGACCGGCACCATCAACGTCACCTACCCGAACATGGCGGCGGCGCAGGCCATCAACGTGAACTTCGGTGATCCCACCGGCGGCGTGCCGCCTGGCACGGGCCTCCTCGGCGTCACGCAGTTCGCTGCCCCGGACGGCACGGCCAAGATGAGCCAGGACGGCTTCTCGGCCGGGTCGCTCTCGCACCTGTCGATCGACAGCGAGGGGAAGATCGAGGGCGCGTTCACCAACGGGCAGACCCGTCTGCTCGGTCAGATCGCGACGGCCCTGGTGCCGGCCGCGGACAAGATGGAGCGTGTGGGCGGCAATCTCTTCTCCACCACGCTGCAGTCGGGCCAGGCGACGCTGGGCGCGCCGTCCACCGGCGGCCGCGGCACGCTGGCGGCGGGGGCGCTGGAGCAATCCAACGTCGATCTGGCGAACGAGTTCGTTCGCATGATCTCCACGCAGCGCGCGTACCAGGCCAACGGCAAGACCGTCACCACGGCGGACTCGCTGCTGGTCGAGCTCATGAATATCAAGCGGTAACCGGCGCTCGCTGCGCTCGCTGCGCGGAAGGGGCCTGGTGGCCCCTCCCGCGGGCCCTCCCCAGCGCGTCTCGCAAGGAGGGCCGGCGCGGCAAAGCCGCGCCTGTGGGTGCTGGGACGCGCTCGCTGCGCTCGCTCTGGCGTTGCGGAGGGGGCTCGCTCGCTGCGCTCGCATTGCGGGGCGGGCTCGCGAGGATGACGTGATCAATGCGGGGGGGAGGGGATGGCCTCTCCCCTCCGCGGGTTCCTGGAGGCGGGGGTTAAGGGTTGGGGGGGAAAC
>DATKEU010000101.1:0-4534 GCA_035544495.1 Polyangia bacterium | reverse complement strand
TGCGGCTGCAAGAGCGGCAGCGGGACGACCCGCTGCTACATGGGCCAGTGCTGCGCGCCCAGCTGTCCCGCGGACGGCAGCAAGGGCGGAATGTCCGACGGCTGCGGCGGCACCTGTCCGTGCGGCGGCGGCACCAAGCTGTACATGGGCGCCTGTTGCAAGGCGCAGTGTCCGACCGACGGCAGCTGCGGCGGCAGCAACGGTTGCGGCGGCACCTGCGGCTGCAGCGACGAGAGCCTGCGCTGCTACATGGGCCAGTGCTGCGCGCCCGCGTGCCCAGCGGACGGCAGCCGGGGCGGAATGTCCGACGGGTGCGGCAACACCTGCCCGTGCGGCAGCGGCACCAAGCTGTACATGGGCGCCTGTTGCAAGGCGCAGTGCCCGACCGACGGCAGCTGCGGCGGCAGCAACGGTTGCGGCGGCACCTGCGGCTGCAGCGACGAAAGCCTGCGCTGCTACATGGGCCAGTGCTGCGCGCCCGCGTGCCCCGCGGACGGCAGCAAGGGCGGGATGTCCGACGGGTGCGGCCGGACGTGCCCGTGCGGCAGCGGCACCACCTTGTACAACGGCGCCTGCTGCAAACCGCAGTGCCCGACCGACGGCAGCTGCGGCGGCAGCGACGGCTGCGGCGGCACCTGCGGCTGCGCCAGCGGATCGAAGTGCACCGCCGGCCAGTGCACGGCGCGCCCGTGCTCGCCGGCCTGCGGCTGCGGGCAGGTCTGCGTCGACGGGGCCTGCGTCACCCAGTACTGCGACCCCGATGCGTTCGCGTGCGGTTGCACCTGTTGCGGTCCGGGGAACAGCTGCGTCTCTGGCCGCTGTGTCCCGAATCAGCCGGTTTTCTGACAACCCTCACGGCGCACCAGGCCGACGGTGGCTCGGGTGCCGTCGCTGGTCCTGCCCGGGTGGCGATCCGTGCTAGATTACAGCGATCGTTCGCCGGTTGTAAGGTGGGCGGCGTGTGGCGGGGCGGGCCAGGCAGCACATGACCCCAAGCCGCGACTCCAGGAGCAGAAGGACGCTCGGCCGCCGTGTGTTTCTCGGCGCGCTGGGCGTGGGCCTGTCGGCGCCGCTGGCGGCGCGCATGGCCCGGCGGGCGGTGGCGGCGCCGGGCGCGCGGCCGCGCCGCCTGGTCCTGATCTACATCCCGCACGGCATGCCCGACGAGCATTTCTGGCCGGCGATGGCCGGCGGCGCCTTGAACCTCGATTCGTCACCCACGGCCGTGCTGGGGCCGCTGGCGCCTTACGCCAAGTACGTCACGCCGGTGCAGGGCATCAGCATGAACGCCGGCGCCAGCAACCACGCCGCCATCCGCGCCGTGCTGACCGGATTTCCCGACGGCGCCGGCAGTGATTCCATCGACGCGCTCATCGCCAGCGCGCTCGGCGTCTCGCCGGTCAGCATGGGGACCGTGCCGTATTCGGCCGGGGCTGGCTTCTTCTCCGACGCGTTTCTGCTGAAGCAGGGGACCTGGGTCCGCCCCGAGCCCGATCCGGCGAAGAGCGCGGCCGCGCTCTTTGGCAGCGCCGGCTCGTCGCTGTCGGCGCCGGCCGCGGCCAGCGAGGCCGCCTTTCGCAACGAGGTCCTCGCCCTCACGGAGAAAGAGGTCGAGAACGCGCAGAAGCTGCTCGCCGGCCTGACGACCGAACAGAGCAAGCTGCAGGTGCACCTGGATGCCGTGCGCAGCTTGCAGGCGACCGGGGCCGGTGCCGCGGGTGGCGCGCGCACGTCGACCTGCACCGGCGGGCCCGAGCTGGCGGCGCTGGCGGCCGTAGCGGGGAAGGATGCGCTGGATCCCGCCAACATGGCCGGGCTGCTGGACGCCAACCTGCAAGTCGCCGCGGCGGCGTTGATCTGCGGCGCCGCCAGCGTCGTCAGCCTGCAGAACATGTACACCAACGCCGGCATCAGCATGGGCTTTCCGGGTGGGCCCGGCATCGCCAAGGCGCACCACGATCCGATCTCGCATTCGTGGGACGCCACCGGGCGCGGCGAGTTCGCCACCTGCCAGCGCTGGTTCTATCAGCGCATCACCGCCGGCCTGGTCAAGACGCTGGCCGAGACGGCCGACGCCGCCGACACCACCGCGCCGGGGCGGATGGTCCTGGACAACACGTTGATCCTCGTCTGCAGCGAGGTCTCCGACGGGGCCAACCACAACTCCGACGCCTCGCCGGTCTGGGTGGGCGGCCAGCCGATCGGCACGTCGCTGCCGTTCGCGCTGATCGGCGGCGGCAGCGGCGTCCTCAAGGCCGGCGGGCGCGTCGCCAGCGTCAAGGCGGTGCACACCGATCTGCTGGCGACGCTGGCCACGGTCATGGGCGCCCCGCTGACGAAGATGGGCGGCCAGAGCGTGCGGCCCCTCGCGGAGCTGCTGGCATGAAGTCGGCGGCGCTGGCGCTGGCACTGGCCGTCGCGGGCTTGCTTGGTTGCACGGCCACCATCGATGGTCCCGGTGCGCGCCCGGCGGGCAGCGGCGGCGCTGGCAACCCGCCGTCACCGCCGCCGGCGACCACCGGCGTGACGCCGACGGTGGACACGCTGGCCGCCGCCTGCCCGTCGACGCAGCTGGCCCCGCCGCTGCTGCGGCGCCTGGCCGCCAGCGAGTACGCCGCCACGGTGAGCGCCGCGTTCGCGCCGCTGGTCGCCGCCGGCCTGGATCTGACGCCGCTGTTCGCGATTGGCGACGACACGCTGTCGAAGCTGCGTCTCGGCACCGACGCCTCCGTCCTGCTGGTCGGCAACCAGACGGCGAAGGAGGTGATGACCACGGCGGAAGCGGTGGCGGGCGCCGTCACCGCCGCCGATCGCTTGCCCACGCTGCTCCCCTGCGCGACGGCGGCGGCGCCCGACGACGCCTGCGCCTCCACCTTGATCGCCAGCGTCGGGCAGGCGCTGTTCCGGCGGCCGCTGACCGTTGACGAGCGCGATCGCTATCTCGCCAACCACCGCAGCATCGCGGGCCGTTCGGACTTTCGCACCGGCCTCAAGTGGACGCTGGCGGCGATGCTGCAATCGCCGGCCATGCTGTACCGAACTGAGATCGGCATGCCCCAGGGCGGCGGCGCGTACGCCCTGGCGCCCGAGGAGACCGCCACCGCGCTGGCGTATGACTTCGGCGGCGGACCGCCGTCCGCCGCGCTGCTGGCGCGCGCCGCCGCCGGGGCGCTGGCCGATCCCCAGCAGCGCACCGCCGAGGCCAAGCAGCTGTTGCTGACGGCCGGCGGCCGCCAGGTGGTGGCACAGTTCTTCCGCCAGTGGAGCCTCTACCCGCGCGTGATCACCGAGACCCGCGCTCCCGACAACTTCGACACCGTTCGCCAGGCCATGGTCGACGAGACCGCGCGCTTCATCGACGAGGTGGTGATGACCCGCGGCGGGGGCGTCAAGGACCTGCTGACCGCGCCCGTGACGTTGCTGAACCCGACGCTGGCGACGTTCTATGGTTACGGCAGCGCCGCCGCCGGCGCCGCCGCCGACTGGGCCGTCGTCGATCGCCCGCCCACCGCGGGCGTCGGCCTGCTGGCGCAGGGATCGATCCTGGCCGGCAACGCGCACCCCGATTCGTCGTCGCCGACGTTGCGTGGCCTTCTGGTCTACGAACGGATGCTGTGCAACCAGCGCCCGCTGCCGCCGCCCAGCGTGCCGCGCATCGAAGCCGCCGCGCCCGGCGTGAAGACCACGCGCCAGCGTTACGAAGAGAGCCACGCCGCGAACGGCGTCTGCAACGTTTGCCACCAGCACTTCGATCCGATCGGTTTCGGCTTCGAGCACTTCGACCAGACCGGCCGCTACCGCGCCGACGAATCGGGCCTGCCCATCGACGCCAGCGGGACCGCGCGCGCCGCCGACGGCACGACGCTGTTCGCGTTCGACGGCCTGCCCGATCTGGCGCAGAAGCTGGCGGCGCTGCCGCAGGTGAGCAGCTGCCTGGGCGGTTTCGCGGAGGCCTTTGTGTTCGGCGGCGGCGGCGGGCAGTCCTGCCTGGCGGCGGACGAGCGACAGTCCCTCATCGACGGCCGCCTGGGCGTGCTGGACTACCTGGCGGCGCTGGCCGCGTCGCCCAGCTTCGTCCAGCGGCGCGCGCCGTGACGCGGCGCCGCGACCAGCGCGGCGGCGCCGGCCGGCCACGCGATTTGTGGTCGAGCGACGCGAGCAGGTTAGACTTTTGCTGGAGGTGCTTATGAAGAAACTCACCTTGGCGATGGCCGGCGTGGCGTTGGCCGCCGCGGTCCTGGGCGGCTGCATCGACGACAACGGCCACCACAACGGCGGCTACTACTATTATCCGACGTGCCAGAAGTTCAGGACCTGCGACGGCTGCACGAAGGCGCTCGGCTGCGGCTGGTGCACCAGCGGCAACGACGGCCTCTGCGTGCGCGAGCCCAACGAGTGCGCTTCGGTGTCGTCGTTCTCGTTCACCTGGGAGCCCTCCGGCTGCCCCGGCGGCGCCGCCACCGATGGCGGCATCGACTATGGCCCGCCCGTGGGTCCGACGTCGACCGACGGGGGGGCGCATGAAAGCGGCGCC
>DATKEU010000100.1:0-5900 GCA_035544495.1 Polyangia bacterium | reverse complement strand
TGGCCAGGACCAGCACGTCGGCCATGCTCCAGCGGCGCACGCGGTGGAGCCAGCGCGCCGCTGCCAAACGCAGCGCCGCCCGTCGCCGCGAGACGAAGAGAAAGAGGTGAAGGCCGATCTCCAGCCCCGGCATCACGACCGCGGTGACCAGCACCAGCGCCGCCAGCGACGGCTGGTGCTGCGACCAGAGGAACGCCGCGGTTCCCCCGATCGTCGCCGGCGTCCCGCCGCCGCCCGATTCCAGCGTCACCACCGGCGCGACGCTGGCGACGAGACAGCAGATCGCCGCCGCCAGCGTCAGGGCCAGCCCGCGCTTGCCGCCGCCGCGCGCCCGGCGGGCCAGCACCGCCCCGCAGCGCGCGCATTCCACCGCCCCGCCCGCGGGCAACCCCGGCACGCGCTGGACCAGGGCGCATTCGGGGCAAGCCATCAGCGAGGTCATGACGACGCTCCCCCTTCCATCTCGGTCTGGCGCGCGGCGCGCTCGCGCCGCAGGTGCTCGCGCCCGATCAGCCACACCACCGCCAGCCAGGCCAGCGCGAGGGCGGCGTTGATGGTCGCGAAGGTGGCGGTCGACCAGCGCAGGCGCGCGCCCGCGAACACGAACAGCGCCGACATGATGGCGCCCACGCGCACGGCGACGGTGTCGACGGCGGTCTTGCCGACGAACTTCTCGGCGCGCGAGCTGACCAGGAACAGCGCGTGCCGCGTGGTGTCCTGCAGCGAGTACTGCACCGAGTTCTCGCCGATCTTGACCAGACGAATGAAGGCAAGCGTCGGCAAGAAGATCGCGCCGCCGTAAGCGACCAGGCCGAAGGCGGGGAGGAAGTAGAGCGCGCCCCGGACGCCGACGACGCGCAGGATGCGCGACACGGCCAGAAGCTGCAGCGCCACGCCGACCGTGTTGTACCAGGCGTAATAGCCGGCCTTGAAGCCGCCGATGTACGCCTGCGAGCTGATCGTGCCGGTGGCGGCCGCCTGCCGGGCGGCGGTGATCAGGGTGCGATCCAGCAGGTACTCGCCGGAGCTGTTGACCCAGTTGAGAACGATCACCATCCCGGCGATCAGCCACAGATACCGATCGTGGGCCAGCAGGCGCCAGGCGCTCTCGTCGGCGAGCGGCACCTCGGGCGCGCGCGCCGCCCGCGCCGCCCGCGCCGCCGCCGTCGTCCCGCGCGCCCGGCGCTCGACGGAGGCGATGAGCCCGGCGCAAACGAGCAGGACGACCACCGCCGTGCCCATCAGCGCCGCTGGGCCGAAGCCGACCAGCGCCTTGGCCAGAAGTCCGCCGGCGACGGCGCCGACCGAGCTGCCCGCGCCGATGAGCGGGAACAGGCGCTTGCCCTGCTCCTCGGTGTAGATGTCCGCCGCCAGCGCCCAGAATTGAGCCACCACCGTGTAGCTGAACAGACCGACCCACAGGAAGAACGGCAGCCCGATCGGCATGCCCAGCCTCGCCAGCAGCGCGAACACGATCAGGTTCGAGATGAAGAAGAGAAAGACGATCGTCAGCAGGCGTCCGCGCCCCACGCGGCGGGCCAGCTCGCCGTACACGTGCACGAAGCCCGCCATCAGCACCGCCTGGCCGGCGCGCGCGTACAGCTTCACCTCGGCGCCGCCCTGGAGCAGGATGAGGGGCTCGCGTACGGTCTTGAGCAGGTAATACGCCGCCAGCAGCAGGAATGATGACAGCGCCATCAGGGCCAGCGCCGGCGCCTCGTCGGGCAGCACCTTCGAAAACGGCCGCAGCAGCGCCGCCGTCCAGCGCCTGGCCGCCTGAGGCGCGGGCGCCGTCGCCATTTGCCCGTCGATCGCCAGAGCTTTCATGAAGCGCGCACCCGTGCAGCTCCGGTGCCACCGCAAGCCGCGAACGCGAACGAATTGCACGAGGTCCACGCAGCGCGAGGCTGCCGCCCATTCGGCGGGATTGCCGGCGCGCCGGCAGCATGCCCGCCGGGCGGAGGGCGGGGTCGGTGTTTTCCCTGGTTTCAGCGGCGCTCAGCTGCGAATCATATTGGCCTCTTCGTTGCTTATCTGCTGTCTTAAGTGAAAGGACACCATGGGCCGCATCTTGTTGGTTGACGACGATCCGTCGGTTCTGTTCGCGCTGTCGGAGGTGCTGGCCTCGCACGGTCACGACGTCGTGACCGCGAGCAGCGGCGCCGAGGGACTGGCCCGCTTCGACGGCGAGGCGCCGTTCGATCTGCTGGTCACCGATCTGGCGATGCCGGGGATGAACGGGCTCGAGCTCCTGGAGAAGGTGCGCGGGCGCGACACGACTCTGCCGGTGATCGTCGTGACGGCGCACGGGTCGGAGCGGACCGCCGTCGACGCCATGAAGCGCGGCGCGTACGACTACATCGCCAAGCCGTTCGACAACGACGAGATCGGATACAGCATCCAGCGGGCGCTGGAGACGCGCGCCCTGCGGACGCAGGCCCGTTCGAAGACGCTGGAGAAGGCGCTGGAGGCGTCGGGCGTGCGCATCGTCGGCCAGAGTCCGGCGCTGCTGCGGGCGGTGGAGACGGCGAAGCGCCTGGCCGACAAGGACGTGACGGTGCTGGTGCGCGGCGAGACCGGGACCGGCAAGGAGCTGTTCGGGACGCTGCTGCACGCGGCCAGCCGCCGCAGCGCCAAGCCGCTGGTGCGGTTCAACTGCGCCGCCATCCCGACCGAGCTGGCCGAAGCGCAGCTGTTCGGCTATGCGCGCGGGGCCTTCACCGGGGCGGCGGGCGCGCACGCCGGGTACTTCGTGCAGGCGAATGGCGGGACGCTGGTCCTCGACGAGGTGGGCGAGCTGTCGCTGCCGATCCAGGCCAAGCTGCTGCGCGTGCTGCAAGAGCGCGAGGTGCAGCCGCTCGGCTCCACGCACGTGGAGAAGATCGACGTGCGCCTGGTCTCCAGCACGCACCGCGATCTGATGGCCGAGGTCAAGGCGGGGCGGTTCCGCGAGGATCTCTACTATCGGATCGCCGTCGTCGAGCTGGGGGTCCCGCCGCTGCGCGATCGGCGCGAGGACATCCCGCTGCTGGCGCGCGAGTTCGCCCGCAAGTACTCCGAGCGGTTCGGCCTGCTGGAGGTGGCGGAGCTGGCGCCCGAGCTGCTGGCGCAGCTGGCCGAGGCGCCGTGGCCCGGCAACGTCCGCCAGCTGGAGAACGCCATCGCCCGCTGCGTGGCGCTGGCGACGGGAAAAGTGATCGGGCTGTCGGCCTTTGCCGTGGCCAGCTCGCCGCAGGCGGGCTCCGAGACCGCCGCGCAGAACGCCGCCGAGGGTCCCACCTACCGCGAGCAGATGGACGTGTTCGAACGCAACCTCCTGGCGTCGGTGCTGGCGGCGACCTCCGGGAACCAGTCCGAGGCGGCGCGACGCCTGGGACTGTCGCGCGCGACGCTGTACGACCGCCTGCAGCGGCACGGTCTGTTGCCGGAGGGTGCCAAGAAGGATTCCCCGTCCTGAGAGCGCGCCACCGCGCTCGTCGAAGCGAACAGCGAAGGAGGATCAGATGCCCGTCATCGCCATCGTCGGTGCCGTTTCGGAGAGATGCCTCGCCATCGCCCGGGCCTTCGCGGCCCGCCGCTTCCAGATCGCGTTTCTGTCGGGCAATCCCGGCGAGCTGGCGAACGACCTGACTTCCCTGGCCTGGGAGGGCGTGGAGGCGGCCGCGTTTGCCGCCGACGTGCGCGATCCCGCGTCGACCGCGGTGGCGCTGGCCGCGATCCAGGAGAGCATGGGCCCCATCGACGTCCTCGAGGGCTCGGCGGACGACGCGATCACCGCCGCCAGCGAGATCCTGCCCGACATGCTGGCCCGGCGCTCCGGCACGATCATCGTGACCACCGGCGGCGGTTCGGCTGGCGCGGCGGAGGGCGGCGTCCGCTCGACGCGAGAGGCGGTGGCGTCGGCGGCGGCGCGCGCCTGGGCTCATGCGTTGCACGGCCGGGTCGCTTCGAGCGGCGTGCAGGTCGCGCACGTGGCAATCGACGGCCGATCCGGGCGCGAGCCGGCGACGACGCCGGAGGCGATCGCGGCCCTCTACTGGGAGCTGCACACGCGGCGCGACGAGATCGAAAAGGTGGTCGCGCCGCTGGCCTCGTAGTGCCGCAACAGCGGCGGTCCCGCCGGGAATCCGGCAGTCCCCTTGCACGTGTCCGCGGGCCCGCCCTGGCGGCGCGCGCTTCCCGGAATCCGGCGCAGCTGCTTTGCTCTGGCCTCTCTATTGCTGCGGAAGGTGGCTCATGAGCCCCCCTTTTCCGACGACCTGGTCTGAACGCTGGTGCGGCGCCGGGAGCGAGCCGCAGCACGAGCTGCTGGGGGCCGTCGGCCTCCTTCGCCGGCGCCCCTGGGTCATGGGCGCGATCGCCATCGCGAACTTCGTCCTGCTGCGCCTGGCCGATTTCCCCACGCGGCGCTTCGTCGTGTTGCTGGCGATCTCGGCCCTGCCGCTGGCGATCGCCATCTACAACGCCGCGCAGGTCCGGACGCCCGAGGCGGCCCGGGCCAATCTGTGGCGGTCCCTGTTCGCCAGCGACGTCTTCCTGCCCGCGCTGGTCGTTGCGACCGGCGGCCTGCGCAGTCCGTTCGTGCCCGTCCTGCTGGCGAACGTGATCATCATGGTCGTGCTCTGGCGCCGGCGGAGCGCCGTTGGCTGGTTGCTGGGGGCGTTCACCGTCGTGGCCGTGCTGCTGGCGTTGGTCCCCACCGTCGTGACCGGCCCGCCGATCGCCGCGCCCTACTTCGAGATCATGACGGCCCTCAGCCTGGTGAGCGCGCTTTACGTGGTGTTGCAGATGGTGCTCGGCGTCGCCGATTCGTTCATGTCGTCGCAGCGACGGCTGTCGGCGGTGCGCGAGCGCGTCGTCGAATCAGCGGTGCAGCGGATGCGCTCGCTGGAGCAGGTGGGTTCGAAGGTCGCGCACGAGCTGAAGAACCCGCTGGCGGCGATCAAGAGCTTGCTGCAACTGGAGGAGCAGGCCGTGGCGGTGGGCGGCGCCGCCGGCGAGGCACGACATCCCGATGGCGAGCGCTCGCGCCGCCGGCTGGAGGTGATGTCGCGCGAGGTGGCGCGGATGGAGGCCGTGTTGCGCGACTACCTGTCGTTCTCGCGCCCGCTGGAGGATCTGCGCATCGGCGCCGTCGACCTGGCGGAGATCGCCAACACCGTCGTCGTCCTGCTGGAAGGCCGCGCCATCGAGGCCGGGATCCGTCTGGAACGGACGGGCGAGAGCGTGCCCATGGGCGGCGACGTCCGCCGCCTGGAGGAGGCGGTGCTGAACATCGCGGCCAACGCCATCGAGGCCACGCCCGCCGGCGGCGCCGTCACCATCCGCACCGAGCGCCGGGACGGCGGTGCCGCGATTGTCGTACAAGACAGCGGCCGCGGAATGAACGCCGCGGTGCTGGAAAAAGTGGGGACGCCGTTCTTCACCACGCGCCGGGACGGGACCGGCCTGGGCGTGGTGCTGGCGCGCGCGGCCCTGGCCCAGCACGGGGGCAGCCTGGAATACGCCAGCCAGCCCGGGCAGGGAACGACCGTGACCATGGCTTTACCCGATCACTTCCGCGCGACCGGGGCGGTCGACAAGGGCATGGTCCACGCCTGA
The DNA here is from genome assembly GCA_035544495.1 of Polyangia bacterium. Taxonomy (GTDB): domain Bacteria; phylum Myxococcota_A; class Polyangia; order Fen-1088; family Fen-1088; genus DATKEU01. The sequence goes on along the minus strand of DATKEU010000100.1, from coordinate 299 downwards.
AACTCGGGTCTCGGTACCGCACCGGTCGGCAGTGGAGAAGACGAGACGGCAGTTGGTGTGAGGGCGGGCCCCATTCGCTTCGTTGGGGCGGCGAGAGGGGTGGGTTCCCCTCGCGGGCTCAGACATCGGGTCCGGCGCGCGCGGTTTGAGGGGTGCTTGGAGCGGCGGTGACCGGCGCGCCTTACGAACTCGCCCGACAGGGAAACCCATCCCCCTCGCCGCCCCAACGAAGCGAATGGGGCCCGCCCTCACACCAACTGCCGTCTCGTCTTCTCCACTGCCGACCGGTGCGGTACCGA
>DATKEU010000099.1:0-12188 GCA_035544495.1 Polyangia bacterium | reverse complement strand
CGGGGGTGAGCGCGTCGATGGCCAGCCCTTGCGTGCCGAGCTTGATGAGGGCCAGCTCCTGGTCCTGCGCGGCGGGCAGCTCGTAGACGCCGGGCTTCATCGATTTGCCGTCGCGGGCCAGCTTGCACAGCGCCAGGTACTGGTTGGCGAAAGACATGTCCATCACCTCCGACGGGTGGCCCTCAGCCGCCGCCAGGTTGACCAGGCGGCCCTGCGCCAGCACGTAGACCCGGCGCCCGTCCTTGAGCACGTACTCCTCGTTGGCGTGGCGGATCTCGCGCTTGCTCTTCGCCCGCGCCTCCAGCTCGACCAGGTTGATCTCGCAGTCATAGTGGCCGGTGTTGCAGACCAGCGCGCCTTCCTTCATGACGTCGAAGTGGCGGCCGACGATCACGTCCTTCATGCCGGTGGCGGTGATGAAGATGTCGCCCAGGCGGGCGGCGTCGTCCATCTTCATGACGCGGAAGCCGTCCAGCGTCGCCTTCAGCGCCGCCGTCGGCTTGATCTCCGTGACGATGACGTTGGCCCCCAGCCCCCGCGCGCGGATCGCCACGCCGCGGCCGCAGTGGCCGTAGCCGGCGACGACGAAGGTCTTGCCGGCGATCAGCACCGACGACGCGCGCAGGATGCCGTCCAGCGACGACTGGCCCGTGCCGTAGACGTTGTCGAAGTCCCACTTGGTCTCGCTGTCGTTGACGGCGATGACGGGATAGAGCAGCTTGCCCGCCCGTCCCATCGACCGCAGGCGGTGCACGCCGGTCGTCGTCTCCTCGGTTCCGCCGATCACGCCGGCGGCCAGCCCCTTGTGCCGGTCGTGCACGCTGAAGATCAGGTCGGCGCCGTCGTCCAGCGTCAGCGTCGGCTTCATCTCCAGCGTCTTGTCGATGCACCAGTAGAACTCGTCCTTGGTCAGGCCGTGCCAGGCGTAGATCGACGTCCCCTCGGCGGCCAGGGCGGCGGCGACGTCGTCCTGCGTGGACAGCGGGTTGCAACCCGACCATGACACCTCGGCGCCGGCGGCCCGGATGGTGCGAATCAGTACCGCCGTTTCCTTCGTGACGTGCAGGCAGCCGGCGACCTTCATGCCCCGCAGCGGCAGATCCTTGCGGCCCTTGTCGCGCAGGTTGATCAGCACCGGCATGCGGCTCTCCGCCCATTCGATGCGCAGGCGGCCGGCATCGGCCAGTTTGGCGTCGGCGATCTTGAAGTTGGACATCCGCGGGACCCTACTTTCCGTTCCAAGGCTAGTCAAGGCGGTGATACGATCAGCGGGACCGATATGGGTGCGCGCCTCTGGCAAGAGTGGTCGGGACAATGGCCACTGCCGATGCTGGCGATCGTTCTGCTGGCCATCCTGGCGGCGCTGCGCCTGGTGTTGCCGGCGATCGAGCGCGGGCGCATCCGCGCCGGCAGCTTCTTCGCCGGGACGTATCTGGTCTCGCTGCTGGCCATCGGCCTCCTGGCGCCGGAAGGCAGCCTGGCGCCGCACCACCACTACTGGCTGCGCGTGCTGTCGGTGCTGCTGTTCTCGTTCGCGGTGGTCATCGCCTCGGGGCTGGTGCTGTTCGATCTCGTCCTCGGCAAGCGCGAGATCCCGCGCATCCTGCGCGATCTCATCCACGGCGTGGCGTACCTGATCACGGCGGCGGTGGTGCTCACGCGCTCCGACGTCGACGTCACCAAGGTGTTCACGGCGTCGGTGCTGACGACGGCGGTCATCGGCCTGGCGCTGCAGGAGACCCTGGGCAACATCATGGCCGGCCTGGCCCTGCAGCTGGAACGCGACTTCGAGGTGGGCGACTGGATCCGCCTGGACGAGAAGCTGTCGGGGCGCATCCGCGAGGTGCGCTGGCGGGCCACCACGCTGGTGACGAAGAACGGCGACCTGATGCTGGTGCCGAACGCGGTGGTGGCGCGCGCCGTGCTGACCAACTTCAGCCGCCCGACGACGGCGCACCGGCAGTGGATCCATTTCCGCGCCCACTTTCGCTATCCGCCGGCGCGCGTGCGCGAGGTGGCGATCGAGGCGCTGCGCTCGCTGCCCAGCATCCGCCAGGATCCGCCGCCCGACTGCTTGCTCTGGGAGTTCCGCGACGACTCTGTGGATTACGCCTGTCGTTACTGGATCGACGACTTTCAGCGCGACGACGGCATCGACAGCGAAGCGCGCAGCATCATCTGGTACGCGCTGCACCGGCAGGGGATGGAGCTGCCGTTCCCGTCGCTGAACGTGAACATGACGGAGATGAACGAGGACCGGGTGCGGCGCAAGCTGGACGAGGACTATGCCCGGCGCGTGGACGCCCTCTCGCGCGTCGACGTCTTCCGGGCGCTGGACGCGCACAAGATCGATCGGCTGGCGCGGCGGCTGCGGCGGGTGATCTTCGGCCCCGACGAGGTGGTGCTGCGCCAGGGCGATCCGGGCGATTCGCTTTACGTCGTGCAGTCAGGCGAGGTCGCGGTGCGCATCAGCGTGCACGGGCGGCAGCGCGACGTGGCCACCCTGACGGCCGGGCAGTTCTTCGGCGAGATGTCGCTGATGACCGGCGAGTCGCGCGCCGCCACCGTCGTCGCCAAGAGCGACGTCGAGTGCTACATCGTCGACAAGGAGGCGTTTCAAGAGGTCCTGGACACACAGCCGGAGCTGGCGGGCGTCATCAGCGACATCCTGGCCCAGCGCCAGATCACGCTGGGCGCGCCGTCGCAGACGCTGCCCGGAACGCAGGCGGTGCAGAAGAAGGAGCTGCTGTCGCGCATCGCCGCCTTCTTCGGGATCGGCGGCAAGGCGAAATCGTAGGCGGTCGCCGGATCGGATCGGGATCAGGATCGGGATGAGGCTCCGGCTGCGCGGAACACCCCCCGCGCCGCCAGCAGGCGACCGCGCAGCGCCGCGCGCGCCGCCGGGACGTCGAAGCCGGCGCGCCGGGCCACCGGGCCCAGCAGCATCGGAACGACACCGGGCGCGCGCCGCTCGCCGACCGCCAGAAGGTACGAGAAGGCCAGCGCGCCATGCCACGGCCGCAAGCGGCGCAGCGCCACGCGGGCGTGGTTGTACGCGTACCACTGCACCGCCTCGAGATCCGCCGTCGGGCGCATTCCCACCGTCTGGCGCGGCGCCGAGTAGTGCCGCACGCCAAGCCGCGGATCGAAGATCACCTGCCAGCCCATGCGCTTGACCTGCAACCCGAGGTCGACCTCGTATCCCTGGGCCACGTTGCGGTTCAGCTCGAGATCGAACTCCAGCCGCTGGGCGACCTCGCGCCGGAAGCTCATGTTGCCGCCCATCAGGAAATCGACCTGCGCCGGGTCGTCGAAGTCGGGCTCGCGGTACATGTTGCCGATGAACCGGCCGAACATCGTGACCTCGCCCATGCGGCGGGCCTTGCCGACCGGCGTGCGCGTCTCGCCCGTCATGTTGATGATCCGTCCGCCCACGGCGCCCGCGCGCGGATTGCCGTAGTTCTCCAGCAGCCGCCCGGCCCAGTCGGCCTCGGCCTCCGCGTCGTCGTCCATGATCGCGACCACGTCGCCGGTGGCGGCGGCCACGCCCGCCTTGACCGGCGGGATGAAGCCGGGATCGCTGACCAGCTCCTGCAGCAGGCGAAACGGCAGGCCCTCGGACTGCAGGGCGGCGATCGATTCGTGCGTGGGCGTGTCGGTGTCGCGCGCCACGGCGATGACCTCGTCGGGTGGGCGCGTCTGGGTGGCCAGCGAGCGTACCGCGCGTCGGATCCATTCGGGCCGCTGATACGTCGGGATCACCACCGACAGCGTGCCCGGCAACGCGCCGCCCGACTCCGTCATGGACCCGGCAACATAGACTTGACACGCCATGTGGTCAAAGGGCGGCGCGGGTGCGGCATCGGCGTGCGCCTTGTGCCGGCGGGGACGCGGATCTAAAGTACCTCGCGCCGGCGCTGCCGTTTGGCGCCTCGGAAGCTCTTTGCGGATGGGACGCTGAACAATGATCAACGGGAAAAAGGTCGTGGTGGTGATGCCGGCGTACAACGCCGAGCTGACTCTGGAGAAGACCGTCGCCGAGATTCCGACCTCGGTCGACGAGGTGATCGTCGTCGACGACCGGTCGAACGACCGAACCGTCGAGATCGCGCGCGAGCTGGGCGTTCGCACGCTGGTCCACCCGCAGAACCGTGGCTACGGCGGCAACCAGAAGACCTGCTATGCGGAGGCGCTGCGCGCCGGCGCCGACATCGTCGTCATGGTTCACCCCGATTACCAGTACACGCCCAAGCTGGTGCCGGCGCTGGCCCACTGTATCTCCAGCGGTCTTTACGACGTCGCGCTGGGCTCGCGCATCCTGGGCGGGCGCAGCCTGCAGGGCGGGATGCCGCGCTACAAATACATCGCCAACCGCCTGCTGACCGCCGCCGAGAATCTGCTGCTCAGCGAGAAGCTGTCGGAGTACCACACCGGGTACCGCGCCTTCTCGCGCCGGCTGCTGCTGACGTTGCCGCTGAACGAGAACGAGGACGGGTTCGTCTTCGACAATCAGATGCTGGTGCAGTCGATCTATTTCGGTTTCCGCATCGCGGAGATCACCTGCCCGACGGCATACTTCGACGAGGCGTCGTCGATCAGCTTCCTGCGCAGCGTGGAGTACGGCATCGGCGTCCTGCAGGCGGCGCTGGAGTGCCGGTTCGCGCGCATGGGCCTGCGCCGCCCCGCCTTCCTCTCGGACACCGGGCGGCGGCTGGCCGACCCGCGCCAGACCCGGCCGGACGAGCTGGCGGCAGGGCGGTTCCGGCGCCGGCGCGAGGACCGCGTGCGCGCGGGCACCGACGAGGTTCGCACGCCTGTTGACGGACCGGCCAACGCGGCGCTTCACTAGCGCAGCGGGCGCGCGCATCGCCAACAGCGCGCCGCGACCCCCAGGAAAACCAATTTGCGCATCGTCATCAACGGCGGAGCCGGGTTCATCGGTTGCAACGCGGCTGCCCACTTCAAGCGTGCCCACCATGACGTCACGGTCGTCGACAACCTTTCGCGCGTCGGCAGCGATGCCAACGCCCGCTGGCTGACCGAGACGCTGAACATCCCCGTCACCCGCCTGGACCTGCGCGAGGCGGAGCCCATCGAGGCGGTCATCGCCCGCCTGGAACCCGACGTGGTCCTCCACTGCGCGGGCCAGGTGGCGGTCACCACGTCGGTGACCGACCCGCGTCGCGACTTCGAGGACAACGCGCTCGGCACGCTGAACATGCTGGAGGCGGTGCGCCGCCGCGCGCCCGGGGCGATCGTCATCTACACCTCGACGAACAAGGTCTACGGCGGCATGGAAGACGTGGGCGTGGTGCTGCGCGACGGCCGCTATCAATACGCCGACCTGGCGCGCGGCTGCGACGAGCGCCGCCCGCTGGACTTCCACTCGCCGTACGGGTGCTCGAAGGGAGCGGCCGATCAGTACGTGCGCGACTATGCCCGCATCTACGGCTTGCGCACCGTCGTCTTCCGCCAGTCCTGCATCTATGGATACCGGCAGTTCGGCGTCGAGGACCAGGGGTGGGTCGCCTGGTTCACCATCCGGGCCGCGTTCGGCGCGCCGGTGACGATCTTCGGCGACGGCCGCCAGGTGCGCGACGTGCTGTTCATCGACGACCTGGTGAACGCCTTCGAGGCCGCCATCGCGCACATCGACGTCAGCGCGGGGCGCATCTACAACATCGGCGGCGGGCCGGGAAACCAGCTGTCGCTGCTGGAGCTGGTCGATCGCCTCGATGCGCTGACCGGGCGCAAGCTGGCGGTCAGCTTTGCCGATTGGCGGCCGGGCGATCAGCGCGTGTTCGTCTGCGACATCGGCAAGGCGAAGGCGGAGCTCGGCTGGGCTCCGCGCGTGGGCAGCCACGAGGGCGTCGAGCGCCTGTACCGCTGGGTCGACGCCAACCGCGGGCTGTTCAGCGCCGCCATGACGGGTGGCGCGACGACCGGCGGCCCGCAAGCGGGCTAGCCGTCGCCACGCCATGCGATCGCTGATCGTGACCCTGGATCCCGCCATGGGCGGCGGCGTCGGCACCATGCAGCGGGTGATGCGGCGGGCGCACCGGCGGCTGGGCCTGGACGCCACGCTGGCCTTCGCGCGCAGCAACCGTCGCGGGCGACTGGATCCGCGCGTGCGCGCCGGCGAGCTCGACGGGCACCCGACGCTGTCGGCCGGTTACTGGCCGTCGCTGGAGTATCTCAACTACCTGCTGCCGGCGGCGGCGCTGCGCGGGCGATTGCGCGCGTTCCCGGTGTTGCAGGTGGTGTCCGGAATGCATTCGGCCAGCCTGGTGCCGATCGTCGCGGGCGCGCCGTTCGTGTCGTGGGTGGCGACGCCTTTCCTCGACGAGATCGCCAGCCGGCGAGCCGGCGCCCAGCCGACGGCGTCGGTGCGCCTGAACCACGGGCTGCGGGCGATCAACCAGCGTCTGGAGCGCTGGTCGCTGCGTTTTCCGCGGGTGGTGCTGGCGCTGTCGGCGTACACGGCGCGCCGCCTGCAGGAGCTGACCGGCGTCGACGGCGCGCGCGTCGAGATCCTGCGCTGCCCGGTCGATCACCAGCTGTTCCGCCCCGACGGGCCGCGCTGGGCGGCCTCGCCCGGGCGCTATGTCGTCTCCGTCGGGCGCGTCGACGACGATCGGAAAAACTTCGCGGCGCTGGTGCGGGCGTTCGTGCCGGCGGCCGCGCGCTTTCCCGAGCTGCACCTGGTGATCGTCGGGCCGGCGGATCGCGCCGACAACGCGGTGGCGGCGCTGGCGCGGTCGACGGGGCTGGGCGCGCGCATTCACTTTCCCGGACCGCTGGCCGGCGAGGAGCTGGCGGCGGCGTACCGCGGCGCCGACGCGTACGTGATGACGTCGCGGCAAGAAGGGCTGGGGATCGTCGTGATCGAGGCGCAGGCCGCCGCGCGACCGGTGGTGATCATGCGTTGCGGAGGCAGCGACGAGCTGGTCACCGACGGGGCGGACGGGCGCCTCGTCGATCAGGGTGACGAGGAGGGCTTCGCGCGCGCGCTGGGCGAGGCGCTGGCGTTGCCCGACTGGCTGGCCAGCGCCGGCGCCGCCGGCCGGGCGAAAGTGCTGCGCGAGCTGACCCACGAGGTGTTCGCCGACCGGTTGCGCGACATCTACGGGCGCGTCTTTCCCGCCACGGCCGACGAGCTGGCGGCGTGAGCTCTCTCCCCGAGCGCGACGACCGGCCGAGCCTGCTGGTCTGCTATCACTTCTTCCACCCCGACGTCGTGGCCGGCGCGCGCATGTTCGCCGATCTCGCCGTCGAGCAGGCGCGCCGCGGCTGGCGCGTCAGCGCGCTGACCAGCAATCGCCTGTGGCACCAGCCGAGCGAATCGCTGCCGGCGCGCGAAGCCTGGTCCGGCGTGGGCGTGCACCGCCTGTTTCGCCCGCCGTTCGATCAGGCGCGGCCGACGCAGCGGCTGGCCAACAGCGCCTGGATGATCGCCGCCTGGCTGGCGCGCGCGCTGACGATGCGCCGGTTCGACGCCGTGGTGATCGGCTCCGATCCCGCGTTCGCGGCGCTGCTGGCGGCGCCGCTGCGGAAGGCGCGGCGGCGCACGGCGATCGCGCACTGGTGCTTCGATCTCTATCCCGAGGCGATCCACGCGGAGGGGATGGCCGGCGGCGCCGGCGCGATGCTGGGCGCGCTGGCTCGGACGATGATGGGAATGGCGTATCGACATTGCGACGCCGTCGTCGACATCGGTCCCGGCATGCGCGAGCGCCTGGCGCGCTATCCGGGCGACTGGCAGCGCGAGACCATCACGCCGTGGGCGCTGGTCGAGCGGGCGACGGTGGCCCCCCCCGACGCGGCCGCGCGCGCGGCGCTGTTCGGCGACGCGCGCCTCGGCCTGCTGTACGCCGGGACCATGGGCCGCGCCCACGACTTCGAGGCGTTCCTGACGCTGGCGCGCCGTTGCCGGGCGCGGTCCGGCGACGCCATCCGCGTCTGCTTCGCCTGCCGCGGCAACCGGTACGAAGCGCTGCGCGCCGCCGTGCGGCCCGACGACAGCAACGTCACGCTGGCGCCGTTCGCCGAGGAGGCAGCCCTGCCGGCGCGCCTGCAGAGCGCGGACATTCACCTCCTCAGCCTGCGCGCCGAATGGGCCGGGCTGGTGGTGCCATCGAAGTTCTTCGGGTCGCTGGCGGTGGGCCGGCCCGTCGTCTTCGCCGGCCCGGCGTCGTCGGAGATCGCCGCCTGGATCGGCGAGCACGATCTCGGTCTGGTGGTGGGCGCGGGCGCCGACGGCGGCGGCGTCGAGGCGGCGGCGGCGCGGCTGCACGAACTGCTGGAACGGCCGGCGGCGCTGGGCGCGTGGCAGGCGAACGCCCAGCGGACGTACCAGGCGCACTTTTCCAAGGCCATCGGCAACGACCGCTGGAACAGCTTGCTGCGCGCCCTGATCGCGGACCGCGGCGGGTTCAGTGGGGTATAGTGGCCGCCCATGCGCGTCTTGGTGACGGGATCGAACGGACTCATCGGCTCGGAAGCGGTGGCCTACTTCGACGAACTGGGCGCCGAGATCACCGGCGTGGACAACAACATGCGCGCCGTCTTCTTCGGGCCCGACGGCGACACGCGCTGGAACCAGCAGCGACTGTCGCGCACCACGCGCCACTTTCAGCACGTCGAGCTGGATATCCGCAACCGCGAAGGAGTGCTGGCCCTGCTGGGCGAGTGCCCGTTCGATCTGGTCGTGCACTGCGCGGCGCAGCCGTCGCACGATCTGGCGGCCAAGATGCCGTTCGAGGACTTCGACGTCAACGCCACCGGGACGCTGAACCTGCTCGAGGGCGTGCGCCGCCACCGGCCCGAGGCGGTGTTCGTCCTCACCAGCACCAACAAGGTCTACGGCGACGCGCCCAACGAGATCCCGCTGGTCGAGCAGCCGACGCGCTGGGAGTACGCGCGCCCGGAGGATCAGGCCGGCGTGTCGGAGAGCTGTCGCATCGACCGCTGCCTGCATTCATTGTTCGGCGCCTCGAAGGTGGCCGCCGACGTCATCGCCCAGGAGTACGGGCGGTACTTCGGCCTCAAGGTGGGCGTCTTCCGGGGCGGCTGCCTGACCGGCCCTCAGCACAGCGGCGTCGAGCTGCACGGGTTCCTCTCGTACCTGGTCAAGGCGGCGATGGAGGGCATCACGTACAAGATCTACGGCTACAAGGGCAAGCAGGTGCGCGACAACATCCACTCGCGCGACGTGCTGCGGGCCATACATCGTTTTTACGAGGCGCCGCGCCCGGGCGAGGTCTATAACCTCGGCGGCGGGCGCGACAACAGCGTGTCGATCCTGGAGGCGGCGGCGCTGGTGGCGGAGCTGGGCGGCGGCAAGCTCAGGACCGAGTACGTCGACGTCCCTCGCCGCGGCGATCACATCTGTTACATCTCCGATCTGCGCAAGCTGAAGGCGCACTATCCCGGCTGGCAGATCGAGATCTCGTTGCGCGAGATCCTGAGCGAGATCATCGACGGCTGGAAAAACCGCCGCAAAGCCAGCTAGCGCCGGCCGCCCCTGGTCAATCACCGCGCGCGCGATGCCCAGCAAGCGATCGATCGTCCTGTTCAGCCCCTATTCGCCGCGCATCGGCGGCGGCGGCGCCATCTTGCGCAGCCTGATCCCGCGCCTGGAAGACATCGAGGTGACGTGGCTTTACACCGCGGATCGCGATCAGGAATGGGCGGGGGCCGAATGGATCGGGCCCGGGCTGGGCGGCGGATCGATGGCGCGCGATCTCTCGAACGCGGCGCTGCTGTGGTCGCGCGTCGAGACCCGGCGTCTCGGCGAGCTGGCCCGAACGCTGCTGGCGGCGAACCCCGACGGGTTCTGGATCCTGGCGCACAACGAAGGGACGCTGGTGGCGCGCGCCCTGATGCGGCGGGGGGCCGCCGTGCACCTGTCGGTGCAAGACGACGTGCCGGACGGGATCTTCGGACGCTCGAACCGCTACCGCTGGCTGGCGCCGCTGGCCCGCCCGACCTACGACGAGACCTTGCGGCGCGCGCCGTCCGTCGACGTGATCTGCGAAGGCATGCGGCGCTATTACGCCGCCCGCCTGGGCGTGGAGGCGGCGGTGGTGCATCGCTGGCTGCCGCCGCTGGGCGCGCCGACGGTGGCCGCTGGCGCCTCCGGAGAGCTGCACGTCGGGCACATCGGGACCATCTACGCCGCCAGCGAATGGCGGGCGTTCCTGAACGCCCTGCGCGCTTACGCCGCCGCGCGCGCGTTGCGCCCGCGCATGACGATGGTGGGCCTGGCCAAGCGCTACCACGCGCTGGCCGCCGAATTCGCCGACATGGTCGAGCTTTTGCCCGATACGCCCGAAGCCGAGGCGGTGACGTGCCTGCAGCGTTGCGACTTCGTCTATGCCATGTACCCCTTCGAGCCGCGCGGCGACGTCTTTCGTCGCACCAGCCTGCCCACCAAGGTCAGCAGCTATCTTCTGTGCCAGCGGCCGATCTTTGGCCACGCCCCCGCGGCCAGCAGCCTGGCCGACGTGCTGCGCGCGCACGACATCGGCCTGCTGTTCCCGTCGGCTGCCGGAACGCCGGCCGCGTTCGAGGCGGCGTTCGACGGCATCCGCGAGAAGGTGGCGTCGCCGGGGGCGTACGAGGCGGCGCGCGCAGCGCTGTTCGGCGACGGCAACGTGCAGCGGCTGGCGACGGCGCTGGCTCGGCTGGGTGGTCGCTGAACCGGCGCTCGCGCGTCGCCCGTCGCGCGGCGGACGATGCGGCTATACTGCGGCCGCCTTGCCCGAGGAGAGCGCCGCCACCGGAGGGTACCATCGACAGCGGGCCAATCTGTCGCGAGCGCTGGGGCCGTTGCCGTTCACCTCGTCGGCCGATCTCGCCGCGCTGGTGCAGTGCCACCCGGCGCCGGGAGCGCCCAGCGCGCGGCCGCGCCCGGCCAACGACTATGCGCTGATGCCCGACACGCTGGACTTCCTGGCCGCGCTGCTGGCTCGGTTGTCGCCGAAGCTGATCGTCGAGTTCGGCAGCGGCGCTTCGACGCGCCTGTTCGCCGAGTGGTGCGCCGCCCACGACGCGCGCGTCATCTCGGTCGAGCACGATCGGTCGTGGGTCGCCGACGTGCAGGGCCAGCTGGCGCCGCCCGAGCGGCGGGCCGTGACGATGCTGCACGCGCCGCTGCGCCCGACCTGGCGCGGGCTGCGGCAATTTCTCACCTATCGCGGGATCGATCGCCTGGCCGCCGACGTCGCGCCAGCCGGGCTTTTCCTGGTCGATGGGCCGCACGTCAGCGGACGCGAACCGGTGCTGTACTTCGCGCTGTCGCACTGCCGGCCGGGCGCGGTGATCGTGATCGACGACTTTCGACTCTACTCGGTGCGCGAGATGTTGCTGGGCGTGCCGCCGGCGCTGGCCGGTTGCTTCGCCGGCGCCGCGCTGCCCGAAAACTCGCACGGTCTGTACGTCATGCAATGCATGAAAGACCCGGCCGTCACCGCCCCCCCCATGCTGGGTCTGCGTCCGATCCTGCGTTCGTATTGGCGCTGCCTGCGCGACTTTCGGGCCTACGGCACCGGCGACTAGCCGATTTTTGACGGCCAACCTGGATGTTGGAGGCGCCCGGCCTGCCCGGCACCGACCTGATATGTGTCGTCCGGCCGGCGTGGTATCGTCACGCCCGCAATGGGCAATCGCGTCGAGGGGCGGGCGGGTGCGGGCAGCATGTTTTTCGGGGGGGGACGCTGAGCATGGAAGCGGTCCTGGTCAGCCATCCACACGCGGCCGCCTTCGCCAACGGCGTCGCCGCCGCCTTCGAGCGCAAGAGAAAGCTGGCCATGTACATCAGCGGCGTCGTGGCGTCGCGGACGGCGCTGTCGGGGCAGCTGATGAATCAGTTCGCGGTCGCCACGCCGGTGGTGCGCAACCGGATCATCGCCGGCGTGCTGTCGAAGCGCGTGCGCTCGCTGGCGCCCGTCGAGCTGGCGGCGCGGCTGGTGGCGCGCGCGATCGGCGGGCCGAACCGGCCGCGGTCGCTGTACGACGCCATGTTCGTCTCGCACGACACCGCCGTCGAGCTGCTGGAGTGGCCCCGGCGCACGGACATGGTCTATGCGTACGAGGACGCCGCGCTGCGGACGTTCGTGCGCGCCGCCCGCCGCGGGTTGGCCCGGGTGTGGGATTTGCCGCTGCCGCATTACCTGACGCTGGAGCGC
>DATKEU010000098.1:0-10433 GCA_035544495.1 Polyangia bacterium | reverse complement strand
CGAGATCAGCACCAGCACGTCGCGCTCCGCCTTCATCTCGACGTAGCGTCCGGGGCCTGAAACACCGTCGGCGAAGCTGAGCGCGCCGTCCGGCGTGACCGGGACGTTCATGAAAAAATTGATGTTGCTGGGCAGATCGCGCTTGGTCATGCCGTGTCCGTACCGGGCCAGCGCCAGGAGAAAGCTGTCGCGGCAGTTGTGCATGTATTTCTTCTCCAGCGCATAGCGCACCTGGTTGCTCTCCGCGGAGCAGGCGCCGCCCAGCGTGTCGTGGCGCCCGCAGGTGTCGGCGACGATGGTCAGAAGAGGCCGCCCCTCGCTGGACATCAGCGCGGTCCCGGTCGTCAGGTACAGGTTCCCTTGCGCGCGGATGGTCTCGGTGGCGCTGTAGCGCTCGCTGGTGTCGTGGGCGTCGAAGAACAGCGTGTCGACCGCCTGGTTGCCTTCGAGGTCGACGATGCGGAAGGTCTCGCCGGCGCCGACCACGTGTGTCCAGCCTTGGCCCGACGGCAGCACCTGGTCGAGGCGCGCCGCCGCCGGGTCGCGCGTGCTCTCCTTCAGCGCCGCCGCGCTCACGGCCCGCCTCCGCGTTCGGTCGCGCCAGCCTCGGCAACGTAGGCCTCGGTCAGCGCGAACCCGCGTCCGTTCTCGGGGCGCGACAGGCGGCAGCGATCGTCCGCCGCGGGCGGCGGCCCGTCCGACAGCGCCAGCGTGACGGCGGGCGGGCCGTAGCTGCTTCGCGGATCCAGCGGGTGCGGCGTGTTGGTCAGGACCACCAGCGTATCGATCTCGAAGCGCAGCTCGACCGTGGCGCCCGGGCGGCTGTTGCCCGCCACCCAGCGCAGCTCGCCCGCCTCGGCGACGGCGACGCGCACGAAGAAGTTCACGTTGGCCACCACGTCGCGCTTGCCGAGGCCGTGCTTGCCCAGCTCGACCAGGAAATTGTCGCGGGCGTTGCGGTGAAAGTCGTTACGCATTGTCTGATAGCTGCCCTCGCCAAACCGCCGCCGTGACACCGCCGCGTCGCCACAGCCAGAGAGGGTGTCGTGCCAGCCGCAGGTGTCCTCGGTGATTGAGCAGAGAACGCGCCCCATGTCCGAGTACAGCACGCGTCCGGCGGTGAGGAAGGCGGTGAACTGAGCCTTCAGCGTGTCGGCCATGTTGTAGCGCTCCAGCGGCTCGGCGGCGTTGAAGAACAGCGCCGAGACGCAGGCGGTCCCGGCGTCGTCGGTGATGCGCAGCCTTTGCCGCCGCGCCATCCGGCGCGACCAGGCCTGGCCGCCTCTCAAGATCTCTTGCGACACTGCCTGCGGTTCTTCCTGTTTCACGTTTCCCTCATTCGACGTCGTCATCGACGACCGTCATCCGGCGAATGGGAAGCCGGTCGGTAGTAACCTCGACGGGCGGGTGGATCAGCTCTTCCAGGTGCCGGCGCGCCGCCACGAAGGTGGGCGACAGGAACTGGTGCGGGTGGCGCGGGCGCGGCACGGCGATCTCCATCAGCTCGCGCACGCGGCCCGGGTGCGCGTCCAGCACCAGCACGCGATCGGCCAGATAAACCGCCTCGTCGAGATCATGCGTGATGAAGACGATGGTGATGTCCACCTGCCGCCAGATCTGCAAGAGGTACGACTGCATCTGCGCGCGCGTCTGGGCGTCCAGCGCCCCGAACGGCTCGTCCATCAGCAGGATGCGCGGGCGATTGGCCAGCGCGCGCGCGATGGCCACCCGCTGCTTCATCCCGCCCGACAGCTCGTGCGGATAGCTGGCGGCGAACTTCGTCAGGCCCACCAGCTCCAGCCATTGCCGGGCCTCTTGCTCGGCCGTGCTGGGCGACATCCCTTGCGACACCTCGAGGCCGAACATGACGTTCTTGAGCACGGTCAGCCACGGAAACAGCGTGTAAGCCTGGAATACCATCCCGCGGTCCGACCCCGGACCGTCGACCGGCTTGCCGTCGAGGAGAACCGTCCCGCCCGAGCAGGGCTCGAGCCCGGCGATGAGGCGCGCCAGCGTCGACTTGCCGCAGCCCGACGGGCCGATCACGCACAGGAACTCGCGCCGGTGGGCCTGAAAGCTCACCCGTTCCAGCGCCACCACCGTCTCGCCGTCGGCGGTGACGAAACGCTTGTCCAGGTCGTGCACGTCCAGGATCACCGGGCGCTGGTGCAGCTTCGCGAACCGGTCGGCGACGGCGGGCGCCTGCTCGCGGTAGTCGGGCAAAACCAGCGCGTCCGGCGCGTCCATCACGCCACGCGCGCCTGGTTCGCCTTGGCCGCCGCTTCGGGCGCGCCGTCGCTGTTGCCGCTGTCGCTGTCGCTGTCGCTGCCGCCGCCGCGCCCGCCCCGCGCGCCGCCGCTCACCCGTCGGGTCAGCGCCAGCGCCTGCGAGAACCACCCGCGCCGCGCCGTCTTCAGCCACGGGAACAGCTGGTGTCCCAGCCACCCCAGCGCCAGATCCGTTCCCAGGCCGCAGAGACCGATGACGATGATCGACGCGAACACGCGATCGTACGCGCGGTACTTGGCCTGCTGGTTGATGAAGAACGTGATGCCCGACGAGACGCCGATCAGCTCGGCCACGATGAGGTACGTCCACGCCCAGCCGAGCAGCACGCGCATGTCGGTGTAAAGCTCGGTGACCACGCCCGGCACCACCACGCGCAGCAGAAGATGCCGCGGTCGCGCGCCCAGCGTCTGCGCCGCTTCCAGCAGCGCCGGATCGATCCGGCGCGTGGTGTTGGCGATGACCAGCACCAGCTGAAAGAACGTCCCGACGAAGATGATGGCGATCTTGGGCGCGTCCTCGATCCCCAGCACGGCCACCGCCAGCGCGCCGAACGCCGGCGCCGGCAGATAGCGGAAGAACTCGATGAAGGGCTCGGTCAGCCGCGCCATACCCGGCAGCGCGCCGCACAGGATCCCCAGCGGCACGCCCACCAGCGACGACAGCAGGAAGCCCCAGAAGATGACGGTGATGCTGTGCCACAGGCTCTGGTGCAGCCACGGTTCGTCGGCGCGGAAGGGCGGCGTGGTGAAGCTGGTGACCAGCGCGCGCGCCACCTCGTGCGGCGCGGGGAGAAAAACCGGATTGGCGCGCGTGCCCACCGCCGGCTGTTCGCCACGCGCGCGCACCGCCTCGTTCTCGCGCTCGACGTCGGCGCGCGCCGCCAGCTCGCCCGGCGCCAGCCAGGCCACGTCGCCCGGATCGCTGATGCGCAACATCGGGTGCCAGACGAACGGCACATAGCTGACCACGCACCACAGCGCCAGAGGCAGGACGAACGACAGCGCCCACAGCGCGCGCGCCTGCGGCGGCGCCAGCCCCGCCAGGGGCCGGAACCCGAACGCTGACGGCGAGGGCGAGGAACGCATCGAGGGGGTGGTGCGCGCGTGCCGGCCGAAGGGGCGCCCGGCGCTGGCGCCCCCGTGCGAGCGCCGGCTACTTGGCCAGCGCTTCCTTGGCCGGCGCTTCCTTGGCCAGGCCCAGCGCTTCCTTGGACAGCGAGCCGTCGATGTACGTCGCGACCGGCTGCGGATCCTTGTAGACCTTGTTGGCCACGTTGAAGGCGTCGGCGACCTTGCCGCTGCCCAGCAGCGTATCCAGCGTCTGCTTCTTCTTGTCGAAGCGCCGGAGCGCCTCCTCGGGCGTCAGGAAGTGCGTGCCGGGCAGGAACTGGGCGTATTCCTCGGGCGGCACGCCGGCGCGGCCGGCCATGATCTTCACCGCTTCGTCCTTGTTCTTCGGATCCATCACGAACTTGGCGATGCGGTTCCACACCTTCACGAACTTGACCCAGTCGGCGCGCCGCTCGGAGAGGTTCTTGGGGTTCACGCAGACCAGATCGTAGATGAGCCCCGGCACGTCCGCGCTGGTGAAGACGGCCTTCGATCCGGCGCTGGCCTTCAGCGCTTGCCCGGCGTTGGGCTGCCAGGCGCCGATCGCGTCGACGCTGCCCGACGACAGCGCTTGCGCCGTCTGGTTGGTGGGGACGTTGACGATCTTCACGTCCGCTTCGGTGAGGCCGCTCTTCTCCAGCGCCTTGTCCAGCATCAGGTGCTCGACCAGCCCGACCTCGAGGCCGATCTTCTTGCCCTTCAGCTCTTTCACGCTGGCGATCCCACGCTTGGCGACGATCATGTCGTTGCCGGCGCTGTAGTCGGTGACCAGGATGGCCACGCTGCGCGGCCCGGGCGCGCCGGTGACCAGCGCATCGCCGGTGGTCATCATCACCGCGTCGATCTTGCCGGCCGCGAAGGCCTCCATCGACGGCGCGTACTCGAACCAGTCGAACTTGACGTCGACGCCGGCTTCTTTGAACCAACCTTTCTGGATGCCGATCTCAAACGCCGTCCAACCGGGCCAGTCGGAGAAGCCGACCCGCAGCGGCGGCTTGCCGCCCGCCGGCGAGTCGGCGGCCATCACCGCCCCCGGCGACGCGAAGGCCAACAGTGAAAGACCAGCCGCAATCAACGCCCGAACAAAGTGACGAGTCATCGCGGATGACCGTATCAACGGAAGGTATCTGACAGATTTCGCACTCGCCCGGATCTTGTAACAAGCCGATCGCTGGCCGCGATCCCCGCTGCACGGCCTTACGCCGATGCGAGGTTTCGCTCGGCGTGCGCGAGGATCTCGACGAGGCTTTCGAGGGCATCCTCGCTGCCGGGAACGCCGTGGGCCCGGTGCGCGACCTCCTTCGCGAACAGCGCGAGCAGATAGCGCAAGCGGCTGCGCGGCTCGCCGCGCAGGGCGATGTAATAGTCGTGGCTGGCGTTGACCTGCCAGCGCTGGCCGTCGAAGCGGCTGCGCCAGCGGCCACCGGGATCGTCGACCAGCTCGGGCTCGGGTATTCCACCCGCCAGATCCGGCGCGGGTTCCTGACGATCGGCGACCACCACGGTCGCCGTCCCTTCGGCGCGGGATTCACCCTGCGTGGCCACCACGGTGATCAGGGCGCGCAGTCCCGGACGAGCGTCGGGTTGCACGCGAACGAGCGGCTTGATCCCGTCGCCCACCACCGCGACGGCGCCGTTGTCGCTCGACCACGCGAAAGAAAACACACCGGCCGGGCGGCGGCCGTCCCGATCCATCGGAACGGCTTGAACGCGGCGCTCGCGTCCAGGTGAGACGGCAATCTCGGCCGGAAGCACGCGCATTGAGACGAGGGGCCCCGGCGGGAAGAGCGACGGCTCGTCTTTGGGGGCGGCGTCGCTCGCACCGGCGTCGCCAGCGTCGGCTTCGCTGGCCGGGAGATCGTCGCCCGCCGTCGTGAGCGGCAGGCCCTCGGGCGCGGCTCCCGTTCCTTCGACCGGCGTTGTCCCCGCGGACGCGGCTTCGGGAACGTCGACCTTCGGAAGCTCGTACTGGGGAAGCCGAGCCCGCAGGCCGCGCAACGCGCGCCGGAGCTCGACCATGAGCTGGCGGCTGGTCGTCGCCTGGCGCTCGCGATCCAGACGACCGAGCTCTCCATCGATCAGCGGCGCATACGCGGCCACCGCGCGCGCGAAGGCCTCGGAGGCCAAATCGGGGATGATCCCGCGCCGGCTTCCCGGTGGGATCTGAAACCAGGGAAACTCGATCAGGCCGGTGAGCCCTCGACCGGACCACGGCGATCGATCGAGACCCTGGGCGTGCAGCTCGCCGGCGTCGTCCGCCACCAGCGTCCCCGCGCAGCTCACCTCGATGGCGGCGCGATCGCCACCGCGCGCCAGATAGAGCTCGATGCGCGCGGGCGGGTGGCCATCGACCGGAACGAAATCAGGCACGGCGAGCCGTTCGCCCACGAATCGGCGCGGGACCACGGTGAAGGTTCGCTCGACCAGGCCGCGGGCCAGGCGATCCTGAATCTCCAGGCCGGCGCCCGTCGCCAGCAGCATTCCCCGCAGCTCCGACGCGAGGTAGTCGTTGAGCCGGCGCCCCGTCAGCAACCGTTGCGCGGAGTCATGCATCTCGCTGATGACGATCTCCGTGAACGTGTCGGTCGCCTCGAACGCCATGCGATCGCGAACCAGATCGGCGCGTTCTTGATCCTCGACCATGCGCAGGACCCAGACCTCTCCGCCGCCGACCCGCGATCGAATCTCCATGCGATGACCAACCGACCAGAACCCCAGCAGTCCGATCCCGTACTTGCCGGCGACGATCTCGTCGTGGCGCTGTCGCGGTGACAGGCCCCGCTTGCGCGAATGGCCGATGTTGGTGGCGATGGCGCGCAGGGCTTCCTGGAGCGGCAGCTCGGGAACGATTCCCTCACCGTCGTCGCGAATCACCAGCGCGGGAAGACGGCGGACGCGGCGCCGCTCGATCGTCACCCGCCGCGCGTTGGGGTCCGGCGAGTTCTGCCCCAGCTCGGCGATTGCCTTCCGCGGATCACTCTGACTGCGCGCCAGCCAGCGGATCAAGTCGAACGGGTCCGCCGGCCGGAGCTTGAAACTGGAGGTGGACGAAGGAGGCATGCGTCGCGCGCGGCGCCGCTCGGTGTGATCCGTCAGAACGACATGAAGAACTGCCAGTTCGCTTCGTAGAACTTGTTCCCTTCGTGGCCGCCGGTCGCCGGGTCACAGAGAATGATCGGGAACTCCTTCGGGCACGAGGTGTAGATGTGGCACGTGTTGTTCGTCCCCGGCGCCGCATAGGGCGCGATGGGACTGTTGCCGTACGTGCCCATGCACCCGTTCACTTTCAGCGCGCGATTGATGGCGTTCACCGATCCCATGAAGTTGTTCATCGGATCGTCGTGGTTGTGCGTCCACATCCCGGGCATCGGACGGGTGCTACAGGGCGTGGTCGCCGGCAACCCGCCCGAGTGTGGCGCGATCGCGCGGATGACCAGCGGTCCGCCCGGAGGCGCCGGGCCCGGCTGCGGTGCGCTGGCGTAGATGCACCCCACTTCGTTGGTCAGCCAGGAGCCGCTGCTGTGGCCGTTGATGAACACGCGGTGCTCGTCGAAGCAGATCTTCCCGCGCAGCTCGCCGTCCGCCGCCTCGGCGAACGGAAAGTCGACCGACATCGGGCTCTGGTCGTCGAAGCAGCCGGAGCCGGCCCGTCTTTCCAGCGCCACCTGAATCACGCCCTCGGCGCCGGCGACCGTGTCGAACGGCATCACGCACGTCGGGCATCCGGTGCAGTTGGTGCCCTGGAAGATCAGACGATAGGGCTTCATGTTGTCGTAATTGGGCGGCAGCTTCAGATAGTAATTGCGCATCAGCGATCCGAGGCGCGTCATCGGCGTGGTCATGGTGTAGACGTGCCACGCTGTATCCATCTGCGGCGCGGGCATTCCGCACCCCGGCGATTTCTTCACCGTCGAAAGATCCTCGAGCCCCATCACGCCGCCATAGCCGTTCCCGCTCGACGGCGCGTCGCCCGTGGACATGGGGCCATCGGTGCTGGTGCTCGCCTCCGGCGCGCCCGTGTCGACGACGGGACCGCCGCCGCTGCCACCGCTTGAGGACGCATCCTCCCCGCCTGCTGGTGGTGTCCCGACCGCGCCGCCGGTGCCACTTCCGCCGTGCCCGCCTCCTCCGTCGGGCGTCGAGCGGCCGCCCTCGGTTGAACCGCTGGAGCACGCGCCGAACGCCAACACGGCCGCGAACGTGACGGCTCCCTTTCTTGTCGAGCGATCGCGTTTCATCCAATACGTCTCGCACAAACCCCCGGCTGGCGCCAGGCGCGTCGAAGGCGCAGATGCAGCGGCAGGGGAGCGGCGCGTTGATATCGGCGCTTTTTGGTCGGACCGCCAATGAGAAGCGACGCGCAGGAAATGCCGGCGTTTCGGACAGGCGACGCGGCCGACTGATTCGCCCCGAATCTGGACTCAGGCGATGAAGCTCGACATTCCCGCGGTCGGCATGCCGCCGAGGCCCATGGCCGCCTTGCAACTGGCGAGGAATTCCAACAGCGATCCCTGCACGTCGTAGACGCCGGGCTTGAACTTGCCGTTCGCGGAGCTGACGCCGTAGAAGACACTCTGCCCGATGTGGTTCGTCCCCAGATCGGTCCCCAGAAGAACAAACGAGTTATCGAGGATCGACTTTCCGTTCGACTCAATGGGGTGATCCAGCTGCTGCATGATGTACGAGCAGCATTCGAGGAACAGGTGCGTGTGCCAGCCGTTGTGCAGCAACGCCGCCGACCCGGCGGCCGGCATGTCGCCCATGGCGTGGTTGGTGCCGTGGGTTTCGCCGGCGGCGGTCATGTCGACCGTCTGCCCCGCGACGCTATAGGGGCCGGTGAAGGCCACGCCGTCGCCGGCGCAGCAAACCACCGTGAAACCAAAGCGGAAGAGATCGCACGTGACCGCCATCGTCCAGAGGTCCGCCATCACTTTGAACGACTTGACGAAGTCGGCCGCACTGACGTTGGTGCCGGGGGCGGAGCCGTTGTGGTGGGCGGAGACGTAAAGTCCCGGCGCCGGGGCGGCCGGCGTCGCGCATCCGGCGCCCACCGGACCGCCGCCCTGTCCGATCAGCCCCGTGCCGGCGAGACGGTTCTCCAACTGACGAACGGCGTCCAGGTGATCGGCGATCTTCGATCGCGAAGCGGCCGATAGATTCGACCGATCGCCTGTGTAGAACTGGTACTCGTTGACGACAGTATCGAGCACGCTGGTGGCGAGCTTCTGATCCGGCGTCTGCATCGGGGGTGCGGCCGCCGGATTCATCGGCGTCATCGGCATGGTCGCTCCGCCGGGCGGCTTCCCGAAGAAGCTGGTGAACAGGTCGGTCGGATTGTCGACCAGGTTGCCCTTCGGACGCCCTTGCCCGTCCCAGCTTTTCACCCAGCGGCTGGGGTTATCGAGAAACTTGTAATAGAAGCCCATCCCCTGAACGTCGATGGGCGTGTTTGGCCGGCCGCTCTGGTAGGCATGCCGCATGATCTCGTTATCGATCGACGGACCGCCCGCTGTGGTCTCGTTGACCAGCGGCTTGCCAACGAAGGCGGCGCCGGCGGCGACGGGGTGGCCGTCCGGCCCCTGGATACCGCGCAGGAACGCCATCTTGTCCTTGAGGGGCAAGAGAGGCGCCAGCGGTCCGATCAGGCCGTTCTTCTGGTGAAGAGCGGGCACGCCCCCGCCAAGAAACACGTTGAAGGCGCGCGCCAGCGGGGCGGCGGGCGCGGCCCAGACGCTGCGTGTCCGCATCTCGTCCAGGAACGGCAGCGCGATGGACACGCCACCCGCGCCGCGCAAGAAAGTCCGTCGGCTCAGACTCCGCATGTACCTCATGGCGTCACCTTGGTTCGTTGGAGATTGTTCATTTGACCGCCGTGTACCGATAGTTGGGGTTGAGGGCCACGGCGGTGATCAGCTCGGCGAACGTCTGGCCGGAAGACGCGTCCATGCGGGCCTGGATGTCGGCCAGCATGCATTGATCCGTGCTGGTCATTCCCCGTCCCCAGGCGAACTGCGCGACCTTGGCGGTGACGCAGGCGCTGGCGCGCGGATCCTTCGCCAGCAGGTCCATGTATCCGACGACGTCTGTGTACCGTGGCGAGTCCCCGGTCGTGCGGGGCAGATATCCGTCCTGGCGAACGGCGTTGCCGTTGGGGTCCTTGGCCTGCACGGCGCCCATCGAATCGAAGGGCTCGAAGGCGTAAGCCAGCGGATCGAACTGGCCGTGGCAGGCCGCGCATGTGTTGTTCTGGAGCCGCGCTTCCGACTTCACGCGCTCACTGGCCGTGGCGGGCGCAAGCACCGTCGACGTCGCACCGGGCGGCGGCACCCCGACCGGCTGGCAGAGGAGATTTTGGTACACGAACAGGCCGCGGTACACGATCGACGCGTTGGCTTCGCCGTCGACCGTCAGCACGCTTGCGTGCGTGAGGAGGCCGACCCGATTCGGCGTGCCGGCCAGTGACAGCCGGCCAGTGGCGTCGGGCGTGCCGACGCCGTAGTACTGCGCCAGCGTCGGGCTGACGATCGTCGCGCGCGTGGTCAGCATGGTCGCGATGAGAGGCTTTCGGGCGTCCCACAGTTGATCGCCGACGACGTCCAGCGTCTCCTTCTTCATCGCCGCCGCTAGCTCGGGCGTGAACTGCGGTCCGCGGGTGGCGCTGTCCAGATCATCCAGCGCCAACCATTCGCGAAAGTAGCGCTGGATGTTCTCCCGGGCGCGCGGGGTCGCCAGCATGCGCGTGACCTGGGCGCGCAACTTGTCCAGCGACGTGAGCTCACCGCTGGCCGCCGCGTCCAGCAGGGCCGCGTCGGGTGCCGATCCCCAGATCAGGTAAGAGAGTCGGCTGGCGATCTCGAAGCTATCCAGCCGTCGCTCGGTCGCGCTGCCGTTTGGCGCTTGCGCTTCCAGCCGATAGAGGAACTGCGGTGACTGCAACATGGCGCGCACGACGTAACCGGCGGCCTCCGGAGCGGTCTTGATCCCGGCGGCGACGGCGGTGTCGAACAATGCGCCGAAGGTGGTCAACTCTTCCGG
>DATKEU010000097.1:0-8053 GCA_035544495.1 Polyangia bacterium | reverse complement strand
CGGGCGGGGGCGGGGCGGCGCGCGTGGTGGTGCGCCTGGGGCGATCCAGCCTGTCGCTGTTCAACTTTCTCCCCAACCGGCCGCGCTTCGGCTCCATCATCGCCGACACCGGGTTCTCGCCGGCGGGGCTGGTCACCGAGGAGGCGGAGAAGATCGCCCGCGGCCGCGCGTCGGGGACGCTGGAGCCGGCGGGCAAGGCGCGCGCGGGTGACAGCAAGGCGGCGGCGCCGGCCGTGCCGGGGTGGCTGCGCGAAGTGCTGAGCGGCCTGCGTCCGGTGCCGCGCGGCGTGGCCAAGGCGCTGCTGGGCGATCCGGACGGGGTGACGTCGCTGAAGCACGCGTTCAGCGATCCACGCGCGCGTCGCGAGACGCTGGAGGCGCTGGCGGTGATCGGGCGCGGGCGCGCCGGCGAGGACGAGATCCTGGCCGCCGCGCTGACCGACAGCGCGCCGGAGATTCGCCGGCGCGGCGTCGAGGTGGCGGCGGCCATCGATCGCCGGCAAGGGGCGGGCGCGCACGGGGCCACGCTGCGCACGGCGCTGGCCGACAAGTCGCTGGACGTGCGGGCGGCGGTGCTGCGCGAGGCGGCGACTTTGCCGCCCGAGGAGGCGGGCAGCATCCTGACCGTGGCCCTGCGCGATCCCGACCCGGCCTTTCGCAAGAACGCCGAGGAGGCGACGCTGGCGCTGGCGGCGCGCGCGCCCGGCGTGGCGGCCGATGCCGTGCAACAGGTGCTGCAGAGCCCCGACGGCGGCGTGCGCAGGGGCGGCCTCGCGCTGCTGGAGACGATCGCGACGCGCGCACCGGCGGCGTGCGCGGGCGCGCTGGGGCGCGTGGTGTCCAGCGAGCAGGCGCCGGAGGAGGCGCGCGTGGCGGCGCTGCTGGTGCTGCGCCGGGCGGGCGTGCCGACGGACGAGCTGCGCGGCGTGCTGGAGAAGGCGGTGCGGCCGGAGGCGTCGCCGCGCCTGCGATCCGCGGCGCTGCCTCTCTATGCGCGCTTCGTGCAGCCGGAGCAGGCGGAGGAGATCGCGCGCAACGAGATGAAGGGCCCGGCGCCGGCGCGCGCGGCCGGCGTCGCGGTGTGGGGGACGGTGGCGATGACCCGGCCCGATCTGGCGCAAAAACCGCTGAAGGCGCTGCTTTACGATCCGTCGCCCGACATCCGATTGGAAGCGGCGCGGTCGTTCGCGTATCTCAAGCGCGAGGGGATCCTGCTGGCGGAGAAGGCGCTGCGCGATCCCGCCGTCGAGGTCGAGCGGGCGGCGCTGGATTCGTTGCTGGCGCTGGCGCCCGTGAACGCCAATCTGGTGGCCGACATCCTGGGGCGTTCGCTGAAGACGGTGCGGCCGGCGGTGCGGCGCAACGTCGTCGACGCCCTGGGCAAGCTGGGCGAGGGCCGGCCGGGTGTCGTGCTGCCGCCCCTGGCGCATGCCCTCAAGGACAAGGACACGGCGGTGCGGACCGCGGCGGCGAACGCCTTCTGCGCGCTGGGCAAGCAGAACGCGACCGCGGCGTCGCCTTACCTGCGCATCGCCGCGCGCGACGATCGACACGAGGTGCGGACGGCGGCGGCGGCCTGTCTCGGCGATCTGGGCGACGCCGATCCGAAGGGGGCGGCGCGCATCGCCGTCGAGCTCGGCGACGCGGGCGAGGCGCCGGTGCGCATCGCCGCGGCCGAGTCGATGGGGCGCCTGGGCGGCAAGGCGGGCGACCTGGCGATCCCGGCGCTGACCAGGCTGGCGGCGGATCCGGATCGCGGCGTGCGCATCGCCGCCGTGCGCGCCCTGGCCGGCGTCGAGGGCGCGCCCGCGGGATCGAAGCGTGGCGCCGAGGTCGAGCACACGCTGGCGACGGCGCTGGCCCAGGGCGACGCCGCCGAGCGGCGGCTGGTGGTGGAGGCAGCGGCGCGGGCGGGACTGCCGGCGGTGCTGCGGCAGGCGACGGCCGACAGCGACGAATCCGTGCGCCTGGCGGCGGTGCGGGCGGCGGGCGCGCTGTCGCCGCCGGCGCTGGACGTCGTGCGCGGCGCGGTCGACGATCGGGCCAACGCCGTGCGGGCGGAAGCGACGCAGATCCTCTCGGGCGCATCGGGGGCGGGCGCCGGCGAGGTGCTGCCGATCTTCGAGTCGATGTTGCGCGGCGGGGATCGGGCGGCGCGCGAGGCGGCCATGGTCGGCATCGGCCAGCTGCCCGGCGCGGGCGACGCGGGGGCGCGCCTGCTGGGCGAGGCGCTGGGCCAGCGCGGTGAGGCGCTGCGGACGGCGGCGGCGCGCGCGCTGGGGCAGCTGGCCGAGCGCGAACCCGACGCGGCGCTGGCGTATCTCGAGCGGGCGGTGCGCGATCCGTCCTACGACGTGCGCAGCGCCGCCATCCCGGGGCTGGCGCGCGCCTGGGCGCGCAAGATCTCGGCGGACGAGCTGGCGCGCACGCTGGCCAACGCGGAGGCCGACAGCCTGCACCGGTTCGTGGCGGTGGAGGCGCTGGTGGCCAAGGCGCAGGCGAGCGACGATCGGGGCGCGGCGCGCGCCGCCCTGGAGCAGGTGGCCGATGGAGGGCCGCCGCTGGCGCGGCTGGCGGCGCAGGTCGGCCGCAGCTTTCTGGCGGCGCCGCTGCCGGAGCTGCACGCGTTTCTCGAGCGGCTGCTGGGCAGCTGAGTGTCGGCTAGGATCAGGCGATGCTCTTCGCTTCTCGCTGGCTGGCGCTGGTGATTCTGGTCGTGGCGGCGCCGCTGGGCGCGTGCGGCGGGGCATCGCCAACGTTCACCGGAACCGGCGGCGACGGGGCCGGGGGCGCAGCGACGACGGTCGACGCGCCCGGCAGCGGCGGCACCGACGGTGACGGCGGCGATGACACCGTCGGTGGCGATGACCTGGTCGGCGATGATTCGGTCGCAGGTGGCGCCGATGGCGGGCGCTGCCAAGCCGTCGTCCAGCAGCACCCCGACGAGGGAGCCACGCATATCGTGCAGTGCACGCCGACCACGTACCTGACGAACCCGCCGTCGTCGGGGAATCACTATCCCATCTGGGCCAACTACGGCGTTTACGACAAGCCCGTGCCCTGGGGATTTCTCGTCCATCAGCTCGAGCACGGCGCGGTCGTCATCAGTTACCGATGCGCGGCCGGCCCATCGGGGTGCAACGTCGATCTCAGCGGCGTGCAGGCCTTCATCGCCTCGCTGCCGCCCGACGACGTCTGCCTGGCGCGCAAGCTGATCACCGTCGTCCCTGATCCGGCGCTGGACGTCGCGTTCGCGGCCAGCGCCTGGACCTGGACCTTGCGCGCCGACTGCTTCGACGCCGCCGTCTTCGGCGACTTCGTGAGCCAGCACTACGGTCACGGCCTCGAGCGTGTGTGCGGCGGCGGCATCGATCTGTCGGCGAGCGGCTGGTGCCCCTGAGCGTGGGTCGCTCCGACGTGGCGGCGAGACGTCCTCAGCGGCGGCGGGAGGACATAGCGCGGTCGATCTCGCGCTGGCCCTCGCGCTTCTTGGCGTCCTCGCGCTTGTCCCACTGCTGCTTGCCGTGCACCAGGGCCAGCTCGGCTTTCACGCGGCCCTGCTTTTCGTACAGCGACAGCGGCACCAGCGTGTAGCCCTTCTCGCGAATCTTGCCGGCCAGGCGGTCGATCTCGCGGCGGTGCAGCAGCAGCTTGCGCTTGCGGCGCGGGTCGTGGTTGCGGCCGTGAGCGAAGGCGTAGACGCCGATGTCGACCTGGTGCAGCCAGGCCTCGCCGCGGTCGATGTCGGCGAAGGCGTCGACCAGCGTGACCTTGCCGTCGCGGATCGACTTCACCTCGGACCCCGCCAGGACCAGACCGGCCTCCACCACCTCGTCGACGTGGTACTCGTGGCGCGCGCGGCGGTTGCGGGCCAGCACCTTGACCTCGGCGGGCGCGTTCTTGGTCCTCTCCTTGCTGGGGGCGGCCATCGGCGGGCGGCAAGCCTACGCCAACGCGGAGGGCGCGTCACACCGCGCGCGCCAGGGCGACGACGTGCACGGAGGCGGCGCCCGCTTGTCGCAGCGTCTCTGCGCA
This sequence comes from Polyangia bacterium, assembly GCA_035544495.1. Lineage (GTDB taxonomy): Bacteria > Myxococcota_A > Polyangia > Fen-1088 > Fen-1088 > DATKEU01. The sequence continues at coordinate 4,018 of DATKEU010000097.1, read as the reverse complement.
GGCGGTGAAGGTGGCGCCGGTGGTGAACACGTCGTCGACCAGCAACACGCGGCGTCCGCGCACGATGTCGGCGCCGCCGGCGGCGATGGCGAACGCGCCCGCCACCTCGGCCAGCCGCGCCGCCGGGCCCGCATGGCCAAGCTCGCGCGTGGCGCGCGCGCGGCGCAAGAGGTCGACGGCGACGCGCGGGCGGGCAGCGCGGCGGCGCAGATCGGGACAGGCGACCAGGGCGCCGCGCGCCAGCTCCAGTGCCTGGTTGAAGCCGCGCCGTCGCAGGCGGCTCGGGTGCAGAGGCACCGGCATCAGCAGATCGTCCGCGTCGAACGGCGCCGCGGCCACGGCGCGGGCCAGCGTCGGCGCCAGCAGACGGCCGAGGCGGCGGGCCAGGTCGCGGCGCTGGCCGTGCTTCATGCGCACGATGGCGGTGGCCAGCGCCTCGCCATAGGGGAACGCCGCGTGGGCGCGGGCGAACGGGAAGGGCACGCGCCGGCATCGACGGCAACGGGCGGCACCGGCGGCATCGGCATCGGTATCGGCTTCGACAAGCCCGCTCGGCGGCGAAGGGGCCAGCGCGCAGCCCGGGCAAACGACGCCGAGATCGTCGAGCGAGACGGCACAGGTGGCGCAGAAGACCGCCCGGTCGGGGATGAAGGCGTCACAGGCGGCGCAACGAGCGGGCCAGAGCAGCTGGGCGCAGGCGGAGAAGCAGGAGGCCACCGACATGAACCATCATCGGCCCACCGGGCGCAGGGGTTGCCTCCCCCGCTTCGCCGCCGGACGTTATTTCTTGCTGCGCTTGCGCGTCACCTTCTCGCTGGCGCGGGCCTGCTTCAGCGATCCGCCGTTGCTGGCGGGGGCTGGAGTTTGACTGGCGACCACACTGCCGGTGGGCAGAACGGTCAGAACGTTGGGCGACGACGGCTTGCCGCTGGTGGCGGCGACTTCCTGGCGGGCGTCGCGCGCCTCGGCGTAGTAGTGCACGAACTTGCCGCTGATGCGCCGCCCGGGGATCTGGGCGACGAACCAGCCTTTCTTCGTCGGCTCCATGAGGATCGCGTTGTACGGCACGACGCCGGCCGGCCGGTAATAGAACACGATCAGCTTGGCGCCGACGCTCGGCTGGGCGGCGCAGTGAACGAACAGGTCGGCGCCGGCGGGCGCTTCGTCGGGGACCGTGCAGTGGACGGGCTCGGGAATGGTCTTCGGCAGGTCGGGGCCGTCGGCCAGCTTCTCGCGCTCGGTGGATTCCTTCGCCTCGCGCGACTTGCGCTCCTTGTCGCGCGCGTCGGCTTCCTGTCGCTCCTTCTCCAGCTTCTCCTTGGCTTCGTGCTCCTTCTTGTCGTCGTCGCGCAGGGTGGCCAGCTGGTGATCGCGGTCGGCGACGTCCTTCTCCAGTTGCTGCACACGCGCCTTCAGCTCGGCGATCTGCTTGTCGGCATCGGCCTTGCTCTTCTCCAGCGTCTCCTTCGCCTCGTGTTCCTTCTTTTCCGCGGCGCGGGCCGCGGCCAGCTCCTTCTCTTTGCCCTTCTCGTTCTCTTTGGCTTCTTTGGCTTCTTTTGTCTCTTTGGCTTCTTTGGCGGCCAGCTCCTTGGCCGCTTTGTCACTGTCGCCCGCGGCCTGCTTTTCCTTGTCTTTGCTGTCCGCCTTGTCGGCCGTCTTTTCGGGCTTCTTCGGCTCGGGCGTCGCTTGCTTGGTCGCGGTGGCGTCCTGATCCTCGGCCTTGGTGAAAGCCGCCTTGACGGCCTTCTTGTTCATCTTGCTCGGCACCTCGGCGGCGGCGCTGACGCCCAGCGCCTTGACGAACGCGCTGACGCCCGCGTCTCGGTGCTTCGCTTCCACCTCCGCGACCCCGAGCAGCACGTACGCCTGCGCCAGCGCCGCATGGCCGGCGAGGTTATTGTCGTTGGCCAGGCTGATCGCCGCCTCGGCCTCTTTCTTCATCTCGTCCCATCGGCTGCCGCCGTACGCGGCGGTCGCGGCCTGGTTGTGGGCTTTGATTTGATCGACGACCGCTTTCTGATCGGCGGCACGACCAACCGAGGCGGCGGTGACCAACAGCAGCAGACCACCGGCGCAAGCGGCGGCCACTCGGGCGGAACGGGTCATGGCTGGCTCCTTTCCCTGAGACCCTGCCTGGCGCGAGATCCGAAATCATCGATTTCGGACGAGCGCGAACACCGCCACTATATGCGGATGCCGGGGTCGCGGGTCAAGGTCGGCGAGCGGGGCGCGTCAGGGACTCTCGATCTGGTGGCGCCGGAGCAGATCTCGGAGGTGGCTGCGATCCATCTGGCCCAGCCGCGCTGCCAGGGACAGGTTCCAGCGCGCGTGCTCGATGAGGCCCTTCAGATACTGGCGCTCCCAGTCGGCGATGGCGCGGTCCTTGGCGTCGCGGAAGGAGATCCCCGCCTCGAACTCCGCCGCCTGCGGGGCATCGCCGGCGTCGGCTGCCAGCTCGGCCGATGGCGTGCGCAGGCTGGGGTGAAAGTCGCCGAGCAGGATCAACTTCTCCACCGCGTTGCGCAGCTCGCGGATGTTTCCACGCCAGTCTTTGCGCCGGACGAGGTTCTGCTTGATCCCCTCCAGCAAACCCGGATCGACGTCGGCGCGCACGCGCTGGGCAAAGTGATCGATCAGGGCCGGGATGTCCTCCTGCCGCTCGCTCAGCGAGGGCAGGCGCAACCGCACCGCGTCCAGACGATAGAAGAGATCGGCGCGGAAGGCGCCCTGCTCGACGAACTCTTCCAGGTCACGATTGGTGGCGGCCACCACCCGCACGTCGACCTGGACCGACTTGGTCGATCCGACGCGCTTGATGGTCTTCTCCTCCAGGACGCGCAGCAGCTTGGGCTGCATGGCCAGCGGCAGCTCGCCGATCTCGTCGAGGAAGATGGTCCCGCCGCTGGCCGCCTCGAAGGCCCCGATGTGACGTTCGGTGGCGCCGGTGAACGAGCCGCGCTCGTGTCCGAACAGATCGCTTTCGATCAGGTTCTCCGGGATGGCCCCGCAATCGACGATGATGAACGGGCCTTCGCGGCGCGGGCCGGCGCGATGGATCATCTCCGCCAGCATCGTCTTGCCGGTGCCGGTCTCGCCTTCCAGAAGCACGGTGACGCCGGCGTTCGCCACCCGGGGCAGCACCGCCAGCAGCTGGCGAACGGCGCTGCTGGAGCCGAGCAAGCGCGCTTCAGCGCCGGCGTCGGGGGCGGACGACGGATCGTCCCCGGGTTCCGGCACCGTCACCACCTGCAGCGTGCTGCTGCCGATCTGGATGGGGACCAGCGGCGTCAGATAGGCGCGCTCCACGAAGCAGCCGCCCACCTGCGTTCCGTTCGTGCTGCCGAGATCGCGCAGCATCAGGCCGTGGGGCGTCGATTCGATCACGCAGTGGAAACGCGACACGGTCGGATCGGACAGCGTCAGATCGTTGGCCGCCGCCTTGCCAATGCGGAACTCACGCGCTTCGATGGTGCGGTGGGCCCCCGCGCTGGGACCGCCGACGACGGCCATGCGAAAGGATCGTACCGCGGGGGAGCGGTGGTAAGAACCCGAGACGATCGACGTCCGGATCTCCCGTTCTGGTTCCATTTAGTCCTCCGTGGAACAGCAGCTTGGAAACGACACTAGGACAGACGGAAATGAATGTCCATTGCCTTCGACCGGCGTCGGGCGCGCCGTTCAAACAATCACGCAGCGCGTGCGTCGTCGATGGAGTCCGGGCCGGGGAAGCCGCTGCCGTTGCGCAAACATTTGGCGACCTGTTGTCGCGCGCGGTGACGGCGCACTCTCAACGTGTCGGGATGCAGGCCGGTCATTTGGGCCACTGTCGTCGACGGCAATCCCTTCACCTCGCAGAGTAGGTAAATCGTTTTGTAACGCGGTGTAAGGGCTTCTATCGCGGCCTCTAGTTGTTGCATGGAACGTTGTGTCTCCAGCAGTTGCAACGGATCGGCGGGCACGACGCTGGTGATCTGACAGTCCCATGACTCTTCCCGCTTCATTGCCCGCCCGCGCGAGC
>DATKEU010000096.1:0-8609 GCA_035544495.1 Polyangia bacterium | reverse complement strand
AGGCGCTCTTGAGGTGGTCGCCGGCCAGCACGCCCAGGCCCCCGCTGTAGATGGGCAGCGATTCGTGAATCCCGAACTCGGCCGACAGATACGCGACGGGGCGGACGCGCAGCGGCCCGGCGTTCTGCGAGGCCCAGGTGCGGCTCGCCCCGAGATAGTCGCGCAGCTCGCGGTGGGCGCTGTCGACGCGGGCTCGCAGGGAAGCGTCGCGCGCCAGGCTCTCGAAGCGATCGGGGGAGAAACCGGCCAGCACGGCGATCGGGCTGTGGTTCGAGAGGCGGAACACCTCCGGATCGAGGTCGCGAAACAGCTTGATGATCTGCGGGTTCCACGCCCACCAAAGATTGCGCGACAGCTCGTTGAGCTGGCTCGTGAGCTTCTCGCCGCTGGTCATGGCGCGACACTATATCTGCTGGGCGACGGCGACGACGGGGAAAATCGCCGCAAGGCCTGTATACTCTGGCGCCGCAAATGGACGGACAGCAACGTTTCGTGGTGCTCATCATGGCGGGAGGGAAGGGGTCGCGTCTGTTTCCGCTGACGCTCGATCGCGCGAAGCCGGCGGTCCCGTTCGGCGGCCGCTATCGCATCATCGACTTCGTCCTGTCGAACATGGCGAACTCCGGGATCCGGTCGGTCTATGTTCTCACGCAGTACAAGTCGCAATCGCTGGCCGAGCACGTGCAGCGGACCTGGGGGCGCGGCGGCTTCGATTCCTTCGTCACCGTCGTGCCGGCGCAGATGCGCATGGGCGAAAGCTGGTACCGGGGTACCGCTGACTCCGTCTTCCAGAACGTGCACCTGATCGAGGAGTACCGCGCCGACGCCGTGCTGGTCTTCGGCGCCGACCACGTCTACAAGATGAACGTCCGTCAGATGACGGACTTCCATTTCAACAAGCGGGCCGTCGCCACCGTGGCCTGCCTGCCCATCCTCCGCTCCGAGGCGTCGCAGTTCGGGATCGTTCAGGTCGACAACGAGGGGCGCATCGTCGGCTTCCAGGAGAAGCCCGAGCGCGATCCTGTGACCATCCCCGGCGATCCCGAGCACTGCCTGGCCTCGATGGGCAACTATGTCTTCGAGCCCGGGCCGCTGGTCGAGGAGCTGCGCGCCGACGCCGGGCGCGAATCTCACCACGACTTCGGGCGCGACATCCTGCCGACGCTGGTGCGCAGCGGGCGCGTGTTCGCCTACAACTTCGGCCTGAACCGCATCCGCGGCGTCAGCGACGAGGTGGAGAACGCCTACTGGCGCGACGTGGGGACCATCGACGCCTATTACGAGGCGAACATGGACCTCAAGAACGTCGTCCCCAGCCTGAACCTCTACAACTGGGACTGGCCGATTCTCACCGCCAACTTTCCCGACCCGCCGGCCAAGCTGGTCTTCGACGACGAGAACCGCCGCGGCATCGCCCTGCAGTCGATCATCTCGGGCGGCTGCATCATCGCCGGCGGGTTCGTCAAGGACGCGGTGCTGGGGCGCAACGTCTTCGTCGACGCCGGCGCCGAGGTGAAGGAGTCGATCCTGTTCGACAACGTCTACGTCGGGCGAGGGGCGCGCATCCAGCGCGCCATCATCGACAAGAACGTCCGCGTCTCGGAGGGCGACCACATCGGGCACGACCTGGCGCGCGACTCCCTTCGCCACACGGTCAGCGAAGGCGGCGTGACCGTGGTTCAGAAGGCGAAGGACACGCTGTTGACGCGCTCGCGGAACTTCTGATCGGTTCCCGCGCGCCGTCGCGACTCGGCCGCCGCCCGCGGGAGTGTGCGGATGTAGCCAGCAGTATGAAAAAGCGAGCGGACAACCGACAGCGTCCCGTGTCCAAAAATGCGGAATAGGTTGAAAAGCCGATCGCTCTGGTGATTGTGGACGTGTACTCTCGCCCACCGTGAATAACCGGAGGGTTGAACAGTGAAGAGCGCGCCACGTCGATGCATTGCCACAGCGGCGGTGGCGATGGGTGTCCTTGGCTTGTTGCCCGGCTGCCAGTTGCCGGAGGATCTGTTCCTCGACGACGCTGGGGTGGACTCTCTCGGGATCATGGTCGATGACGGCGGCGAGGAGAATGATGCCGCGCTGGCCGACGCGACGCCGGACACCGCCGATGACGACGCAGCGGACGCCGGCGCGGCCGTCGCTGACGCCGCCGACGATCTCGCGGCTGAAGACTCATCACCCGTCGACATGGGCGCCGAGATGCCCGGCGCCGTTGTTCCGTCCGATGCCGATGCGCCTGACGCCATCGTCATCAGCCCGTGCAACCCGGGGTCGCAACCGTTGCCCCCCACGGGGTGGACCGGCACCGCGTCGGCGCAGAGCACGAAGGAGACGCCGGCGAAGACGTTTGACGGCATGCTGACCACCCGCTGGAGCACCGGCAAAGACGCGGCGATCGGAGACTGGTTTCGCCTGGACCTGCAGGCCGCGCACACGATCAATCGGCTGCTGCTGGACTCCGGCCCGTTCAGTGGCGACTATCCCCGCGGCTACACCCTCTCGCTGTCCATCGACGACGTCACCTATCACCCGGTTTCTTCCGGCGCCGGCACCGATCAGCAAACCATCATCTCGTTTCCGGCGGAGAGCGCCCGTTACATGAAGGTCACCATTACCGCGCCCAGCACGGGGAAGTGGTGGTCAATCGCCGAGCTGATCGTCTGCGGGAATTGACGCCGGATCCGCCTCCGGAACCGCCGGAGCCCCGCGCGCTCCCGGCCGCGGGACACGCTGCTCACGCGCGCGCGCAACTTCTGGTACCTTGCCGGGCGTTCCGGTGACGTCGCCTGCCATCGCCTTGGTCGTTCACGGCCACTTCTATCAGCCTCCTCGGGAAAATCCCTGGACGGACGATCTGCAGCGCGAGCCGTCGGCGGCGCCCGCCCACGACTGGAACGCGCGCATCCACGCCGAGTGCTACCGCGCCAACGCCTTCGCGCGCATCCACGACGCCGCCGGGCACATCCAGGCGATCGTGAACAACTATGAAAAGCTTTCCTTCAACTTTGGACCGACGCTGGCCCGCTGGATCGAACCGTTCGACGCGCGCGCGCACGCCCGCCTGCAGGCCGCCGACGCCGATCAGCGGCGGCGTCTGGGTCACGGGGGCGCGCTGGCGCAGGCGTACGCGCATCCGATCGTCCCCTTGCTGAACGCCGCCGACCGGCGCACGCAGCTTTTGTGGGGGCTGCAGGACTTCCGGCGGCGCTTCGGGCGCGACGCCGAGGGGCTGTGGCTGCCCGAGACGGCCGTCTCGCCGCGCACGCTGGAGGCGCTGATCGATCTCGGCGTGCGCTTCACCATCCTGGCGCCCGAACAGATCGCGGCGGTGCGCCCGATGGATCAGCCGGGCGCTGCGAAATGGACGGCGGTCACGCGCGACACGATCGACACCGGGAAAGCCTACCGCTGGCGGCACCCGGATGGTTCGGGGCGCGCGATCGATCTGGCGATTTTCGACGGCCCGCTGTCGCGCTCGGCGGCGTTTGGCGAGGCGCTGGACCGGGCGGAGACGTTCCTCGACGAGGTGGAGGCGGCGGCGGCGCGGTCGAAGGTCGACGGCCTGCGCCTGGTGCTGTGCGCGTCCGACGGCGAGCTGTACGGCCATCACCGGAAGTTCGCCGACCTGGCGCTGGCCTTCGCCGGGTTCGTCGAGGCGCCGCGACGAAAGATCGAGGTCACCAACCTGGCGGCCTATCTGGCGGCCCACCCGCCGACCTGGGAGGCCCGGCTGGCCGACGGGCCCGACGGCGAAGGAACGGCCTGGAGCTGCCCGCACGGCGTGGGCCGCTGGCGGCGCGACTGCGGCTGCAGCATGGGGGGCGCGGCGCAGGGCTTCAACCAGGCCTGGCGCGGGCCGCTGCGCACGGCGCTGGATCGTGTGCGCGACGCCGCCGCCGATCTGTACGAGGACGCGGCGGCGGAGCTCTTCGATGACCCCTGGGGCGCGCGCGATGCTTATGGCGAGGTGGTCGATGCTCCGATCGGCGCGCGCGATCGCTTGCTCGCGTCGCTGGGGCGGCCGGCGCTGGCGCAGGATCGGGGCGGCGCGCGCCAGCGGGCGCGCCTGTTGCTGGAGATGCAGCGGGCCACGCTGCTGATGTACGCCAGCTGCGGCTGGTTCTTCGACGACATCGCCGGACTGGAGTCGTCGCTGGTGCTGCGCCTGGGCGCGTGCGCCGTCGATCTCTACGGTCAGGCGCGCGGGGAGGCGGCGGCGCGCGCGCTGACGGCGGAGGTGCTGGAGATTCTCGATCAGGCGAAGAGCAACCGCCCCGAGGAGGGGACCGGCGCCGACGTCTACCGGCGCGCCCTGGCCCAGCGCGTGGCGCCCGCCCACGCCGTGGCGACGGCGGCGCTGGGCCAGCTGATCGCGGGGCAGGGCACGCCGCCGGTCGAGCTGCCGGTGGCGGCCGGTTACGACGTCGAGATGGTGGGGAGCATCCAGGGCCAGGGAAAGGGCGTCACCTTCTCCGGCCGAGCCAGCGCCACGCACCAGCGCACCGGCGTGACGACCAGCGCGGCGTTCGAAGCGCAGAACCGCGGCGGCCTGACATTTCAGTGCCGCGTCGGGCGCGACGTGCTGGCGCTGGGCGATCTCGGTCCCGACGAGCGCGACGGCCTGCTGCGGGCGGTGCTGCCGCTGTTGCTGGACACCGACGACGGCGGCGGGCGCGACGTGAAGAGCATGCGCAAGATCTTCGAGACCGCGCGCACGCTGACGGCGTGGGAGGACGGCGAGGCGTCGCCGCGCCGCCGGCTCTTCGCCGCGATGCTGATCGAGGTTCTGTCGCAGCCGCACGCGGAGCCGGAGGCGGAGGCCCTGGCGCTGGCGCTGGAGCTGTACGACGCCGCTGCGCTGCCGCCGGGGGCGCCCGAGCGCCGGGTCGTCGAGGAGCTGGTGGCCGAGCACCTGGCCGCGGGAGCCGCCGCCGACGGGATCACGTTGCTGGCCCGACGGCTGGGCTTCGCCCTGGAACCAGCGAGTCCCGTCGAGGACGCGGACACGTGAATCAGCCGAAACCGGACGCGAGCCGGCCGCTGGTCCTGTGGCTGGCCGCGGAGGCGATCCCCTGGGCGCACACCGGGGGTCTGGGCGACGTGATCGGCTCGCTGCCCGCGGTGTTGCGCGCGAAGGGCTGGGACGTGCGGTTGTGCCTGCCTCTTTACGCCGACGCGCGCCAGCTGGTCGAGCAGCTCGACGCCAGCCCGCGCATCGGATCGCCCATCCTGACCATGGACGTCGCCGTCGGATCGGGGCGGCGGCGCGTGGGGGCCGCGATCCGCGAGGCGATCGATCCGCCCGCCGGCGTGCCGACGTATCTGGTCGAGTGCCCGCTGTTCGAACGGCGCGGGATCTACGGCACCGACGGCGAAGCCTATCCGGACAATCCCTTTCGCTACGGCGTCTGGCAACTGGCGGCGCGCCAGCTGGCGGCCACGCTGGCGCCCGGGCCGGCGCTGATTCACTGCCACGACTGGCACGCGGCGCTGACGCCGGCCCTGGTGAAGTTTCCCGGACAATGGCCCGCCGAGCGGGCGGACGTGCGCACCGTGTTCACCATCCACAACCTGCAATATCAAGGGAACGCCGGCCGCGACGTGCTGGACGAGCTGGGATTGCCGCGCGCCATGTGGCACCCGCAGTGGCTGGAGCATTTCGGAGGCGTGAACTTCGTCAAGGGCGCCATCCTCTCCGCGGATCGCGTCACCACCGTCAGCCGCACGTACGCCGACGAGATCCGCACGTCGGCCCACGGCATGGGGCTGGACGGGCCGCTGCGCGATCGCGCCGGCGATCTGGCTGGCATCGTCAACGGCATCGACACGGTGGCTTTCGATCCAGCCACCGATCGCTCGCTGCCGGCGCGGTACGACGCCGACCACCCGGAGGGACGCGCCACTTGCCAGCACGCGCTGCGCGCCGAGCTGGGATTCGCGTCGCCTTCGACGCGCCCGTTGCTGGGCTTCATCGGTCGCCTCGCCGAATCGAAGGGCGCCGATCTGCTGATCAGCGCGGCGCCGGCTCTGCTGGCGCTGGGGATCGACATCGTGGTCCTCGGCTCGGGCGAGCGCCGGTTCGCCGAGGCGCTGCTGGCGCTGGAGGCGCAGCATCCGGGGCGCTTCCGCGCCTTCGTGCGCTTCGACGCGGCGCTGGCGCGCCGGATCTATGGCGGCGTCGACATGATGCTGGTTCCGTCGCGCATCGAACCGTGCGGTCTGGTGCAGCTGTACGCGCTTCGTTACGGCGCGGTGCCGATCGTCCACGCGGTGGGCGGCTTGCGTGACACGGTCGCCGACGGTGTCACGGGCTTTGCCTTCACCCGGCCGAGCACGCCCGACATCGTGGCCGCGGTCGGGCGCGCGCTGGAGGCGCACGCCGATGCGCGCCGATGGAGCGCGCTGCGCGCGGCCGGCATGCACCAGGACTGGTCCTGGAGCACCAGCGCCTCCGGTTACGACGCGCTTTACAAGGACGTGCTGGCGCGGCCGCCGCGCCGGCGCTCGCTGCCGCCGCCCGAGGACGATCAGGCGCTGTTCGCCGACGAGGGCACGCCGCTGCCGGCGCGCCTGCCGTGGCGGGCGCTGCACCTCCTGGCGCAGGGCCCGCGGCGCCTTTACGCGTACTGGGAGCTCGACGCTCAGCCGGAGAACGAGCCGCTGGCGCTGATGCTGGAGGAACAGCCGACCGGTCGCGCCTTCGTGCTGGCGCGCGATCTGCCGGCGGCCGGGGAGCTGTGGATGCCGGCGCAGCCCGAGCACGCGTATCGCGTGACCTTGCGGCGCGGGAGCGACGGGGCGGACGTTCTGCGCTCGAACGTCATCGTCACCGCGCGCGACACGCCGGCGCCGCCCGGCGAGGAGGCCCCCGCCTGGCTGGAACGGCTGCTCCGCGCCGGCGCTCTCGACGACGTCCGGGGCGCGGAGCGCTGGGCGGCGGTTTTCCCCCAGCCGCCGACGGTCTTCGAAGGCGCGCCGCCCTGGCCCGACGCGCCCGCGGTGGCGCGCGGCCACGTCGGCGCGTCGCCGTCCTGGCCGGAGATCGGCGGCCGCGCGGAGGCCCGGCGATGAGCCTCGGCTATCTCGCGCTGGTCCTGCACGCGCACCTCCCCTTCGTCCGCCACCCGGAGCACGACGACTTTCTCGAGGAGGACTGGCTGTTCGAAGCCATCACCGAGACGTACGTGCCGCTGCTGCAGGCGTTCTTCCGGCTGCGCGACGACGGTGTCCCGTTCCACCTCACGATGTCGATCACGGCGCCGCTGGCGGCGATGCTGGACGATCGCCTCTTGCGCGCGCGCTATCGCCGGCACCTGGACCGCCTGCGCGCGCTGGCCGAGAGCGAGGTGCGCGGCAACCCGGCCTCGAGCGCGATCGGCCGCCTGGCGCGCCATTACGACGATCGCCTGCGCGGCGTCGACGCCTTCGTCGAACGGTGGGGCGGCGAGCTGCTGGCCGCGTTCCGCGAGCTGCAGAACGACGGCCGCATCGAGATCATCGCCTGCAACGCCACGCACGGCTTCCTGCCGCTGATGAGCGGGCCGGCGGCGCGCCGCGCCCAGGTGCGCGCCGGGGCGGCCGCCCACGCGCGCGTCTTCGGCCGGCGCCCGCGCGGCATCTGGCTGGCGGAGTGCGGGTTCGACCACGGCGTCGACGCGCTGGTGGCCGAGGAGGGCATCGAGTTCTTCTTCCTCGACGGGCACGGCGTCGAGTTCGGCCGCCCCCGCCCGCGCCACGGCGTGCACGCCCCCGTGCGCACGCCGGCGGGCCCCGCCGCTTTCGCCCGCGATCAGGAGACCAGTCGTCAGGTCTGGAGCGCCGAGAGCGGCTACCCCGGCGATCCCGCCTACCGCGAGTTCTATCGCGACGTCGGCTGGGACGCCGCCTACGAGTACATCCGACCGTACCTGCACGCCGACGGCGTTCGGCGCGGCGTGGGCCTGAAATACCACCGCGTCACCGGCCGCGTGCCGCTGCACGAAAAGCAGCTGTACGATCCCGACGTCGCGGCCGGGCGCGCGCGTGAGCACGCCTGGAACTTCGTCTTCAACCGCGTCCACCAGGTGCGGCACCTGGCGGCGTCGATGGATCGCCCGCCCGTGGTCGTCGCCATGTACGACGCCGAGCTGTTCGGCCACTGGTGGTACGAAGGCCCGCTGTTCATCGAGGAGCTGGCGCGCGCGCTGGCGCGCCAGCCAGAGCTGGAGGCGATCACGCCGCCCGAGTATCTGCGCCGGCACGGCGGCGATCTGCAGCGCCAGCGTCCCAACCCGTCGACCTGGGGCGCGCGCGGCACGGCCGAGGTCTGGCTGAACGGCGGCGTTGCCTGGATGTATCGCTATCAGCACTGGGCCGAGCGCGAGATGAGCGCGCTTTGCCGTCGCTTCGCGCGGAAGGGCGGGCTTGGCCAGCGGGCCTTGCGACAGGCCGGGCGCGAGCTGTTGCTCATGCAGAGCAGCGACTGGGCGTTCATCATCACCGCGGGGACGACCGCGCCGTACGCCACGCGCCGGTTCAAGCGCCACTTCGAGAATTTCCGCGAGCTGCACGCGGCGCTGACCGGCGACTCGCTCAGCGAGAGCGACATCACCGCGCGCGAGCGCGCG
>DATKEU010000095.1:0-2183 GCA_035544495.1 Polyangia bacterium | reverse complement strand
TGTCCAGCGTCGCCATCTGCGGTGTCGCATAGCGGTCCCCGGCGACGGCGGAGGCGGGAACGGCAGCCTCCAGCGTCGCGACCTCCTCGGGCGCGAGCGTGACGTCGAGGGCGGCCAGCGCGTCGGCGAGCTGGGCAGGTTTGCGGGCGCCGATGGTGGGAATGATCGCCACGTTCCCGCCCGCCGCCTTGGCCCGGACCCAGGCGATCGCCAGCTGCGCCGCGGTCAGCCCGCGCGCCGCCGCCAGCTCCGCCAGCACCGCGGCCAGGGCGCGGTTCTTCTCGCCGTTCTCGCCGGCGAAGCGCGGCAGGTGGCTGCGAAAATCGCCGGCGCCGGTCAGCGTGCTTCCCGTCAGCAGCCCGCGCGACAGCACGCCATACACGGTGGTGGCGATCCCCAGCTCGGCCAGCGTGGGGAAGATCGCTCGCTCGGGCCCGCGGCTGACCAGCGAATACTCGATTTGCAAGTCGCAGATGGGGTGCACGCGGGCGGCGCGCCGGATGGTCTCGGCGCCCACCTCGGACAGGCCGATGTAGCGGACATAGCCGGCCCGGACCATGTCGGCGATCGCACCCACCGTGTCCTCGATCGGCACGGCTGGATCGAGACGCGCGGGGCGGTAGATGTCGATGTAGTCGACGCCCAGCCGCGAGAGCGAGTGGGCCAGAAAATTCTTCGTCGCCGCGGGGCGGCCGTCGACACCCAGGAACGCCCCGTCCGGTCCGCGCAGCCCGCCGAACTTCACGCTCACCACCGCCTGCTCGCGGCGGCGCCCGGCCAGCGCCTTGCCGACCAGCAGCTCGTTCCGCCCCATAGAATAAAAATCGCCGGTGTCGATGATGTTCACGCCGCGGTCGAGGGCGGCGTGGATGGTGGCGATCCCCTCCGCTTCGTCGCGGCTGCCGTAAAAGCTGCGAGCGCCCATGCCCATGCAGCCGAGCGCGAAGGGAAACACCCGAGGACCGGAGGCGCCGAGCGCCACTGTCGTCGCCGCTGTCACTGTCGCTGTCGTTGCCGTCGCCATGCGCTCAATCTGATCGCTGGCGCGTCCCAACTCCAGCGAATATTGCGCGCCCGCGTCCGTTGCGCGCCAATCTCAGAAGCTGGTGCCGACGCCGGCGACGCCCACGAACCCGGTCTGCTGGACGGCGATGTGCGTGGTGGCCACGCCGCCCTCGACGACCAGGGCCCACCGGCCGGCGCTGTACGCCAGCATGGGAGCGGCCATCGCCTCCATCGACGGGTTCCCGCGCGCCACGCGCAGCGGATCCGTCGACCCGAGCGAATGCGCGTAGCGCGCCTCCCCGCCCGCGTGAAAGCCGCCCCCGACGGCGCCAAAGACCGCGAGACGAGCTTCGCCGACGTGGTCGTCGCCCTCCCCGTCCTGCCCGTAAAAAACATTGGCCACGGTCTGGACCGCGCCGAACGATCGCCCGATCGCCAGCCCCGCTTGCGCCATGCCGTTCTCGCCGGCGAAGCGATCGCGCCGGTACAGCAAGGAGGCGCTGGCATCGACGCCGGCCCGCTCTTGCTTCAGGAACTGCGCCCGCAGGCCGATCCTCAAGCGCAGCGCCGGCGCCGTATCGGCGTTCTCTGAATAGCCCGCGCCCACCATCACCGCCAGGGGACCGACGACCCGGACCTCGGCGGCGACGACAGCCGTCGGGGTGCGCGCGGCGCCGTCATAGCCGCCCCAGGCTCCGGTCACCACCGGCGCGTCCGCCAGCGCCGCGCTGTCGGTGGTGGGAAGGACATGCACCAGCGGATCGTGGTGGGGCGCTTCCACCGGCTGCTTGTCGACGGCGGTCTCCGATCCGCCAGCCTGCGCGGCGCCTTCGATCGCGGGCGACAGCATCAAACCCAGGAACAAAAGGCAGCGTCCGGGCGCGGCCGCCATCGATGAAATCCAGCCCATCGCGTCCCTCCCGCGGAGCGCACGACGGCTCCGCCTCGCTCCCCTGCTTACGCCTCTTGCAGGACGGCGTCAGCAACAAGCTGATGAACAATTGGCGACAGCCAGGAGACCGGAGCCCGGACGCCAGCCCGCGCGCCGGCGCGTGCGCTGGTCCCGCTATGACTGTTCGGCTTTTTCCAGCGCGGCCCCTTCGGGCGACGCAGTCAGGTAAAAGCGATCGCCGCCGGCCGGCAAGGGCAGCGAAACCGTGCGGGCGCCCTGGACCAGC
>DATKEU010000094.1:0-2135 GCA_035544495.1 Polyangia bacterium | reverse complement strand
CAGGGTCAGCAGGTAGGTCTCGCCGCCCTCGAGGCGCGGCAACAGGCCGCGCGTCTTGAGCTCGTCGGCGACGGCGATGACGTCCAGTGGCTGCCGCCGCCGATCCAGCTCCAGCATCGCCTCGAAGATCTCGCGGTGGGCGGGCAGGAAGAAGTCGTCGACCTGCAGGCTGGTGGCGACCTCGTCGAATGCGGCCGGTTTCACCAGCACGCCGCCCAGCACCGACTTCTCGGCATCCAGGTTGTGCGGTGGTGTGCGAGCGGTCGGGGCGATGGAAGAGCTGGCAAGCTCGAGCATGTCGGACTTGAAAGTCTATAACGATGCCCGCGCGGTTTGCTCTCTTGTTTCGGATTCACCGTCGTGCACGCGTAAAATATTTCTCCTCCGCGTGTCCGCAGAGTTATCCACAGCGCTGCGCTAGCGCGCGGTCGCCGCCCGTCGCTGCGGTGCGAACGGCGCGTACATCGAATACATGGCCCGCACCCGCTGCGTCTCATCGACAGTGCGTGGCGAAGCGTTCTCGAGGCCAGCCGGGTTCTGGTAATAAAGGCCCAGGATCTCGGGCAGGCGATCGAAGCGTTCTCCCGAACGCGCGACGCGCAGCCAGAACTCGTAGTCGCCGGCGACGGTGAAGCGATCGTCGAACAGGCCCCACCGGTCGTGCAGCGCGCGCCGCCACATCGGCTGCGGGCCGACGACGCAGCGGCCGAGCAGCTCGTCGACGGTGATGGTGGGCGGCCAGGAGAAATGCTGGCGGGCGCTGTTGCGCGCGAAGGTCTCGTTCGGTTGCTGCGTGACCAACTGGCCCGCCGCCACCACGGCGATCTCGGGGCGCTGATCCAGGTGGCGCGCGAGAATCTCCAGCGCGTCCGCGCGATGGCGATCGTCGGTGTTGGCGTTGGTCAGATAGCGTCCGCGCGCCAGCGCGACGCCGCGGTTCCAGGCGCCGTAGATCGTCTCGCGCTCTGTGCGCAGGTAGACGATGCGCGCGTGCTGTGCTTGCGCCGCGCGCACCAGCTCGCCTTCGTTCTCCGGAGAGCCGCTGTCGATGACGACGATCTCCAGCTGGCCCGCGGAGTAGAGCGTTTGCGCCAGCAGATCGTCGAGGCAGCCGCGCAGGAAGCCGGCCGCCTTGTACGTCGACACGATCGCCGTGACGATCGGAGCGGGCGCCGGCCCGCCGCCGATCGCGCGCCACAGTTCGCCGGCGCTGGCGCACATCGCGTGTGGCAAGCCGTTGAGGCGCGCGCGCCGGGCCGGCTCGCCGGAGGATGGCAGCGCGACGGTCGCGGTGACCGCCGCGCCCAGCGACGTCCACCCGCGCTCGTCGAGCGCGTCGTCGACCAGCAAGAGCTCGCATGCCGGGGGCGAGCCACCCGTTGCCTGCGCCAGCGCCGCCTCGAGCGCGCGCGCGACGGCGGCCGGCGCGCCGTCGAGCGCGGGATCGCAGCGCAGGCAGAGACACACGTCGGGCCGGGAGAGAATCGACGGTCCCAGCAGGGCGAACAGCGCCGCCAGGTCGCCGGGCTGGTCGAATCGCGGCCACGCGAGGATCCGGTTCGGCGCGCGCGTGGCCAGGGCCAGCGGGGCCGGCATGGGGACGGTGGTCGCGGGCGCCATGCATGGACATGCAGCAAGGCGCAGGCCAGGGGCCGGCGCCACGCCCGCGCGCGCCCCGGCGTCCATCAGCGGTCGTCGCGGGCGGCCGCCGTCAGAGCCCTGACGCTCGTCAGATCCCTGGCGCCCGGCCGGCGTTTTTCTCGGTTCCGTCCGTCGGCGTTTACAATGTGGCCGCCATGGAATCCGCCGATCGCGCGGGCGTGCCGCCGCGCCTGTCGCTGTGCCTGATCGTGAAGAACGAGGAGGCGATGCTGCCCGACTGCCTGGCGTCGGCGCGCGGGCTGGCCGACGAGGTCGTCGTGGTCGACACCGGCAGCAGCGACGGCACCGTGGCGCTGGCGCAGGCCGCCGGGGCGCGCGTGTCGTTCTTCGCCTGGCGCGACGACTTCGCGGCCGCGCGCAATGCCTCGCTTGCGTCGGCGCGCGGGCGATTCGTGCTAGTGCTGGATGCCGACGAGCGGCTGGCGCCCGGGGCGGCCGAGGTTCTCCGCGCGGCGATCGCGGACGACCAGGCC
>DATKEU010000093.1:0-2654 GCA_035544495.1 Polyangia bacterium | reverse complement strand
GTACGTGATCGACGGGGCGTAAAGATCGCTCGCTGCGCTCGCTACGCGGGAGGGCTGGGCCCTCCCGCGGGCCCACCCCGTCTTCGCAAGGTGAGCCGCGCGGGCAGAGCCCGCGCTCCTGGCTGAAACGGCGACGCCTGTAACCGGAACTGCTGCGAATCGCTAGCGCGAGGGCTGGTGCCTCTGCGGGCTTCTCCCCGCCGGCGCCGACTCCGGCGGGGAGAAGGGCAGAGGGCCCAAAGTGAGAGCGGCGATCGCCGGTGTGCTGTTACTTCTGAAGGGTGAGGGTGTACGACTGCGTCTGGCCGGCCTGGGTGAAGACTGCCACCACGTAGGTTCCGGCGCCCGAGGCGGTGTTGGCGATCAGGGTGTTCGACTGGGCGGTCACCTGGCGGAAAGTGCCGTTGACGTTCTTCCACATGGCGATGGCGCCGTCGCCGGTGGCGGTCAGCTGCACGCGGTAGGGCGTGGCGCCGCCGATCGACCAGGTGTACCAGTCCTGCGTGTCGGCGCCGCCCAGCGTGCCGCACACCGACGGGCCAAGCGGGTTCGGCGTCTGGAAGGTGTCGTTTGGCTCCTTCTCCGAGGCGCCGCTGCAGCCGGTGGGCGGCGGCGGCATGGTGGGCGGCGGCGGCATGGTCGGGGGCGGCGTGTTGTTGCCGCCGCCGCCGTGCGCGGCCACCTTGCCGTCAATCCAGCTCTTGAGCAGATCCACGCGCGCCAGCACCTCGGTCCCACCCCCCGCGCCGGAGTTCACGGCCACGAGGGTGTGCGGCGTGGCGGCGCCGGGCAGCGCGACCGGGCCGCCGGAGTCGCCGCTCTCGATCACCTCGGTGGCGATGTAATCGAAGGCGAAGCCGCTGCGGGTGGCGTCCTGAACGGTGATCGGCTTGGACACGAACAGCGCGCTGTTGGAGAGCGTCCCGTTGTTGATGCGCCCGATGTCGACCACCTGCGACCCGTTGGCCAGCGGCGAGCCGGCCAGGATCGGGAACGCCGGCAGGTTGATCGGCGTGCTGAGATAGACGAGGCCGATGTCGTGCGCGTTGGGATCGACTTGCTCCGAGCCGTTGTCCTTCCAGTCGAACGTCTCGCCGGCGCTGGCGGTCGATGTCTGATTCTGCGCGAACGGCGCGCGTACCTGCCAGCCCGTGAAGCCGGCCACGCAGTGACCGGCCGTCATCACCACGCCGGGCGCGATGACCGACCCGGAGCACGCCGCCACCACGCGGCCGTTTTGCAGCATGTTCACCAGCGCCCCCTCGGTGTAGGCCGAGGCGGTGGAACCGCCGATGATAGGAGAGTCTTTGCCCTGATCGAGGCTCTCCTCGTCGGATCCGCCGAGATCGGCGCAGCCGACCGCCATCAAGAGGGCCAGGCTCGCCGGAAGAATGTGCTTCATGAGACCGCTCCTTTCGTGCCGCTTGTCCGCGGCGAGCGTTGAATGTGATTCAATAGCCGGCGAAGCGTCAAGTGACAAATCACCGCTTCTCGACGGAAAAAGGCGCGATCGATCCGATCGCAGCGCTGCGATCGGAGACGGCGCGCCCGCGCGCGACACTGACAGTCACACCCGGACGGTCGCAACTGAATTGTGTTCAGTTACGCGCATGGCGCGGCTCTTTGTCAGGATTGGCGCTGAAAAATTTGCCGCAGCGGGCGCCGGCTCTGTTCAGTTTTTCCAGGGGACGACGAAGCTGGGCCGGCCGCCGCAAGCGCTGCTCAGCTCTTTTTCAGGCGTGCCACCAGCGCGCGCATGGCGGTCTGGGTCTCGGCGCTGAACCACACATCGACCACCGTCTCGACGTAGCGTTCGTCCAGGTCGTCGAACACGGAGGCGATGGCGCGCCGGGCCTGCCGGCGCGTGGCGGTCATGGCGGCGCGCGGGCGCGACAGCAGCTCGCTGGCCCAGGCCACCGCGCGCGGCACCACGGCATCCAGCGCCACCACCTCGTCCACCAGGCCGCAGCGAAGGGCGTCGGCAGGGCTCATCAGAATGCCCCCAACGGCCAGGCGTTCGGCCTGCCGCGCGCCCACCACGTACGTCAGCGCGCGCAGAAGCGGCGTCGGTACCGGCAACCCGACCTGCACCTCGTTGAGACCCATCACGTACGGCCCATCGGCCATCACGCGATAGTCGGCGAACAGCGCCAACACCGTGCCGCCCGCCGGGCTGTGCCCCGTCAGCGCCGCCACCGTCGGAATCGGCGAGGCGGCGATGTCGCGCATGACGCCGAAGAACGTCTTCCAGGTCTCGCGGATCTCGGCCCGCGGCAGCGGCAGCAGCGCCGGCACGTCCAGGCCGCCCGAAAAGCGCCCCGGCGCGCCCGACAGCACCACCGCCTCGCGCCCCGCCGCGCGCGCGCCCGCCAGCCCCGCGCGCAGCGACGAGATCAGCGCCGGGTCCAGAGCGTTGGCCGGCGGGCGAGCCAGGCGCAGCTCGCGAACGGCCCCGTGATCGATGATCTCCAGCATGGCGTCGCTCCCCGGTGGTCGGTGATGGGTCGTCGGTCGTCGTCGTCAGTCGTCGGTCGCGGGCTCGGCTTCTAGTCGAGGCGCTCGTCGCACTCGGCCCGCACGATGTCGTCCAGCGTCTCGCGGCGAGCGATCAGAGTCGCCCGGCCGTCGTCCATGAACACCTGCGGCGCCCGCCC
>DATKEU010000092.1:0-4164 GCA_035544495.1 Polyangia bacterium | reverse complement strand
GTGGCGACCCGTCGGCGGCGCTGCTGGAGGTTCTGGATCCCGAGCAGAACGCCACCTTCTCGGACCATTACCTGGAGGTGAACTTCGACCTGTCGAACGTCATCTTCATCGCCACCGCCAACATGCTCGATCCGATCCCGCCGGCGTTGCTCGACCGCATGGAGATCCTGGAGATCCCGGGCTACACGCGCGAAGAGAAAATGGAGATCGCGCGCCGGCACCTGGTGCCCAAGCAGGTCAGCGAGCACGGCCTGACGTCGGCGCAGATCGTCCTGCCGGACGCTGCGCTGACCACGGTGGTCGAGCAGTACACGCGCGAGGCCGGCGTGCGCAACCTGGAGCGCGAGATCGCCAACGTCATCCGGGCCATCGCGGTGAAGATCGCCGAGGGTCAGGCGTACGATCCGAACATCTCGGCGGAGGCGGTGGGCGAGATCCTGGGGCCGCAGAAGTACTACTCGGAGGCGGCCGAGCGCACGGAGATCCCGGGCGTTGCCACGGGCCTCGCCTGGACGCCGGCTGGTGGTGACATCTTGTTCATCGAGGCGTCGATCATGCTGGGCAAAGGCTCGCTGATCCTGACTGGGCAGCTCGGCGACGTGATGAAGGAGTCGGCTCGGGCGGCGCTGTCGTGGGTGCGGACGCACGTCGACGAGCTGGGAATCAACGTGGACTTCGAGAAGACGGACATCCACCTGCACGTGCCGGCGGGCGGCGTATCGAAGGATGGACCTTCGGCGGGCGTGGCCATCACCGTCGCGCTGACGTCGCTTCTGACCGGACGGCGCGTGCGCGGCGACGTGGCGATGACCGGCGAGATCACGCTGCGCGGGACGGTGCTTCCGGTGGGCGGCATCAAGGAGAAGGTCCTGGCCGCGCACCGAGCCGGGATCAAGCGCGTCATCCTGCCGGAGCGCAATCGCAAGGACATCGTCGACATCCCGGAGACGATCCGCTCCGAGCTGGAGATCAACTTCGCGAAGAAGATCGACGACGTGCTGGAGGCGACGCTGGAGACGGTGCCCGTCGTGGTACCGGGCCCCGACGCGCCCGCCAGCACGGAAGCGACCGCGCGCGCCTAGAGAGCCGACCAATTTAGGCGATCCCGCGCGTGATCTTGGCGTAGGGCGCGCCCCCCTTCTTTTCTCGGGGTCGAAATTGATACGGCTTCTGGCGCTCCCCGACTGGTTGCCGCGTCCGAAGAACCGCACCAAGCTTGTTGGCGGGGTGCTGGTATGGTTGGGAACGGCTGGTGTACCGGGTTGCTGCTGATCGTCCTCGCGCTGACGTCCGTCGCGTGCCCGATGAGCACGACGCTGCCGGCGGCGAAACCGCTCGATCCGCGCGCGCCGCCCCCCACCGACGAACAGCTGACCGCCGCCGTGCGGGAACGTCTGGACCAGATCTGGGTACTGGAGCGCCGGTTCATTGGCATCCACACGCGGAACCGCATCGTGCACCTGGACGGCTGGGTGGAGACGGTCTACGAACGCCAGCTGATCGAAGAGGTCGCCCGCACCACGCCCGGCGTTGCGGGCGTGACCAGCGACCTTCGGATCACCCGCGTCTGATGAAGCGATGGCACTCGCTGTCCACTAGCTCGAGAGACCGTCAGTCAAGATGAGCTGGGCGACGGCGGCTGGCGTGTCGACGATGAACGTCGGCTGCTCGGCCGACAGCGCCGCGCGCGTCGTGTACCCCCAGGTGGCCGCCGCCACCGGACAGCCAGCAGCGCGCGCCACCTGCACGTCGGGCAATCCGTCGCCGACCAGCAGCGCGGCGTCGGGCGCCACGCCGTGCTGCCGCATCAGCCACTGCGCGGCGTCGGGCGCCGGCTTGCGCGCGAAGCCGTCGCCTTCGCCGATGATGTGCTGAAATCGCCCGGCGATTCCCAGCGCCTCCAGCAGGGGCCGGGCCAGATCGCCGGGTTTGTTGGTGAGAACGGCGAGCGACACGGCGGGCGGCAGGCGCGCCAGCATTTCGGCAATACCCGGGTAGATGCGCGAGCGGACGCAGACGTTCGCGGCATAGTGCGCCTTGAACCGGCGCACCAGATCGGCCTCGTCGGCGGGCGCCGCGTCGGCCGCGGGCGGTAAGGCGCGCTGCACCAGCCTGGTGGCGCCGTTGCCGATGTAACCGACGACGGATTCCGTCGGAAGCGTCGGAAAGCCGCGGTCGTCAAGGGCGGCGTTCAGCGCGGCGGCGATGTCCTCGGCGGTGTCGACCAGCGTGCCGTCCAGATCGAACAGCACCAGAGAAAAACGCGGCGGCATCTATCGGCAGGCTCCGAATGTCCGGATCCAGGGTAGACTCGAACCGCCGGGGACGCCATGTCGCCACTTGCCAAGACCGCGGCGGAGGCCCCCTCCCCGTCGCCGACGTCCGTCGGTGAAACGCGCGAGACGATGTCGGGCCTGCCGCTCTCCGCGGTGTACGGCCCGGCGGATCGCGCGCCCGGCTGGACGTACGACGGCGCGCTCGGCGATCCGGGGCAGTTCCCGTTCACGCGCGGGCCGCACGCCACCATGTACCGGGGCAAGCCGTGGACGATGCGGATGTTCTCCGGCTTCGGAACGCCGGCCGACACCAACGCCCGCTTCAAGTTCCTGCTCGCCCACGGGCAGACGGGCCTGTCGACGGCGTTCGACATGCCGACGCTGATGGGGTTCGACCCCGACGACCCGCGCGCCCGCGGCGAGGTCGGGCGGGAGGGAGTGGCGATCGCCACGGTCGCCGACATGGACCGCCTGTTCGACGGCATCGCGCTGGCGGACGTCAGCACGTCGATGACCATCAACGCCCCCGCGGTGGTTTTGCTGGCGTTCTATGTCGTGGTCGCCGAACGGCGGGGCGTCGCCCCGGATCGGCTGGCGGGGACGATCCAGAACGACATGCTGAAGGAGTTCATCGCCCAGAAGGAGTGGATCTGCGGCATCCGGCCGCACATGCGGATCATCCGCGACATGCTGGTCTTCTGCACGGCCCACATGCCGCGCTGGAACACCATCAGCATCAGCGGCTATCACATCCGCGAGGCGGGCGCGACGGCGGTGCAGGAACTGGCCTTCACCATCGCCGACGGCATCGGTTACGTGCAGCTGGGGATCGACGCCGGCTTGCCCGTGGACGCCTTCGCGCCCCGGCTGTCGTTCTTCTGGGACGTGCACAACGATCTGTTCGAGGAGGTGGCCAAGTTTCGCGCCGCCCGCCGGATGTGGGCGCGCCTCTTGAGAGATCGCTTCGGGGCGAAGAATCCGCGCTCGTGGATGCTGCGCACGCACGCCCAGACCGCCGGGGTCTCGCTGATGGCGCCGCAGCCGCTGAACAACGTGGTGCGGACGACGCTGCAGGCGCTGGCCGCCGTGCTGGGGGGGACACAGTCCCTGCACACCAACAGCTTCGACGAGACGTACGCGCTGCCGACAGAGCACGCGGCGACGCTGGCCCTGCGCACGCAGCAGATCATCGCCGCCGAATCGGGGCTGGCCGACATCGCCGATCCGCTGGGCGGCAGCTATTTCGTCGAGGACCTCACCGACCGCATGGAGGCGGAGGCCCTGCGCATCATCGAGCGCATCGACCAGCTGGGCGGCATCGTGGCGGCCGTCGAGACCGGCTATCCGCAGCGCGAGATCGCCAACGCGGCCTATCGCTTTCAGCGCGCGGTCGACAGCGGCGAGCGCGTGGTGGTCGGCGTGAACCGCTACGTCACCGACGAGCGTGAGCGCATCCCCACGCTGAAGATCGACGAGGCGCCCGAGCGCGAGCAGGTGGCGCGCGTGCGGGCGGTGCGGGCGGGCCGCGACCCGGCGGCCGCCAGCGCGGCGCTGGACGGCGTGCGCGGCGCCTGCCGCGGCGACGCCAACGTCATGGAGGCGGTGATCGAGGCGGCGCGCCGTGACGCCACGCTGGGTGAAATCTGCCAGGTGTTTCGAGAAGTGTTTGGCGAGTACCGAGATCCGGCGCATCTTTAGCGCCACACGCGAGAGGACTGCATGACGACGCCGGCCGTAGGGGAGGACATCGAAGCACTGTGCGGGCGGTGCGGCCAGGTCTGGCACGTGGTGATGGCCAAGATGGGCGACCGCATCGCCAAGGTGGTTTGCAAGCGCTGCGGCGGCCACCACCTCTACCGCACGGAGAACGGCGAGCGGGCGGACACCG
>DATKEU010000091.1:0-2134 GCA_035544495.1 Polyangia bacterium | reverse complement strand
CCGGCGCTGGATTCCTTGCGCGACGTGAACACGCCGGCCGATCTCGACCGGGCGCGCGCGCCGGACGCGCGATGATCGCCGGGCCCGGGCCACCGTCGGGGCGGGCGCTGGTCGGCGGCGGGCTGATTGCCCTCGGCGTGGGGTGGTCGTTCTTCGCCGCGACGACCTTCATCGGCGACGACCATGTCTTTCTCACGTTCGCGCGCCTGGTCGGCGATCCCCTGGTGGCCTTCGTGTCGGATCAGCACGGCGGCGAGTACTACCGCCCCGTGCCCATGGCCCTCTGGTGGCTGCTGGCGCGCGCCGATGACGGCGCGGCGTGGCCGTTTCAGCTCGCAGCGCTGATCCTGCACGCCCTGGTCGCCGCCGAGACCGCCATCCTGGCCCGCGTCGCCGGCGAGCCGCGTCCGGTCGCCGCGCTGGCGGGCCTGCTCTTTCTGGTGGCGCCGCAGAATCTGGAAGCGGCGTACTGGTTCTCGGCCAGCACCGATCTGCTGGCCAGCGCCGCGCTGGTGGGCGCGCTGATTTGCGTCGCGGGGCCGCGTCCGGGCGCGGGCCGCTGGTTGGCGTCGGTGGGGCTGGCCGCGGTGGCGTATCTCTCCAAGGAATCAGCGCTGGCGCTGCCGCTGCTGGCGCTCGCTGTCCTGGCCCGCCCGCCGGCGCCCGGCGCGCGCGATCGCCGCGTCTGGCATCGCCCGCTGCCGTACGCGCTGCTCGCGGGCGGGTTCCTCGTCGCTCGCTGGCGCGTGCTGAACGGCTGGGGCGGCACGACGGATCCGCCGGTCCCGCTGGCCGGCAAGCTGTTGCAGCTCGCGGCCGGTCTGGTGCACGCGGGCACCGGCGCGGCGGTGCTGCCCGAGCCGCTGGCCTGGGGCGCGGGGGCGGTGGCGATGGCTTGTCTCCTCCGCCACGTCGCGCGCGCGCCGGGCGCACGGGCTGGCGCCGCCGCCTGGCAGCCCGCCGCGTTCGTCGCGCTGGCGTTGTTGCCGGTCCTGGCGGCCAGCTCGGCGAACGGCGCGCGCTATTTCTATCTGCCGTCGGTCGGCCTGGCGTGGCTCGGCGCGCGCTGCCTGGTCGCCGCGGCGCCGGCCACGCGCTTGCTCGTTCTCGGCGCCGTCGTCGCGCTCGCGACCGCGCAGGCGGCTCGCCGCCACGGCGAGGTGGCCGACTACACCGCCCGTCTCGCCGCGGCCCGCACCGCCGTCGTCGACGGGCTCGCCCACGGCCACACCGTCTTCCACGTCGCCGCCGCCATCAAGGACATCGATCTCGCCCTCAAGTCCTCGCCCGACGTGCGGCGCGCCGACGGACCCGAACCGCGCCTGCTGGTCCTCTCCGACGTGCCAGCCTCGTTCGTGCTGCTTCCGCCCGCGACCGGCGATCGCCTCGACTTCCTGCTCGCCCAGCCCCCCATCCCGCCCAGCGGGTTCTACCGTTTCGGCGCCGCGCGCGTCGCCGGGCTCGCCCGCCGCGGCGAGGAGCCCGATCTCGACGATGTCACCCGGCGCTTTCCCGACCTCCGTTTCATCCGCCTCGCCCGCGCCTCCGACGGGCGAGTCGTCGCCCGCGACGTGACCGGCGCCAGTGATCGCGTGAGCTCCGAGCCCGGGTTCTTTCTTAATAAGTGATCGCCAGGCCGATGCGCCCGAACGCTCCGCGTGCCGCCAGCGGCGCCAGCGTCAGCGATCCGGCCTTGCTCTTGTCGGCGTCGTCCAGCTCCGGCTGCAGCACCAGCGCGTGGCTGGGCGCATAGCTGTACCCCGCGTCCGCCCGGATCCAGGCGCCCACCACGCCACGATCCGGCGTCACGCGCACCGCCAGGCCGGCGCTGGCGTCGACCGACAGCGCGCTGAAGTCGCCGCTCATCGTCGCCGGCGATGACATATCGTCGAGCGACGTATCGACGCGCAGGAACCCCGGCGCCAGGCGCGCGAACAGATAGGCGCGTGGCCGCGGCGCCACCCGCAGCTCGACGGGAATCGAAGCACGGGTGGCCCGCAGGTGCGTGCGGGCGCTGCGCGCCGTCGCATCGCTGGTTCCGACATCCAGCGCCAGCCCCGCTGCCAGCGCCACCGCCCCGCGCCGGACCAGCACGCGCGCCAGGCCCAGGGACAGCTGCGGCAGCGCGTCCGTG
>DATKEU010000090.1:0-8280 GCA_035544495.1 Polyangia bacterium | reverse complement strand
GTCCTGGCGACGCTGGTGACGCTGGCCAGGCTGGCCAGCGTGGCGCGCGTCCAGGTCGGCTGGGGGCTGTGGGCGCTTCTGGCCCTGACGGCGCTGCGGGGCGCGCTGCCGGCGGAGGTGGATCTCGACGCGAACGTCGTCGCGGAGGCGGAGACGGAGGCGGACGCGGCGCCCGCCGCTCGCTTGCCGGCGAGGGCGTCGTGACGGCGACGGCGCCCGTCGGTGCGGGGCGACCAGCGATCGCGCCGGCGCTGCTGATCGCGGCGGGGATCCTGTACGTCCCGGCCAACCTGCTGCCCGTGCTCGAGACCAGCTCGCCGTTCGGATCGGAGCGCGACACGATCCTGAGCGGCGTCGTCCACCTGTGGCGGATCGGCGCCTGGCCACTGGCGCTGGTGATCCTGACCGCCAGCGTCCTCATTCCGCTGGCGAAGCTCCTGGCCCTGGCCTTTCTTCTCCTCTCGGTTCGGCTGCGCTGGGACGTACCCCGCTTGCAGCGGGCGCGCCTTTACCGCTTCATCGCCCGCATCGGGCGGTGGTCCATGGTCGACATCTTCGCCGCCGCGCTCATCGGCACGCTGGTGCGGTTTCCCGGCGCCGCCACGGTGACCGTCGGACCGGGCGCGCTGGCCTTCGCCGCCGTGGTCGTGCTGACGCTGATGGCGACGCACGCCTTCGACCCGCGCCTCATCTGGAGCTCGGCGACAGACAGCGGTCTTCGGCCAGCGCTCCGCCGGCAGCTCGGCGACCCGCCGAACGGGCGGCGGTCTCGCCGCGCCGTCGCCGCGTGAACGCCGGGACCGCGCGGTATCGCGCTGGCACCGGAGCTGCACCAGCGCCCGGTATCGTGAACGACGAAGGGCGAATCCCGCGGGCGGTGATGGTGCGGCGCTGGCGCTCGTCACCGGGGCTGATCTGGGCGGTGCCGATCATCGCCGCGCTGGTGGGGCTGTGGCTGGCGTTTCAGGCCATCCGCGCCCACGGGCCGACCGTGACGGTCTCGTTCCGGGAAGCGCCCGGCATCGTCGCCGGGAAGACCAAGATCAAGTACCGCGACGTCGACGTCGGCGAAGTGCGCGCCATCGGCTTCGCGCGCGATCGCTCGCGGGTGATCGTCACGGCCGAGCTGTCGCGCGACGCGGGGCCGTGGATGGTCGAGGACACGCGCTTCTGGCTCGTCGAGCCGCGCGTGACGCTGGGCGAGGTCTCGGGACTGAGCACGCTGGTCTCCGGCTCGCACATCGCGCTCGACGTCGGCGCCTCCTCGCGCCCGCGGCGCGACTTCGAGGCTCTGGGCGCCGCGCCCTTCGTGACGGCCGGCCTGGCCGGCCGAGCGTTCGTGGCGCGCGCGGGCCGCGCCATCCGCGTCGGCTCGCCAATCTATTATCGGCACCTCGAGGTGGGACAGGTGACGTCCTCCGATCTCGACGCTGGCGCGGGCGATTTCTCGATCGGCCTGTTCGTGCGCGCCCCCTATGACCGGAACGTCACCACCGCCGCGCGCTTCTGGGAGGAGAGCGGCATCCGCGGCTTCGTCGACGCCAACGGCGCGCGCGTCGAGACCGAGTCGCTGGTGACGATGTTCCTGGGCGGCGTCAGCTTCGAAGCGGCGCCCGACGCGCTGGACGCGCCGCCGGCGCCGCCCGGGCACGCCTTCCCGCTTCATCCGAACCGCGAGCAGGCCATGAAGCAGCCGGACGGCGCCGCCGAGGACTACCGGCTGGTGTTTCGCCAGTCGGTGCGAGGCCTGGGCGCCGGCGCGCCCGTCGATCTGCGCGGCATCCCCGTCGGCGAGGTGGTGCGCATCGGCGTCGAGTACGATCCGGGCCGCGTCGAGTTCTCGACTGTGGTCCACATTCGCGTTTATCCCCAGCGGCTGCAGGCCCGGATGCCGCGATCGCTTGCCGTGGACGGATGGCCCGACGCCGTGGACGCCCGCCTGCGGCGCTTCGTCGACCACGGCCTGCGGGCCCAGCTGCGCATGGCGAATCTGCTGACCGGGCAGCTCTTCGTCGCGCTGGACTTCTTCCCCCGCGCCCCCCGCGCCCGTTACGACGAGACCCGGCAGCCGCGCGAGATCCCCACCGTCGCCAGCGACATCGACGACCTGCGCGCGTCGCTGACCGCGTTCGTGCGCAAGATGGATCGCCTGCCCATCGACGACATCGGACGCATGGTCGGGGACGCGCGCCAGGTGCTGGCCAAGGCGGGGTCCGCGATCGACCACGCCGACGCGGCGGTCTCGCTGTTCGGCCCGCGCTCTGCGCGCAGCGCCGACATCGACGACGCCCTTCGACAGATCACGCGCGCCGCGCGCTCGGTGCGCGCGCTGTCGGACGGCCTGGATCGCCACCCCGAATCGCTGGTTCGAGGGCGCAAATGAAGGCGACGGCGCCCGCTGTCGCGGCTATCTTCCCGGCGCTGCTGGCCGCCGCCACGCTGGTCGCGGCCTGCGTCCGCACGCCCCCCGTGCGCTATTACACGCTGGCCGACGACAGCGACGCGCGCGTCCAGCCGCCCGACGGACCGGCGCGGTTGCGGGTCCGCGTGGCCGCGGCTTCCGTGCCCGAGGCGCTGGATCGCCCGGAGATGGTGCTGCGGCTTTCGCCGAACGAGCTGGCGATCGACGACGGCCACCGCTGGGCGGAGCCCTTGCCAAGCGCCGTCGCGCGCGCGATCGCCGCCGGTCTGGCGGGCGCGCTCTCCGACGCGCGCGTCGTGTTCGCCGACGACCTGACCGGCGAGGACAGCGGCACGGACGTCGAGCTGATCCTCGCCCTGCGCCGCCTCGACCTGGCGCTCGGGCGCGAGGCGACCGTCGACGCGACCTGGATCCTCCGCTTCCCCGGCGGCCGCGCGAAGACCGGCCGTTCGATCGCGCGCGTCCCCGCCGCCGGCGGCCACGACGCGCTGGCCGGGGCGAGCGCCACCGCGCTTCTCTCCGTGAGCGCGGACATCGCGCGCGCCCTGCGGCCGGGATGCCGCCCGGGTCCGGCACCCAGTCGGATTTTCGGCGGGGCCGTCCGCGCGCGCGCGGCCTTTTGCCTGGTCCGCCGCTTGCTGATGTCCCCGGGCATGTCGCGTTCTCGTTTCATCCTGGCCCTGGCCAGCGGCGCGCTGCCGCCGCTGCTCGCGCTGGCCGCAGGGCCCGCGCGCGCCGATGAGCCGCGCTGGTTCCCCGATCGTCCGATCGCCTGGTGCGAGCACGACGATCAGGACATGCGGACCACGCCGGCGCCGTCGGATCTGCAAGAGCTGGACAGCGCCCTCATCGTGCGCGACGGCCTGGCAGGCGAGGCCGACCGCATCCTGTCGCTGGAGGGCGCGACGCCGGCCCTGGACATCAACGCCATGGACGAGGTGCCGTGCTCGACCTGGTTCTGCCCGCGCAACCACCTCGACCCGATGAGCCTGGAAGCGATCGCCGCCGGCCCGCCCGCCGAGCCTCCGGTCTTGCCGTTCACGATCGTCAAGGGCAAGGACGAGGGCGCCGCCACCGGCTTCCAGATCGTCGATGCGCGCAAGCGCAAGTTCATGCTGAAGGTCGATCCCGCCGCCCACTTCGGGATGGCGACGGGCGGCGAGATGGTCGGCTATCGATTTTTCCACGCCGCCGGTTACCACGTGCCGGGCGCGTTCCACACCGACCTGCGCGTCGAGGACCTGAAGCTGTCGCCGCAGGCGACGTTCAAGCTTTACAAGGTGGAGAAGCGGCCGCTCACCTGGACGCGCGTGCGCGCGCAGCTGGATGGCGTGGCGCGCCTGCCGGACGGCCGCCTGCGCGCCGTGTCCGTGCCGTGGATCCCGGGCGAGACGCTGGGCGGCTTCGATCTCAAGGGGCGCCGCGACGACGATCCGAACGACCACATCCCGCACGAGCGCCGCCGCTCGCTGCGCGCCAGCTGGATCCTGTTCGCCTGGCTGGCGGTGCTCGATCCGAGCTCGATCAACACCATGGACTCGGTCGTCGTCGAGGACGGCCGGCGCTTCGTGCGCCATTACCACTTCGACTTCGGTTGCGCGCTGGGCTCCGCGACCGCGGCCCCATCCAGCCCCGCCCAGCTGGGCGAGTATCCGATCGAAGTGGGCCGCTCGCTGCGGGCGCTGCTGTCGCTGGGCCTTTACCACCGGCCGTTCGAGGACGAGCGCGATCAGTGGCGCCGCCTGGTCACGCAACACCCCGCCATCGGGTACCTGCCGGCCGAGACGTGGGATCCGGATCAGTTCCGCACCAACCGCCGGCTGCCGACGCACATCCGCATGACCGATCGCGACGCCTACTGGGGCACGAAGATCGTCACCGCCTTCAGCGACGCGCAGATCGCGGCGGTCGTCGCCACCGCCGACCTGCCGGCCGCCGACGCCGCCTACGCCACGCACGCGCTGGAGGTCCGGCGCGACATCCTGGGGCGCCGCTACCTGCGGGTGATGGCGGCGGTCGAGGATCCGGCGCCGTCGTCCGACGGGACGCAGGTCTGCTTCCGGGACCTGGCCATCGCGCGCGGCTACGCGACGCCCGAGGAGGCGCGCTATCGCGTGCAGGTCACCGACGGGCGCGGCCAGGTGCTGTTTCGCGGCGAGCAGGCGGCCGAGGGCGCGCGCGCCTGCGTGCCGATCGCCGCCGGCCCGGTAGGCTCGGGCTATCGCATCGTTTCAGTGACGACGGCGCTGGCGGGCGGCGTCCCGCACGGAGGCGGCGGCGTCACCAAGACCTCGCGCGTTCACCTGCGCTGGCGCGATGCCGAGCGGCGCTTCGTCGTCGTCGGACTGGAGCGGGACGAATGAGCGCCCGCGGCGGAGTCCTGATCGCGGCGACGGTCGCGCTGCTCGCCGCGGCGGCGCGCCCAGCCGGCGCCGACGGCGGCGGCGTGCCGGCGAGCGCGGCGCCCGACTGCGCGCAACCGGCCGACGGGCGCGCGCCCGATCCGCGCTGCGGCGAGGCGCTGGACGGCCGAGCCCCGCCGCCGCCCCCGTCGCCGGCGCGCACCGCCGGCCAGGTGGCGCTGTATCCCACGCGGGCCATCGCCGCCGGCGCGTTCTATCCGCTGGTGCAGGCGACCGACGTGATCGAATCGCACCACGCGCAGGACTGGCTGCAGGCGTGGCTGACCAGCGACGACGGCAAGGTGGGCGTGCGACCGTTGCTGAAGTACGCCACCTCCACCGTGCCGACCGTCGGCCTGCGCGTCTTCTATCAGCGCTTGCCGGGCGAGGGCAGCGGCGTCGCGACCAGCTTTCAAACCGCCGGCCCAGCGGCGATGGTGGGCGAGGTGGACGCGGCGGCGGCGCGCTGGACCGGGCTCTCGTTCCGGACCGTCGTCAGTCACCGCGACGATCGCTACTTCGCCGGCATCGGCGCGCTCAGCCAGGCGGACCTCACCGCGCGCGGCTGGAGCGCCGCCCGGTTCAGCAGCGACATCTATTCTGCCGAGGTGCGCTGGACGAGGGCGCTGCCCGCCAACCTGCGCGTCGTCCTGCACGGCGATCTGCAGCGGCGCGACTACCGCGCCGGCGGCGTGCGCGGCGGCCCCTCGGTGGCCGAGGTGTTTCGCGCCGCCACGCCCGACTGCCAGGCCACCACCCAGCCGACCAACGCCTGCGTCGATCCGACGCTGTTGCCGGGGTTCGCAGACGGGATGCGCATCACCCACCAGGGCGTCGGGTTGCAGTGGGACGTCCGCTCGCACACGCGCGACGGCAGCGGCGCCGCGCTGGCCGTTGACGCCACGTTCGCCGAGGGGATCGCCGGCGATCCCAGCCGCCACGTCACGTTGTCGGCCGAGCCCGTCGTCGCCCTGGGCCACGCCGATCGCCAGATCATCCTGCGCGGCCGCGCGGTCATGGTCGACGCGCTGGCGGACGCACCCATCCCCTTCGAGGAGCTGGCGGTGATGTCGGGATGGAACGGGATGCGCGGCTTTCTCGACGGGCGCTTCCGCGGCGACAGCGGCGTCGTCACCACGGCGGAGTACCGCTGGTACGTCAGCCACCTGGTCGACGCGTCGCTGTTCACGGACGTCGGCACGGTGGCCGGCCATGACTTCGCCGGCATCGGCAGCGCCCGCTGGTTCCCGAGCTACGGGCTGGGGCTGCGCCTCTACCGCACGCCGGGCGCCTACTGGGAAGGAGCGCCGCAGTCGGGCATGCAGTTCATCTACGCGCCCGACGGCGGCTTCCGCTTCATCCTGTCGGTGGCGACGTTCTGAGGCACGCCGGCATGCGAACCGACGGATCCGCTCCCGCCCTGCGCTGCTGGCTCGCGCGCGTGGTCGACCTTCGCCGGGGCGATGGGCGCGGGCTGGCGCGATCGGCGGCGGCGCTGACGCTGATCGTGGCGGCGCACGCCGTGCTGGAGACGGCGCGGGACGCGCTCTTGCTCAGCCAGTTTCCCGCGCGCAACCTGGCGGCCGTCTATCCGGCGGTCGCGCTCAGCGTGATCCCCGCCGCCGCGCTGGTGGCGCGCTGGTCGGCGCGCTTCGGCGTGCGCGCGGCGCTGGTGGCGGGCCTGGCGCTGGCCGCGACGGCCCTGGCGGCGCTGTTCATTGCCGGCGCCGGCCCGGGGACGGCGATGGGAGCCTATGTGTTGAGCGGCCTCGTCAGCGGCGTTTTGATCCCGCTCTACTGGAACCTCTGCGCCAGCGCGCTGACGCCGATGCAGGCGCGCCGCCTCCTGGGTGTGGTCGCGGCCGCCGGCACGGTGGGCGCGGTCGGGGGCGCGGCGGCGGCGCTGGCGGCGTTGCGCGTGGTCCCCGTCCCCGGCCTGCTGCTGCTGTCGGCGGCGATCGCGGCGCTGGCCATCCCGGTGCTGCCCCGCCCGGCGACCGATCCCTCCACCACGACGGTCGCCGGCGAAGACGTCGCGGGTACGGGCGCGGAGACGTCGCCGTTCAGCGATCCGTTCGTCGGGCGCGTGGCGCTGCTGGTGGCCGCGTCGACGGCCGCGTTCGTCGTGCTGGATTTCTTCTTCAAGTGGACCGTGGTGCGAACGGTCGGGCCCGCCCGGGTGCCGTCGTTCGTCGCGCGCTTTTATCTCCTGACCAGCGTCGCGGCGCTGGTGGCGCAGCTGGTGGGCAGCCGCGCCCTGGTGCGGAGGTTGGGCGTGGCCTGGACCATGCTGGTGACGCCGGTCCTGACCGTCGCGGGCGCGGGCATCGCCGCCCTGCTGGGGGGAATGGCGCCCGCGGCGATGGTCCTCAAAGCGCTCGACGGGACGATGCGCGGCTCGGTGTACCGGACCAGCCTGGAGCTCGCCTATTTGCCCTTGCCGCCCGCGACGCGCGCGCGCGCCAAGCCGCTGATCGACGGGGCGCTCGCGCGCGTGGTGCAGACGATCGTCGGGGCCGGGCTGCTGGCGGGCGGCGTGGCGGGCCGTCTGTCGGCGACGTCCCTGGCCTTCGCCACGCTGGGTCTGGCGACGCTGTGGCTGGTGGCCGCGCGGGCGCTGCAGAAACCTTACCTGGGCCTTCTCCGGCGCGCGATCGGCGGCGGCGCGCTGACCGCCAGCGGGCGCGCCGATCCGCTGGACCTGCAGAGCGCCGAGGCGCTGATCGCCTATCTGTCGCATCAGGACGACTTCGTGGTGGTGGGCGCCATGAACGCGCTGGCGCGGCGGGGGCGCGCCGGCTTGATCTCGGCGTTGATCCTCCTGCGCGACGAGGAGGCGGTGCTGGCGCGCGCGCTGGGGATCTTCGCCGCTTCCGATCGCCAGGATTGGATCGCCCGAGCCCGCCTGCTGCTCGCCGATCCGCGCGACGCCGTCGCCATGGCCGCCGCGCGCGCGCTGGCCGCGCACCACGCGCTCGACGCGGCGGACCTGGCGCGCGATCAGCGGCCCCGGCTGCACGGGTACGCCGCTCTGTTCGTCGCCGACGCGCGCCTGGAGTCAGACCCAGCCTCCAGCCCCGACATCGCCGCCATCCTCGAGCGCGCGGGCCGGGAGGGCGAGCAGCAGCGCCTGGGCTTGCTGGCGGCCATCGCCGACGCGCCCGCGAGCCAGCGCCTGCGGGGCCTGCTCGACGTGCTGGCCGCCCGCGCCGATTTCGCGGCCTTGCCGACGACCGAGTGGGCGCGCGCGGTGGCGCAGCAACGGGCGGAGGCCCTGATCGCCACCCTCATCTCGCGCCTGCAGCGGCGCGACGGGCGCGGGCCGGTGCGGGCCGCGCTGCTGTCGTTCGGCGCCGCCGCGCTCGACCCGCTGGCGCGCGCGCTCCGCGATCCCGCGGCGCCGCGCGCGCTGCGGGTGCATGTCCCGAACACGCTCGCCCGCTTCGCCACCCGACC
>DATKEU010000089.1:0-10569 GCA_035544495.1 Polyangia bacterium | reverse complement strand
GCGCGTGACCTTCGCCGGCGACGAGGAGTTTCCGCTCCTGGGTGGCAGCGTCGGCTACTTCGGCGATCGCAAGGCCGCCGTGTTCCTGTTCCGGCACCGCCTGCACGCCATCACGCTGCTGGTGTTTCCGCCGGCGGGGCTGTCCTGGCCGCCGGCCGCGCCGCTACCGGGCGCCCGGATTGCCGTCGCCGAGACCAGCACGCGCGGCTTCAACGTCGTGGTCTGGCGCGACGCTGGCCTCGGCTATGCGCTGGTCTCCGACGTCAACGCGTCGGATCTGCTGGCGCTGGCCGGGCGGATCAACCCCGAATAGGCCGACGCGCCGGCGACACCGGAGACGCGGCGTCTCGCGTTGCTAGCCGCCGCCGGTGCTTGCGGCGATAATGCCCGGTCATGTCGCGTGCGAGACGTTCGGCGTTGACGGTGGCAGCCTGCGCCCTCGTCGGCGCGGGTATCGGGCTTTTTCGCGTGCGCGGCGCCGGCTCGGCGGTGGTGCCGGCGCCGGCTGCGCGCATCCAGCTGCGCCCTGAGGGCGTTCTCTCCTTCGACGTGCGCGACGCGAAGACCGGCGCGCCCATCCCCTGCAAGCTGACGCTGGTGGGCGTCGACGGCACGCCCGATCCGGAGCTCACGCGCAACGACATCGGCCGCGAGGAGGCCGACGCCCTGGTCGCCTATGACCGCATCATGTCGGTGACCGGCGTCGGCGCCGCGCACGTCCCGTTCGGCGTTTACGACGTGACCGTCAGCCACGGCCCGGAGTGGGACATCCAGACGACGCGCCGCCTGCGCGTCGGCCCCGCTGGCGCCCAGGTGACGGCGCGCCTCGCCCACGTGATCGAGACGCCGCGCTGGCTGTCGGCCGACTTTCACGTGCACGCCGCGCGCTCGCCCGACTCGCACGTGCCGATGCAGGATCGCATCTACGAGTTCGTCGCCGACGACGTGCAGATGATCGTGTCCACCGATCACAACGTCGTCAGCGACTATGAACCGTTCATCCGCGCTCTCGACGCCGGGCGCTTCATCACCAGCGCCGTCGGCGACGAGCTGACCACGGCTGGCTGGGGCCACTTCGGGGCGTTTCCCCTGCCCGCCGATCTGGAACGGGCGGGGCAGGGGGCCGTGCTGGTGCACGGGCGGCGGCCCGACGATTTCTTCAAGGACGTGCGCAGCAACGCCCCCGACGCCGTCATCGACGTCCACCACCCGCGCATCGATCCCGAGATCGGCTACTTCGATCTCGGCAAGTTCGACGCGCGCAGCGACAAGGCCGGGCGCCCCGGGTTCGCCTGGGACTTCGACGCCCTGGAGGTGATGAACGGTTACCAGGATCCGGTGCGCCGCAGCGTCGATCGCATCGTCGACGACTGGTTCTCGCTGCTGAACCACGGTCACCTTGTCACCGCCACGGGCAACTCCGACACCCACCACCTGACGTTCAACATCGGCGGCTATCCGCGCAACTATGTCCGGGTGTTGGACGATCGCCCGCAGTGGGTGGACGCGCGCGCCGTCGCCCGCGCCGTCAAGGGCCACCACTGCTTCTTCACCACCGCGCCGTTCGTCCAGTTCCAGGTGGGCGGCGCCGGCATCGGCGATCTGGCGCCCGCGCGCGACCACAAGGCGCGCGCCGACATCGAGGTGCTGGCGGCGCCCTGGGTCTCCGTCGACCGCGTGACGCTGTACCTGAACGGGCGCGAGGAGAAGCGCTGGACCGTCGCCGAGTCGACCGCCGTGACGCGCTTTCACGAGACCATCGACGTCACCACGCCCGAGGACGGCTATCTGGTGGTGCGCGTCGACGGCGGCAAGTCGCTGGCGCCGGTCGTGGGCGATCGCAAGACGTTCACCGCGTACCCCTTCGCGCTGACGAACCCGATCTTTCTGGACGTCGACGGCGACGGCCAGTACCGCGCGAACCTGAAACACGTGCACGAGCGCCAGTGAGCGGCGGCGCCCGAGGTCACGGGTACCAGGGCAGCTTGTAACCGCGCCACAGCCACTTCAGCGAGTCGGGGAACGCCGCGATGGCCGCCACCGGCGGATCGTGCGTGCCCATGCCCTGCTGGAAGCGAACGTGGTACTGCTTGGCCTCCAGCGCGGCGGCCATGCGCATGTTGGCGGGCAGCCAGCCGGGCATGTCCATGGTGCCGCTGTTCAGGTAGGCGCGGATCGGCTTGGGCGGCGTGGTGGTGTTGATCTGGCCCGGGAAGGCGTCGCCGATCAGGTTGAAGCTGCCGTTCTGGGTCAGCACCTTGTGGAACTTCTCGGGGCGGTTCCAGGCCGCCGCGAAGGCGCAGCTGCCGCCCGAGCTGTGGCCGGCGATGGCCCACCCGTCGGGGTCCTGCACGATGTCGTAGTTCGGCAGCACGACGTCGGCGAGGAACTCGTCGATCAAGAAGCGCGCGTACGTCGGGTTCGAGCGATCGTACTCGGGCGAGCGGTAAGTCTGGTTGTCGGTGCCGCCGGCGGTGTAGATGCCGCTCGGCGTTCCCGGATCGATCAAGACGGCGATGGTCACCGGCATGTCGCCGCGGAAGATCAGGTTGTCGAACGTGGTCGCCACGTTGAACATGTACGCGTCGCCCATCGGCCAGTAGTGGCGCCCATCCTGGAAGACCATCAGCGCGGCGCGCTTGCCCTTCTGGTACTGCGCCGGAACGTAGATGCAATAGCGAAACTTCCGGTCCGGGTAGGCCGCCTTCGAGGCGTAGATCGCCTTGTCGGTGACGGTTCCCACCGGCGCGCCGGGCAGCGGGCCGATGATCTCGGGCGGTCGGGTGTACGGCCCGGGTTGCATGACCGTGCCGTCGCCCTCGGTGCCGGGATCCATCTGCGTGCCGGTCAGGCCCGTCGGCGCGCTGTCGGTGCCGCCGCCTTGATCCGCGGCGGCATCGGCGACGGTGCCGCCGCCCGTTCCGGCGCCGCCGGTCCCGGCGCTGGCGCCGCCGCTGCCGCTGGCGCCCCCGGAAGCGCTGCCTCCGCCGCCCGCGTCGAGCGCCGCGCCGCCGCCCGTGCCGCCCGCGGTGCCGCCGCTGCCGCCGGCCACCGGTGAATTGCCGGACGACGCGCACGCCGCCGCCAGCAGACACCAGCCGGCGAACACGAACAGAAATGGGCGATCGAACGAGGAAGGGACCATGGTCATCGGAAGAACCTCTTGGTTGGCCGGCCTGGAATTCGGCGCGGTTCGTCGCAAAGGCGCCGCCATCCTACCCGAGCGACCGAGATATTCGCCGCTGTTTCGAGCACCGCGGCTTCCCGGTTCGCGTATCGCCGAAAAAGCCGGTCCGGCGCGACCCTCAATCGCGACGCGATCGATTTGTCGCTTTCCCGTGATTGCTGGCTGCGCAGCGCAACCCTATACTCCCGCTGTTTTCATGAGGGTCTCGGCGCGGTGGCTGGTGTGGATGTCCGGGCTGGCGTTGATCGCCGCCTGCGGTCCCGAGCGCTTCGACGCATCGGCCGTCACGCTCGGCGGCGGCGGCGGCGGCCCTGGACCCAGCGCAGGCAGCGGCGGCGACGGCAGCGGCGGCGACGGCGACGGCACTGGCGGCGACGGCAGCGATGCCACGGGCGGCAGCGATGGCAGCGGCGGCAGCGATGGCACCGGCGGTGATGTCGGCGCGGGCAGCGGCGGCAGCATCACTGTCACTGTCACCGGCACCGGCAGCGGCGGTGATCTGGCATCGCCCGATGCGCGGGTCGACGTGACGCCAGGGACCGGAGGCGCGACGGTGGACGCCTCCCGCGACGCCCGCGACGCCCGCGACGCCGCCAGGCCGGATCCGTGCGCGCCGGTGCGCGCCGATGGCGGAGCCGGCGGCGGGTGCGATTGCGAGAGCTACCGCGGGCACGCCTACCTCTTCTGTCGAACGGGGCGCTCCTTCACCGACGCCGAGGCCGACTGCGTGGCGCACGGCATGCGTCTCATTCGCCTGGACAGCGCGGCCGAGAACACCTGGGCGTACGCGACCAAGAAAGCGAAAGAGATGATGACGACCTGGATCGGCGCCACCGACGCCGTGACCGAGGGCGACTGGCGCTGGGTCGACAACACGCCCTTCTGGAACGGCCGCGGCGCCACCGCGGGCGGCAAGTCGGTCGGCGGCCTGTACCAGGACTGGGATGTGAAGGCCGCCGAGCCGAACCAGAACGGCAACGAAGACTGCGCCGGTTACTGGTACCAGATCCCCACCTGGGCGGATCTCACCTGCACCGATCTCAACGCGTACGTCTGCGAAGCGTACTGAACGGGCAGCGCGGCCTGGCGCTGCCCGCCCGGCGGGATCAATAAAACGTCACGTTGGAGACATAGATGTCCAGAAGCTCGCTCTGCGTCGCCATGGTGGCCCCGACGATGCCGATGTCGATGGCGCGCACGTGCTCGGCGACCTTGTAAGTGGCGGGTAGGGCGGCGCCGACGCCGAAGGTCGCTTTCTGCTCGGCGAACGGCAGCATCACGTCCGCCGCCGTCGCGCTGACCGCGAAGACCTTGTTGAAGTTCGAGTAGTCCATCATCGTCTCGGGCGTCTGCACGCCGAAGACCAGCATGGTGTTGCTGGGTGAGTGGATGCGGAATTTGATCCCGGTGTACTTCGAGACGTCGGCGCACATCCCCTTGGCCACCAACACGGCCACGGTGCCGAACGTGCCGGTCGTGGACGAGGCGTGCATCTCGCCGCCAGCCACGGTGGCGGTGCCGGCGGGGGTGACCGCCCAGACCTCGGCCGCGGCTCCGTTGACCTGATTCGCCGTGGCCGTCGTCCCGGCGAAGTCGGAGATGACCGGGCTCGCGGCGCTGGCGGTGACGCAGGACACGTACGCGTCCGCGCCTCCACCGTCGGTGGTCGTCGCGCCGCCCGTCCCGGCGGTGGTCCCGCCCGTGCCCGCGGTGGTCCCGCCGGTGCCCGCGCTGGTCCCGCCGGTGCCGCCGCTGGTCCCGCCGGTCCCCGCGGCGCCGCCCGTGCCGGCCATGTTGCCGCCAGAGCCGCCCTGGGTGCCGTTGTTGTTGCTGCTGCTGCACCCGAGCGCCAGCAGCGAAAAGGCGCCCACCATCGCCAGAGACTGCATCTGCCGCGAAATCTTCACCTCGGAGATCGGCGTCCGCATCGGAACCTCCCGGTTTTTGGAACTCTCCCTCGTCTACCCCGCCACGGCGCGCGCGGCGGGGCGGTTCTCGTTTATTCCCGTGGCGGATTCGGGTCAACCGGCCGGCGATGGCGGGAAGCGTGACGCGGCTTTTAGGCAAACGAATTATCCCGGGTAAAATAGAGGGGATCATGGCCGCCCACCCCCAGACCCCGAATCCGAATCCCAGTTCCCCCCCCACCGGCGTGCGCCGTTTCTACCGGCAGGTCGCCGATCAGCTGCGCGCGCTGATCGCCGACGGCAATTACGGACCCGGCTCGCGGCTGCCGCCGGAGCGCGACATCGCCGTCCAGCTGAACGTCTCGCGAACCACGGTGCGCGAGGCTTTGATCGCGCTCGAGCTGGCCGGCCTGGTCGAGGTGCGGGGCGGCTCCGGGGTCTACGTGCTGGCACGACCGCAGGCGCAGGGGCTGATCATCGACACCGGTGACGGCGGCCCGGGCCCGTTCGAGCTGCTGCAGGCGCGCCGCGTGCTGGAAGGCGAGATCGCCGCCATGGCAGCCGATGCCATCGACGATACCGGGCTGGCCAACCTGGAAGAGACGATCCGCCAGCTCGAGCGCAGCGGGCACTCGCTGCCCGAGCGCGAGGCCGCCGATCGCCAGTTCCACGTGGCCCTGGCCGAGGCCACGCGCAACAGCGTGCTGATACAGACCGTGCGCCTGTACTGGGACATGCGGCGCGGGCCGATGTGGTCGCGGATCGTCGAGCACTTTCACACGCCGGCGCTGCTGCAGGCGGTGGTCGCCGATCACCGCGCGATCCTGTCGGCGTGCAAGGAGCATTCGTCGGCGGCGGCGCGGCGCTCGATGCACCGCCACCTGCGGCGCGTGGAGCGGGAGTTCCAGCAGAGCTGGAACGAGGGCCTGGACCTGTCGACTTCCGGCAGCTGGGGCGACGAAACGGCGGACGGCGAGCGCGAGACGCCCGCGCCAACCGCCGTCCCGGGCGGCGGCGAGAAGAACCGCGCGTCGTAGAGCTTTGACCGGCGCCGCGCTCAGGGGCGCGGGTAGGGGAAGCGTTCGGTCGGCGCGGTCGGCACCGTGTCGTGAAACGGGCCGAGGTCCAGCACCAGGTCGCCGTTGGGCAGCTCGGACAGGACGTCGGCGTGCCGGCGCCCCCACAGGATGTCACCGGCGAAATAGCGGTGGGAGGCGTGCACGGGCTGCATGGTGGTGTCGTCGATGCCGATCACCATGACGACGATCTCGACCTCCTGCGCGGTGATCGACTCGGGCGTCTGCCCGTGAAACGGGCTGCTGGCGTCGATGCGGTGGGTGACGCTCCAGCTGCGGGAGAGCGACAGGACGTGATGGCGCACCAGCGGAAGATCCAGGGCGCGATAGATCTCGTGCCCCTCGGCGGTGCGCTCCTTGCGGGTGAAGTTGACGGTGATGCGCGCGTCGACGATCTGGTTGCCGCGCTGGTTTCCAAGGCGCAGCGTCAGCGCGGGCTGGCCGTCCATCGGCGAGATGACCGCCTCGCGGCTGAAGATCATGCGCGCCGTCGAGCGGGAGAACTTCGCGAAGACCAGGCCCGTGAACAGCGCGGTCAGCGTCAGGCTGGTCAGGCTCTCGGCCACGACGATGACGTTGGCCAGGCGCGTCTCCGGGTACATGGCGCCGTAGCCGATCGTGCCCATGGTCTGCACGCTGAAGAAGAAGGCGTCGGCGAACGAGGCCGGCGCGGCGTGGGCGATGCCGCCGCAGAGCAGGTAGAGAACGGCGAAGACGGCGTTGGCGCCGAGAAAGATCGCCG
Organism: Polyangia bacterium; assembly: GCA_035544495.1. Taxonomy (GTDB): domain Bacteria; phylum Myxococcota_A; class Polyangia; order Fen-1088; family Fen-1088; genus DATKEU01. The sequence continues at coordinate 3,657 of DATKEU010000089.1, read as the reverse complement.
TGATGCTGGCCAGCGCGAACCACCAGGGCCGGCGCAGGATGGCGTGGTAAAAGTCGCGCAGCGGTTTGCGCTGGTCGCCGACGATGTGGATCTTGTAATTGGCGCCGGGCGCGCGAATCGTCTGACGGTGGGGGCGGCGCGGCTTCATGGGGCGGCGGCGGCGACCTCGGCCGGCGCGTGGGCGGCCAGGGTTTCGCGGGCCGCGGCCAGCGCGGCGGGCAGGTCGGGGCAGACGATCAGCCGGAAGGGGCGCGGCTTGACCTGGGACTTCTCCAGCAGCCGGCGCGGCTGATCCTGCAGGCCGCTCAGGATGGCGACGCGCTTGTTGCGGTACAGCTGCGCCACGCTGCTCTCCAGCGCGACCAGGCCGGTGGCGTCCATCACCGGCACGTGATCCAGGCGGATGATGACCGCCTGGACGCTGCTGCCGACCGCGCCCAGGCTGCTCATCGCTTTCTGGGCGGCGCCGAAGAACAGCGGGCCGGCGATCTCGTAGATCGCGATGCGCCCGTCGACCGGGCCCGCGGCGCCGTCGCCCGCGGCGGCGTCGCCGGAGCCGGCGGCGGCTTCGGGGGCGGTGAGGCGGCTGCTGGTCAGCTCGGCCATTCGCCGCATGAACAGCAGCGCCGCCAGCACGACGCCGACGGAGACAGCGATGACCATGTCGAACACCACGGTCAGGACATAGCAGGTGATCAGCACCAGCACGTCGCTGCGCGGGGCGACGCTGACGACGTGGGCGAAGTGCTTCACCTCCGACATGTTCCAGGCCACCAGCAGCAGCAACGCCGCCAGCGCCGCCATCGGCAGATAGCCGATGAGCGGCGCCAGCACCAGCACCGCCATCAGCACCGTCAAGGCGTGCGTGATGGCGGCGAAGGGCGAGCGCCCGCCGGACCGGATGTTGGTGGCGGTGCGGGCGATGGCGCCGGTGGCGGGGATGCCGCCCAGGAATGGCGTGACGACGTTGCCGATCCCCAGGGCCAGGAGCTCGGCGTCGGGATCGTGGCGCGTGCCGGCCATGCCGTCGGCCACCACCGCCGACAGCAGCGATTCGATACCGCCCAGCATGGCCACCGCGAACGCGCCGGACAGCAGATCGCGCAGCGCCGCGAAGCTGAGCACGAAGGGCGCGCCGCCGGGCCCGGGTGCGTGCCAGGGGAGCATGGGCAAGGGCGGCAGCGGCGGCACGCCGTCGACCAGGCGGCCGCCGACGGTGGCATGAAAACGGGAGGCTATGGTGGCCACCGGATGGCCCGGAAACACGCGCGACAGCGCGGCCGCCAGCAGCGCGGCGATGGGCAGCGCCAGCAGCGGCGCCGGCACGCGGCGGGTCAGGCGCGGCAGCGTGAACAGCAGCGCCAGCGTCACGCCCGCCACCAAGAGCTCGATCGGCGAAGCGGTGGCCCGCGCCTGCCAGAAGGCGGCCAGCCGATCGAAGAAGTGCTCCGGCGCGCGATCGAGGCGCAGGCCGAGGACGTCCTTGATCTGCAGCGTGGCGATGACGGTGGCGATGCCGGCGGTGAAGCCGGTGGTGACCGGGTAGGGGATGTACTCGATGAACTGTCCGAGGCGACCGAGTCCCATCCCGATCAGCAGGAAGCCGCCCAACACGCCCGAGATCAGCAGCCCCGCCATGCCGAAGCGCGTGTAGATCGGCGCCAGGATGACGATGAACGCGGCGGTCGGCCCGGTGACCTGCGTGCGCGAGCCGCCCAGCGCCGCCACCAGCGCGCCCGCGACGATGGCGGTGTAGAGGCCGTGCTGGGGCGCCACGCCGACGCCGATCGCCAGCGCCATCGCCAGCGGCAGCGCAACCACGCCGACGACCAGACCGGCCAGCACGTCCGCCTTCAGATCGCGGCGCGTGTACCCTTCGCGCAGCACCGCGCGCAGCGCCGCCGCCGGCAGATCGCGGGCGCGGATGGTGGTGACGCCGGCGCGGTATCGCGTGCGAGCCATCGTGGCATTCTTGTCCTCGGGCTCAGGGATCCTGTCAAGCGGTCGCCGGCCTTGCTGGGCCGTCCCGGTTTGGGTAGACCAGCGTCTTCGGCAGACCGACAGACAAACGAGGAGCAAGCGATGGGTGGCAGCGCTTCCGAGCTGAAGGGTCCGGATCTGACGGCGGGGGTGGAGGCGGCGGACGTTCCCGACGGAGGCACGCTGCTCGGGCACGCGCACGGCGAGGCGGCGCTGCTGTTCCGGCGCGGCGCCGAGGCCTTCGCCGTCGGTGCCACGTGCACGCACTACGGCGGGCCCCTGGGCGAGGGGTTGGTGGTCGGCGATCAGATTCACTGCCCGTGGCACCACGCCTGCTTCGATCTGCGCACGGGCCACGCGCTGGGCGCGCCGGCGCTGCGCGATCTTCCCTGCTGGCAGGTCGAGCGGCAGGGGACGCGCCTTTACGTCCGCGGTCCGGCGTCCGGGCGCCCGCCCGCGCCCCCGCCGCGCGCGCCGGCCAGCGTGGTCATCGTCGGGGCGGGCGCGGCCGGAAACGCGGCCGCCGAGATGTTGCGCCGCGAAGGCTACGCCGGGCCCGTGACGATGATCGGCGCCGACGATACGGTGCCGGTGGATCGGCCGAACCTCTCGAAGGATTACCTGGCCGGTACGGCGCCCGAGGAGTGGATCCCGCTGCGCGATCCGGACTTCTACCGGGCGCAGGCCATCGAGCTGCTCCTCGGCGTGCGGGTCACGGCGCTGGACAGCGGCCGCAAGACGGTGGCGCTGTCCGACGGCGGCGAGCGCGCATACGGGGCGCTGCTGCTGGCGACGGGCGCCGATCCGGTGCGCCTCGGCATTCCCGGCGCCGACAAGCCGCACGTGATGACGCTGCGATCTCTGGCCGACAGCCGCCGCATCATCGCGAAGGCGCAAGGGGCCAAGCGCGCCGTGGTGATCGGCGCCAGCTTCATCGGGCTCGAGGTGGCGGGCGCGCTGCGCGCGCGCGGGCTGGAGATCGACGTCGTGGCGCCCGAGGCGCGCCCGCTCGAGCGCGTGCTGGGGCCGGAGCTGGGCGATTTCATCCGCGAGCTGCACGAATCGCACGGCGTGCGCTTTCACCTGCAGCGCAAGCCGGCGTCGTTCGACGACGGCGCGGTGACGCTGGACGACGGGCGGTCGCTGCCCTGCGATCTGGTGGTCACCGGCGTCGGCGTGCGGCCGCGCCTGGCGCTGGCCGAGCAGGCCGGGCTGCGCATCGATCGCGGCGTGGCGGTCGACGAATATCTGACCACCAGCGCGCCGGACGTCTATGCCGCCGGGGACATCGCGCGCTGGCCCGACGGGCGCAGCGGCCAGGCGATCCGCGTCGAGCACTGGGTCGTCGCCGAGCGGCAGGGGCAGGCGGCGGCGCGCAACATGCTCGGGCGCCGGCAGCCGTTCCGCGACGTCCCGTTCTTCTGGAGCCAGCACTACGACGTGCCGATCAACTACGTCGGCCACGCCGAGGGCTGGGACCAGATCCAGGTCGCGGGCAGCATCGCCGGGAAGGACTGCCTGGTCGGCTATCGCGCGCGCGGGCGCATCGCCGCGGTGGCCAGCATCTACCGCGATCAGGACAGCCTGGCCATCGAGGCGGCGATGGGGCGCGGCGACGACGCCGCCATCGAGGCGCTGTTCGGGTCGCGCGCAGAATGAGCGGCGCCGGCGATACCA
>DATKEU010000088.1:0-2594 GCA_035544495.1 Polyangia bacterium | reverse complement strand
CGGGGCGCGCCCAACGCCGCCCCCGATCGTGATGCCGGCCGGCGCGGCGGGCGGCGGGCTGCCGCCGGGGTTGGCCGTCGGCGCCGGCAAGCGCCGCTATACCGGGCGGCGCATCGATCTCGACTTCAAGGGCGCCGACATCCACAACATCCTGCGCCTCCTGGCCGACGTGGGGCAGGTGAACATCGTGACCTCCGACGACGTCAAGGGCGAGGTCACGATCAAGATGAAGAACGTCCCCTGGGACCAGGCGCTGGACGTCATCTTGCGGGCCAAGCTGCTGGGGCAGGTGCGCGAGGGCAACCTGATCCGCGTCGCGCCCATGGCGGTGCTGGAGAAGGAGCTGGAGCAGGAGATCGCCCGCCAGCGCCAGCTGAACGACGTCATGCCGACCGAGACGCGCCTCATCGGCATCTCGTACGCAGACGCCAAGGCGCTGCAGGATCGCGCCAAGGATCTTCTCTCGCCGCGCGGGCGCATCTCCGTCGACGACCGCACCAACCAGCTGATCGTCAGCGATGTTTCGCGCAACCTGCAGCTGGTCGAGGACCTGGTGCGCAACCTGGACACGCAGACCTCGCAGGTGATCATCGAGGCGCGCATCGTCGAGGCGCGGTCGACGTTCACGCGGGAGATCGGCGTGCAGTGGGGCGGCTCCTTCTTTCGCGACGCCGCCCACGGCAACCCGACCGGGCTGGTCTTCCCCAACAGCATCGCCGCCGCCGGCGGCGCCACCGACGCCACCACGCCGCGCGCCGGCCTGAGCACGGCGGTCAGCCCGGACTTCGCCGTCAACCTGCCCGCCGCCGTCGGCACCGGCAGCGGCGGCGCGCTGGGGCTGATGCTGGGTTCGATCAACGGCGCCTTCAACCTGAACCTGCGCCTGTCGGCCCTGGAGTCGAGCGGCCAGGTGCGCATCCTGTCGTCGCCGCGCGTCTCGACGCTGGACAACGTCGAGGCGTCGATCACCCAGGGCGTGTCGATCCCTATTTCCGTCGTCAGCGCGCAGGGTGTCCAGACCGTGTTCGTCGAGGCCAACCTGGCCCTGGTCGTGAAACCGCACGTCACCGCCGAGGGGACGGTGGTGCTGAACGTCCACGTCACGCGCAACGAGCCCGACTTCGTCAACACCGGCGCCCGCGGCGATCCCACCATCCTGCGCAAGGAGGCGCGCACGGTGATGCTGGTGCACGACGGCGACACCGCGGTCATCGGCGGCATCTACCAGCGCAACTCGGGGCTCAGCTTCGCAAAGGTGCCGTTCCTGGCCGACCTGCCGCTGGTGGGCGTGCTGTTCCGCAACAGGCACGAGAACGACGACCGCACCGAGTTCCTGGTCTTCATCACGCCCCGCATCGCGAACCGGACCCGCGCCTTGCGCCAGTGAGGCGCGGGGTAGAATCAGGCCCGGCAGCGCGGCAGCGGCGAGCAACGGCGGACAGCCATGGCGGATGATGACAGCAGCGACGGGCCGGTCTTCCTGATCGGGTTCATGGCCACGGGCAAGACCACGGTCGGGCGGCTGGTGGCGCGCCGGCGCGGCTTCTCGTTCGTCGATCTCGACGAGACCATCGTCGCGGCGGCGGGCATGCCGGTGGCGGAGATCTTCGCCCGCGAGGGAGAGCCCGGTTTCCGGCGGCGCGAGGCGGAGGCGCTGCGGGCGGCGGCGGCGCGGCGGCGGACGGTGATCGCCACCGGCGGCGGCGCGGCCTGCCGCGAGGAGAACCTGGCGACCATGCTGGGCGCCGGGCGCGTGGTGGCGCTGTCGGCGACGCCAGCCGAGGTGTTGCGGCGGACGGGGCGCGGGTCGGGGCGGCCGCTGCTGGACGGAAAAGCCGACCCGCTGGGGACCGCGGCGTCGCTGCTGGCGGCGCGCGAGCCTTTCTATGCCCGGGCCCACCACACCGTCGACACCGTCGGCAAGGCGCCGGCCGAAGTGGCGAGCGAGGTCCTGGCGGCGCTGGACGGTGCGATAATCGCCGGTCAGCGAAAATGACGATCACCGCCACCACCACCACCACCGCCACCACAACCGTTGGTGTCGAGCTGGGCGAACGCCGCTACGACGTGCACATCGGAAATTTCTCCCCCGACGCGGTCGCCGAGACGCTGGCGCGCGCGCTGGGCGGGGACGTCACCGGCGTGGGCGTCCTGGTCGACGGCGAGCTGGGGCGGCGCTCGCCGCGCGTGGCGCCGCTGGTGGACGCGCTGCGGGCGCGCCTGCCGCGCGTGGCCCGTCTCGATCTGCCGGGTGGCGAGGCGAGCAAGAACCTGGCGGAGATCGGACGCACCACCCAGTGGCTGGCCGAGCAAGGGTACGACCGCCGGGCGGCGGTGATCGGCGTGGGTGGCGGCGCCGCCGGCGATCACAGCGGGTTCGCGGCGGCGGTCTACCTGCGCGGCGTGCGGTTCGCGCTGTGTCCCACGACGCTGCTGGCGATGGTCGACGCGTCGGTGGGGGGCAAGACGGCGGTCGATCTGCCGGCGGGAAAGAACCTGGTGGGGGCGTTTCACCAGCCGCGCGCCGTGGTGGCGGAGCTGGGGTTCTTGCAGACGCTGCCGGCGCGCGAGCTGCGGGCCGGGATCGCCGAGGT
>DATKEU010000087.1:0-18982 GCA_035544495.1 Polyangia bacterium | reverse complement strand
CTTTTACCCCATTTTCCCGACGCTGGACAGGAGTTTGCAATTCAAATATAGGCGCAAAACCGCGCGTTCCTGTTCCCGGATCTCGCCGGTGGTGGCCGATCGAGCGACAGTCGATTCAGGTGAAAAGCGTCGCCACCAGCGACCGGCTGCCGCCGTGATCGCGGTGCTCACCGAGGTAGATCCCCTGCCAGGTCCCGAGCGCCAGTCGTCCGTCGCGCACCGGGATCGTCACCGATGATCCCAGCAACGACGCCTTCAGGTGCGCCGGCATGTCGTCGTCGCCCTCGGCGGTGTGCACGAACTCGCGCGCGCCATCCGGGACGGCGCGGTCGAACCAGCGCTCCATGTCGGCCCGCACGTCGGGATCAGCGTTTTCGTTGATGGTCAGCGACGCCGAGGTGTGCTGCACGAACAGGTGCAGAATTCCGGAACGAACGTCCCTGACCTGCGGCAGCGCGGCCACCACATCCGCGGTGATGAGATGAAACCCGCGCGCGCGCGGCGCGAGCCGGAAGATGGTCTGCTGCACGCCCATCAGGTGATTTCCTAGCAGCCCGTGCGGATTTTCACCAGCCGAGCGCGCCTCCGGGCGGCGGGTCCGCCGTGACACCCGGCACGGGTTCTGCGAAGTTGCGCAGTCATTGCCACGGCATAAATTAATTTGACCAAGGTGTCGTCTCACCTGTCGTCACCAGAGGAGACTGAAGATGAAACCTACGTCCGTGCTGACGTTGTCTTTCGGAATCGCCGCGGGCCTGTTCGGATTCGCGACCGTGGCCCACGCCCAATCTCAGGCCGAGCCGCCCGCCGAGGGGCAACCGCCGACCGGATACCAGGGCCCGCCGCCGGGCTATCAAGCGCCGCCGGGATACCAGGCGCCACCGCCCGGATACCAGGGACCGCCTCCCGGGTACCAGGGACCGCCGCCGGGCTACCAAGGCCCGCCGCCGGGATACCAAGGGCCGCCGCCGGGATACCAGCCCCCTCCGGGCTATCCCCCTCCGGGATATGGACGGCCGTACTATCCGCCCCCGCCTCGACCGTATTACACCCGTCCGTACTACGCGCCGCCGATGGCGCCGGTGCGCCACGGGCTGATCTTCGGCGTGGGCATCGGGTTCGGCGGGATCGGCGCCAGCGACTGTGGCAACTGTGGCGCCGGGCTGGCCGGAGAGCTTCATCTCGGCGGCATGATCACGCCGCGCTTCGGTCTCATGTACGACGTCTCGACGGTGTGGCGCCCGCTCGACTCGGTCAGCGATCTCACGCAGACGGTCCACACCATCGCCGCGCAGATCTGGCTTTCGGACCGACTGTGGGTCAAGGGGGGCGTCGGAGTCGGTCACATCAGCCTCCGAGATGACGTCTACGGGGACGAGACCGAGACGGCGGCCGCCGGGATGGGCGCCATCGGCCTCGAGCTGGCGCAGTCGCCCTGGTTTGCCTTGGATCTGCAGGGCCGCTTCACCTACGCCGGCTACGACAGCGGCGGCGCCAGCAACGGCATGGCCCTGATCGGTTTCAACTGGTACTGACGTCGCCCTTGCTCGTGTAGCGGCGAGTGGCCGCGGGTCGCGCACCATCCGACAGGTGCGCGGCCCTTCAGTCGGCGGTCCGAAGTGCCGATTCTTTGGATCGGTCGCCATGCGTGTACCCCGCTCCGTCGCTGCCGCCGCCGACGGCTTCACGCTGGTCGAGCTGATGGTCGTCCTGGCGATCATCGGGATCATGTCGGCGCTGGCGACGCCGCTTTTGACCCGCGATCAGCAGACCGACGCGGCCCGGATCTTCGCCAGCGAGGTCGCGCGCGAGCTGCAGAAGGTCCGGTCGGAGGCGATCGCCACGCGCCTGACCGTCCGCGCCTACGTCTTCGGCGACCGCGTGGAATTCCGCAGCTACAGCCTGGGCGCCACGCCGGGCGCGGCGCCGACGGCGCCGGCCCCGACCGATCCGATGCTGGGCTCGGTCAAGGCGCGCAGCGGGGTCAGCGTCTGGAACGTGCTCTCCCCGGCCGCCGCGACGCCGAGCGCGGCGGTCCTGACGACGACGGCGGGCGCGCAGATCGACTTTCAATCGCGCGGCACGGCCCAGCTGGTGGGCGCGCCGGTGCCGACCAGCGCGGTGCTCTACATCAAGAACGCCAGCCTCCCGACCGGCAGCGAGTACGCCTCCTATCGCGTCGACATCACCGCGCTGACCGGGTTCATCACCGTGAGGACCAACTGATGCTGGCGGGCTGGCTCCGCCGGGCGCGCGCGCGCCGTGCCGCCCGGGGCGGCGCCCGCGGCTTCACGCTGGTCGAGGTGATGGTCGCGCTGGTCATCGCCACCATCGGCCTCCTCGGCACGCTGGCGGTGCAGCTGACGGTGATGAACGCCAGCGCCAATAGCAGCGACGCCGCCGTCGCCACGCAGCTGGCCTCCCAGGCGCTGGAGGTGCTGAGCGCGCGCATCATCAGCGCCGGGCCTCCCGTGGTCGATCAGATGGCGCCCGCCGTCACCAATGGCTGGTCGACGCCCGACTATGTCAGCGCCCGCGGCCAGGTCAGCGTCACGCAGACGGCCGACTGTCGCTTCAAGCGCGAGCTCAAGATCGTGAACCTTGGGTTCGCCCAGCCGTACGACGTCTCCGTGCGCATCACGTGGAACCTGGACAACGGCACGCCGCGCATCGTCCGCCTGGATCAGGAACGGAGGAAGACGTGGTGACGGGCAAGGCCCGAAACGCGTCCGCGCGCGGCCGCCGCCGCTGCCGCCGCGCCGCCGGCCTGACGCTGGTCGAGCTGATGATCACCCTGGTCCTGGGCGGCGTGGTCTCCAGCGCGGCGTTCATGTTCTTCGTCGGCCAGCGCCGCGTCTACACGACGCAGGCGAAGATCCTCGACATCCAGCAGAACCTGTGGGGCGCGATGGACGCCCTCACGCGGTTCGTGCGCTCCGCCGGCATGGGGATGACCGGCTGTGTGATGTCCGGCGATCCCCCGCCGGGCGGCGCCACCGCGCCGCAGACCGGGCTGCGCATCTATCAGAACGGTCCACCCGCCGCGGTGTCGCGCCTGGCGCCGATCTGGATCCAGAACGGCGTGGCCGGCGCGCCGGACAGCATCACCGTCGTCTTCGGTTCGGGCTTCGGCACCTTCGTCGATTCGAAGCTGGGCGCGTCGGTGGCGACGGCGACCGACCCCATCGCGACGCCGGCCAATCAGGGCGCGCTCTTTCGCGTCAACGATTTTGCCCTGCTCCTCGACGCCACGTCGGCGCCCCAGGGACCGCCGGTGGGCGATCGCGGCTGCACGCTGTTCCAGGTGACCAGCGTCGACAACGTCACGGGCGTGCTGGGCCACGCTGGCACGTCGACCTGGAACCCGACGGTCAACCCGGCCGGCTACATCCCGTTCCTGTACGCGGGCGGCGTGAACGGCGCCGCGGGACTGCGCAACGTCGGAGCGCTGACCTGGGTGCAGTTCTCGATCGACAGCACGGGCGCCCCGGTCGCGCCGCCCCGCCTGGTGATGCGCCGCCTGGACGGGCTCGCCGGGTCGACCGCCGCCGTCACCATGGCCGAAGGCATCGAGGATTTACAGATCGCTTACGCCTGCGACACCGACCCGCCGCCCCCCAACGGCGACGGCGTGTTCAGCGAAGGGACCGACGCCGCCAGCAAGCAGATCGACGAGTGGATCTTCAACGCCACCGGCGACGTGCCGACCACGGCCTGCAATCGCCCGCAGGCCATTCGCATCACGCTGCTGGCGCGGTCGCACGATCCGGACACGCTGCTGTCGGGCGTGGGCACCAACGCCAAGGCCGCCGTCGAGGACGGCGCCGCCGGCACGGCCGACACTTTTCGCCACCGCGCCCTGACCACCACCGTCTTCCCGAGGAACCGCTGATGCTCGCCCGCCACTCGCAGCCCGCCCGCCCCGCCCGGTCCGCCCGCCCGACGCCGCGCGACGGCCAGCGCGGCGCCGTGCTGCTGATCGTGCTGATGTTGATGGTGACGCTGTTCGGCCTGGGCATGCTGTCGCTGTGGACGACGAACGGAAACCTGGAGGTCAGCGGCAACATCAACCAGCGCGCCCAGGCCCTGTACGTCGCCCAGGCCGGCGTCGAGCGGGCGCGCGCCGTCTTGAACGCCACCGCGCCCACCGCGGTCAGCGCGCTCTTGAAGGCCAGCGGCAACCCAGAGGACGACGTGCCCGGCAGCCTGGACGGCAACGGCAACCCCGTGGGCGCCGGCGCCATCCTCATCGACGGCACCACCCCGGTGCGCAACATCGTCTACCCGCCCGCCAGCTTCGGCCGCACCGCGGGCACCGTGAACGCGCCGCGCGCGGTGGTCATGGGCAGCTACACCGTCTGGGTGCGCAACGACACCGGCGAATGCCGCCTGGGGAACTACACCACCGACAGCAACGGCACTGTCGTCGTGCGCGCCCGGGGCCTGTCGCCCGACAACCGCACGACCGTGATCATCGAGGCCACCATGGGCCCGCTCCCGGGCTCGCCCGACACGGGCGGCAGCGCCACGTACTCGCCGGTGCTCTGCAACTTCGGCAAGGACGGCTGCGACGACAACAGCAACACGATCGGCGGGCTGGTCGCGAACTGACGCCCGATGCTCCGTCGTTCTCTCCGATTCGACCTCGGGGTCGGGCCTTGCCGGCGCTCGAATGCGATTTAAGTTCGGTGCATGGAAACGCTGCAGTCTTCACCGAGCAACCAATCTGCGCTGACGTCCGCCCAGCTCCAGCAGCTGCGGGCCAGCCTCCTGCGCGCGCGGGTGGAGGCGTGGGCTCTGCTCGAAAACGAGGAAGAGACCGCGCGCGCCACGGACAGCTTTCCCGAGCCGATGGATGCCGCCGAGCTGTCGCGCGAGCAGGGCGACGCCGTCCTGCTGACCGAGCGGGCCCGGGAGCGCCTGCGCGAGATTGACCGCGCGCTGGCCAAGATGGCGGCCGGCGGATACGGGCTGAGCGAGCGCTCGGGCGATCCCATTGCCTTCCAGCGCCTGCAGGCCGTCCCATGGGCCCGCTTCGACGCGGACGAGGATTGAGCCCCCGCCAGGAGCGTCAGAACGTCTTGCTCCGCTGTTTCCAGAGGGGCAGCGTCTGATCGACCGGGGTCGCGCCGGCGGCCGGGGCGGCCCCGCCGTCGGGACGCGCGCGCGGGCGCGCCGGACGAGTCGGCTCGGGCGACGCCGGAGCCGGCTCCGCGCTGGGCACGGAGGGTGTCGGCTCGACCGCGGCCGCCGGCGGCATGGCCGCGGGGGCTGCCGCCACCGGTGGCGGCAGCGCGGACCCGACGGGCGGCCGGCGCGTGCAGCGCTGGTTGACGCAGTCGAAGCCGGGATCGCAGTCGACGTGATCGGCGCAGGTCCCGGGCGCCCGCCGCCGGCACGACGTCAGAGCCCCGGCCACGAGACAGAGGACCAGCACCAGCGGGCGCACGCGACGCACGGTTCGATTTTATGCGCGAAGGTCAGCGCCGCGAAGGGTCGTTCGCGCGTGGGGCGGGGACGCCTCTTCTCAGGGTCCCGGTTCGATATTCGCCGCCCGGGTCAGCCAGCCGACCAGCCACGACACGATGCTGACCACCAGCGCGCCCAGGATCGCCGAGCCCAGCGACGCCACGGTGAATCCGGGGACCAGCGCCGCGGCGATGCCGAAGGCGATGCCGTTCACGACCAGATAGAAGATGCCGAGCGTGATGATCGTGATCGGCAGCGTGAGCACGACCAGGATCGGCTTGACGATCGCGTTCACGAAACCCAAGACCAGCGCCGCCACCAGCAGCGCGAGCCCCGAGTGCACGTGAACGCCAGGAACGAAGTGCGCGCTGGCGGCGAGCGCCAGCGCCGTGATGCCCAGGTGCAGCAGAAAGCGCGCCATCCCCAGACTCTAGCGCGCTCGCCACCGAACGCCAGGGCGCGGCGCCGCGCTCATGCTCACGCTCAAACGTTCGACAGCATGCGGCGGATGAGTTTCGGCCGCAGCGCCAGCGTCTCCTGGCTCTTCGCCGACGCAGCGCTCTCCACCTCGGCCAGGCGGCGATCGATGAGCTCGAACAGGATGGCCCGGTTGCGGCGGTCGCGTGGGGTGCCGAGCTCGCGCTCCAGGGACTGGCGCAGCACGACCAGGTCGTGAACCTCGCCCAGCAGAACGCCCAGCTCGTGCAGCGGCCCGCCCAGACGGCGCGAGAGATCGGGGGCGTGGTCGCGCAGCACGGCGACCTCCATCGCCAGCCGCTTGATCGACTTGCGCAGCCCGTGCATCCGCTCGGCGCGGGCGCTCTGCTCGGTGGTGGGGTCGCACGCCTTGCGCATGCGCCGGCGCGCGCGCCGGTACGCCGCCTCCAGCCCCTGGCGCAGGGCGCGGCGGCCGTGGTGCACCGGCCAGCGCCCGATGCGGCGCCGGCGCTTCTGCAGGCGCGCCACGACGTCGCTCACGCGCGCCTCCATGGTCGTCGGCGACATCTTCCGGCGCAGGCGGCTGCCGATGTCGCGCAGGCTGGGATCGGCGCCGGCGGCCATGCGATCGGGGTTCTGCTCCAGCAGGCGATGCAGGGTGTCGGCCTGGACGGCGACGTCCCGCGCCTTCGACAGCGACCGCGCCACCTCTCGCATCCAGCGCTCGTCGCTGGCCGCGCCCGATCCCGCCCGCCGGTGAACCAGGTCGACGGCGGCGCGCGCCCTCTTCAACCGCGAACGCAAAAGGTGAACGCGCTCGTCGATCGGTTGCGACGATTGCTGCCCGCCTTCGATGGCCTTCTTCAGCTGGGCACGCAGGATCCGCCGCACCGCCTTTCGCACCGCTTCCTTGTCTTTGATCCGGTAGGCCATGCGCGGGTAACGATGGCAAAATCGTCGCCGTTTGTCACCGCTTTCAGGCGGCGCGCGCCGCCAGCCGCGCCAGCACGGCGGCGTCGATGTTGCCGCCGCTGACGATCGCCACCTTGCGCGCGCCCGAGACCAGCGGCAGCGCGGCCACGGCGGCGGCGCCGGCGCCCTCGGCCACCACCTTCTCGCGCATCGCCAGCGAGGCGACCGTCTCGGCGATCTGGTCCTCCGCCACCAGCACGACGTCGTCGAGCAGGCCGGCGCACAGCGAGAGCGCCAGCGCCCCCGGCTGGGCGACGCGCAGGCCGTCGGCCAGGCTGGGAGGCAGCGCCGCCGAGAACGACGACGACGACGACAACGGCGACGGCGGCGGCGACCGCCAGGCGCGGCGGAACCGGTCGAGGCCGCTGACCTGCACGCCGACGACGCGGACGCCGTGCGGTTTCAGCACAACGCACACGCCGGCCGCCAGACCGCCACCGCCGATGGGGACCAGCACGACGTCGGGGCGAAACGGCAAGAGCTCGACGGCGACGGTGGCCTGGCCCGCGATCACGTCGGGATCGTCGAAGGGGTGCAGCAGGCGCGCGCCGCGGGTTTCCGCGAGCGCCCGGGCGGCGCGGAGACAGGCCTCGACGTCGGCGCCGCCCGTGATCACCTCGGCCCCGAGAGCGCGGCAGCCGCCCACCTTGGCCGCGGCCGCGCCGGCGGGAACGACCACCGTGGCCCGCCGATCGAAGTGTCGCGCCGCCCACGCCACACCGAGACCATGGTTGCCCGCCGACGCGCAAACGAGGTCGCGGCGATCGCCGCGCGCAATGCCGGCCGCCACCGCGTTGAACGCGCCGCGGACCTTGTAAGCGCCCGTGACTTGCAGGTTCTCGAGCTTCAGGAACGCGCCCCGCCCTGGCGCCGGCAGCAGCGGCGTCGGCGGCATCACCGCCGCGATGCGGGCCACCGCCGCGGCGATGGAGGCGGCGTCGACGGCGGGAACGGGGCAGCGGCGCGATCGGTGGCGGGCAAGTGGCGACATGGACAGCTCCTGGTGGCGCCGTCGCGGCCCCGTCCTTTTTCCGTCGCGGGCACAAAAAAACCCCGCGACCTTCACAGGTGCGGGGTTCGATGCGGCGTATCTGAACTAGCGCGGCGGACCCCCACCTCTACGGCGAATGCCGATAATGGACATGAGGGAAATCCGCTGCTCGAACACGACGAGCGGATGTTGGCACGAATCGCCCGCCGGCGCTATCGCTTGCCCCCGCCCGGAGGGACAGGGACGTCCGGCACGCCGTGGCCGGGGCCGAGCACCTCTTTCAGCGCGACGGCATAGTCGAACGGCCCCTGGTTCTGATCGGGCGTGTGACAGCCGAGGCAGATGATCGGGTCGACGGTGCGGACGGTGCCGGCCTTCTTCTGATAGTCGGGCGCGCGGACGTGCGCGGCGCTGGGGCCGTGACAGCTCTCGCAGCCGACGTCGGTGAAGTTCAGCGTCAGCGTGTCCAGGTTGACGGTGCCGCCTGGCTGTAGCCACGCGACGCTGTGGCAGCCGACGCAGGCCGGATCGCGATCGTGCCCCTTGTTCTTCAGCGTCGTCATGGCGTGCGCGTGATCGGTGGTCTCCCATTGCTTGGTGGCGCGCTCGTGGCAATAGCCGCAGGCCCGCGAGCTGGCGTAGGTCCAGCTCTCCCAGACGACGGGGCCCTTGGCCGGGGCGGCGGGCGGCTTCTTGCCGCGCGGGGGCGGCAAGCCCAGGATGGTCGTCGAGTCGGCGCTGATCAGCAGCCCGGTGCCGAACTGATCCGCAACCGTCCGATCCAGCGCCAGCGCGCGGGGCGCCAGTCGCCAACCTCCGGCGCCAGCGGCGGCGGGCCGCGCGTCGATGCGCCCGAGATAACCGTTGCCGGCGGGCAGCGACGCCATCAGCGCGGTCGGCTCGCCCTTCGCCGCCCCGACCTCGCTGCCGTCGCCGTGCGCGATCACCACCACGTCGATGCCGGCCGTGCCGGCGAGGGCGCGCGGCGTGACCGACTCGATGGGCGCGTTGACGAGCGCGATCACCAGCTCGGCCCCGTCGGCCCGCAACGCGCGCGCCGTCTGGACGGCGGCGGCGATCGGATCCTCCAGCATGATCTGGCGGCCGAGGTTCACCGTCTGGTTCTCGCCCCCCGTCTCGGTCACGCCCAGCACGCCGACCTTGTGGCCGCCGGCGGTGATGAGGCGCCCGGGCGGGAACGCCGGCTTGCCGTCGTCGCCCTTGAGGTTGGCCAGCACGACGGGAAGCTTTGCCTCGCGCACCCAGCGGCGCAGCGCCTGCGGCTCGATCGACAGCTCGCGCGGGCTCAGCGTGACCGCGTCGACGTCCATGCGCTGATACGCCGCCAGCACCAGGCGCGCGCGCCGTTCGAAGGCGGCCGGCGCGGCGAACGCCGGATCATCCAGGGCGGGAAGGAAATCGCCCGCGTCGACCTGGACGATTGCCTTCGCCTGCAAGCGCGCGCGATCGACCAGGGTCGCCCGCCGCGCCAACCCGCCAAGCGCGCTGGGCGGCGCGGCCGGCGGCGCCACCTGCCCGCGGACGTTGGCCGAGTAGAGCAGCGCCAGCTCGATCGGCTCGGCCGGAGGCGCCGGCGCGCGCGACGAAGCCGCCGCCGCCCCGTCGGCGTGCGCCGCGCTGCCGCCCGGCCGCTGGCGCGTGCAGGAGGCCGCCGCGGCGGCCAGCAGCGCGCAGGCGGCGCACGCGAGGCAAGAGGACGCCGCGGCTCCCGGTCCGGATCGCCGCCCGCGCATGTCGTGATCGGAGCTCGCCTCCGGCCGCCACCGCCGTCGCCGGCGCGGGCGGTCTTTCATTTCAGGATCAAGTTCGGCAGCCACAGGGAGAACCCGGGCACGTACGTCACCAGCATCAGCGCTGCGATCAACGCGCCGTAGAACGGCCAGATGGTGCGCATCACAGTCCCGACCGAGACGCCGCCGATCGCGCAGCCCACGAACTGCGTCGTCCCCACCGGCGGCGTGTTCAGCCCCAGCGCGCAATTGATGAGCATGATGATCCCGAACTGGATCTCGCCCATGCCGTACGCCTGGCAGATGGGGAGGAAGATCGGCGTGCACACCAGGATCGTCGCCGCCATGTCCAGGAACGTCCCCAGGATGAAGAGGATGAGATTGACCAGGAAGAAGATCACCCACGGGGTGCTCGAGATCGCCGACAGCAGCTTCCCCGTCAGCGCCGCCACCTCGTACAGGCTGATGATGTATCCGAACGCCGCCGAGATGCCGATCAGCAGCAGGACCACGCCGGTGGTCTTCACCGCCTTGCTGGCCGCCTTCAGGAATTGCTCCCACTTCAGCGTGCGGTAGACGACCACGCTCAAGAACAGCGAGTACAGCACGGCGACGGCCGCCGATTCGGTGGCGGTGAACACGCCCGACAGGATGCCGCCCAGGATCAGAAGGACGACCAGCAGGCCCGGGATCGACGCCGCGAACGTCCGCGCCACCATGTTCCAGCCGGGGAATTTTCCCGCCGGGTAGCCGCGTTTGACCGCCACCAGATACGCCGCCACGATGTTGCAGACGGTGAGGACGAAGGCGGGGATCAGCCCGGCCAGGATCAACCTGGCGATCGACACCTTCCCGCCGGCCGCCAGCGTGTAGATGATCATGTTGTGGCTGGTCGGCATCAGCGCGCCCACCAGCGCGGCGTGGGTGGTGACGTTCACGGCGTAGTCGGCGTGGTAGCCCTCCTTCTTCATCATCGGGATCATCACCGCGCCCATCGCCGACACGTCGGCCACCGGCGAGCCCGACACCCCGCCGAACAGCGTGCAGGCCACGACGTTGCTCATCCCCAGGCCGCCGCGGATGTGCCCGACGGCGGCCTTGGCGAAGGCGACGATCTTGTCGGCGATGCCGCCGTAGAGCATCAGCTCCCCGGCGAAGATGAAGAACGGGATGGCCAGGAACGAGAAGACGTTCATGCCCGACGTCATCTGCTGGAAGATGACGGCCATGGGCAGGCCTTCGTAGAGGATCGTCACCAGCGCCGACAGGCCGATGGAGAACGCCACCGGCACGCCCAGCACCAGCAGGCCGAAGAAGGAGATGCTGAGGATCGCTAGTGCCATGCCGGCTTGACTTCCTGGTCGCGCAAGAGCGCCACGATGTGTTCGATGGAAAACAGCACGATCAGCACGCCCGCCGCCACCAGCGGCACGTAGCGCCACGATTCGGAGATGTGCAGCGTCGGGATCATGTACTCCCGCACCGACAAGAGCAGCTGGAAACAGAACCAGGCCATGAGCGCGCCGAAGATCAGCGTCAGCACGTGAATCAGGATCTCCGTCGGCTTCTTCCAGCGCTCCGGCAGCAGATCACCGAGCAGCTCCATGCCGATGTGCCCGGCGTCGCGCACGCCCACCGCGCAGCCCAGCATCGTGACGTACAAGACCAGCACCAGGGCCAGGCTCTCCGCCCAGGTCGGCGTGTTGTTGAGAACATAGCGGCCGAAGACTTGGTAGGCGACGGCGGCGAGCAGCAGCACCAGCCCGGCCACGCCCAGCTGCAGGCAGGTGCGGGCGATGCGGGCGCAGATTCGGGTGAGCATGACGACTTCTTTCAGCGCGCGGCGGGGCGCGCCGCGCGCCTTTCCGCGGCGGCTATTTGGTGTCCTGGATGCGCTTGACCAGGTCGCGCATCTTGGGATCGGTGACGAACTTGTCATAGACGGGCTTCGTCACCGCCTGGAAGGACGCCTTGTTGACCTCGATGATCTGGGCGCCGCCCGCCTTGACGATGCCCAGCGACTTCTCCTCGCGCTCGTCCCACAGCTTGCGCATGTAAGGGACGGAATCCTTGGCCGCCTGGCGGATCGCCTTGCGGTCTCCGTCGGACAGGCCGTCCCAGACCTTCTTGGAGAAGAGCAGCACCTCGGGCGCCATCGAGTGCTCGGTGCGCGAGTAGAACTTGGCCACCTCGAAGTGCCGAGAGCTCTCGAAGGAGGGGATGTTGTTCTCGGCGCCGTCGACCAGGCCGGTCTTGAGCGCGGTGTAGACCTCGCCGTACGGCATGGGCGTGGCGTTGGCGCCCAAGGCCTCCATCAGCGACACCCACAGATCCGACTGCTGCACGCGCACCTTCAGCCCCTTGAGGTCGGCCAGCGTCTTGATCGGCTTCTTCACCGTGTAGAACGACCGCGCCCCGCTGTCGTAGTAGGCCAGGCCGACGAAGCCCTGCGCCTCGCAGCCCTTCAGGATCTCCTCGCCGACGGGGCCGTCCAGCACCTTGCGCATGTGCTCCTTGGACTTGAAGAGGAACGGCAGCGTCGGGATGACGGTCGTCGGACAGATGTTGTTCATGGGCGAGATGTTCACGCGCGTCATCGCCAGGGCGCCGATCTTCGTCTGCTCGATGGTGTCCTTCTCGCTGCCGAGAGCGCTGCTGCTGAAGACCTTGATGTTCAGCTTGCCGCCGGTCGCCTTGGAGAGCTGCGCGCCCATGAACTTGACCGCCTCCACCGTCGGATAGCCGTCTGGCTGGACGTCGGTCGAACGGAGATCGGTCGCGCGCGCCGGCGCGGCCGCGAGCACCAGCAGGCCGGCCACAGCAGCGATGAGAAGCGGCGCCAGACCGCGGCGCGAAGACGAGGGCGAGGACGACGGCGACGGCGAAGCGGTGACAGCTTTCATCGGCTCTCCTTTAAGGCACGAAAGGCGTTGGCGGGCTGGGGAGGCGGGCATCTTACGCGAATTCCCACCGTCCGCGCGAAGCGGGATTGTCGGACCGGACCAGCGCCCTGTCCACGATCTTCTTCGCGGGCCTGCGCCGCCGCGCGCGCCACGCGCGTGATAGATCGCGTCACGCCGAGCGGCAGCGCCCGCCCCTCGCCGCCGCCGGGGATCGGCGGCGCGCCTTGCCGCCGGTCTCATGTGAGCCTATGATGCGTCTCATATGAGGAAGACCCGACATGCCGCCTAGGAGGCTGGCCCACGCGCTGGGGCTGCGGCGCGCCCGGGGCCGCACCACGCTGGAGATGATCGACGAGATCCGGAAGGGGCTGCCCGTGCGGGCGCTGTATCGCCTGGCGAGCGCCATCGCGCCGGACGACGCCTCCTTCCGGTACCACATCGTGCCCAAGGCGACCCTGGCGCGGCGAACGTCGCGCCTGACGGCCGAGGAGAGCGATCGCCTGGCCCGCCTGGCCGGCGTCTGGAGCGTCGCCGAGGAGGTGTGGGGCGACGCCCGCGCCGCGCGCGCCTTCCTGTTCCGCGCCCATCCGCTGCTCGGCGGCCGGAAACCGATCGACGTCCTGCTGGGGACGGACCTCGGCGCGCGGCTGGTCGAGGACGTCCTCGGGCGGCTGCGGTACGGCTCCGCTGCGTGACCCCGCAGCGCCTCGACCGCGCGCTCGCCGGGTACCGCATCGGCGACCCGAAGGGGTCGCACCCGATCTTCGACGCCACGGGATCGAAGCTGTACCCCGGCCGCTGGAACACGCCGTCGAGCCCGATGCTCTACTGCTCGGAGCACCACTCGACGGCGATGCTGGAGAAGCTGGTGCACGGCAGCGGCAGCCTGCCGCCCCACCAGCACTTCGTCACCATCCTGATCCCGAACGGGACGACCTACGAGGTGTTCTCCGAGGCCGCTCACCCCGGCTGGGACACGATGGACGGCGAGGTCGCGAAGGCGTTCGGCGAGGCCTGGCAGCGATCGAAGCGCACGCTGCTGCTGATCGTGCCCAGCATCGTCGCCCGCGTCGAACGCAACTTCCTGCTGAACCCCGACCACCCTGATTTCGCGCGCGTCGAGCACGGCCTGCACCACCCCGTCTGGTGGGACGATCGCCTGTTCGCGCGCGCGTGAGCGCCCCGCGCGGGCTGGCGCGGCGATGACATCAATAGGTCAGGCCGTGACCCAAGGGGAACAGCGGGTCATACCCCGGGTCGCCGACGGTGACGTTGGTCTGCGCCTGCGTGCGCGGCCAGCTGTGGCTCAGCTTGCCGGTCGGCGGGTAGTCGCCGAACAGGACGTCGGCCACGCCGTCGCCCTCTGTGCCTGGCAACCAGGCGGCGATCCAGGCGTCGGCCGCGGCAAGGTGACTGGTGATCAACGCCGGCCGGCCGCTGATCACGACGGCCACCACTTTCTTGCCTGCCGCCCTCGCCTGGTCGAGCAGAGCGAAGTCCGCGGCCGGCAGCGTGTCGATGCTGGCCACGTCGCCGCGGAACTCGGCGTATGGCCCTTCGCTGAGCACGATCACCGCGACGTCGGCCGCCGCCAGGCTGGCCGCGGGCGCGGTGACCTTGCCGATCGCCTGCGCGATGGTGGTGCCCTGGGTCTGACTGGCGTCTCCCTGCCAGGTGATCGTCCAGCCGCCGCACTGATTGGTCAGGCTGCTGGCGCCGCTGCCGCCCACCCAGACCTTGCTGGTCTTGGCCAGCGGCAGGACCTTGCTGGTGTTCTGCAACAACACCATCGACTCCTTCACCGCGCGCCGGCCGACCGCGCGGTGCTCCGCCGAGCCGAGCGTCGCCAGCAGGGACGGATCCCGCTTCCACTCGAACAGGCCGGACTGGCACTTGACCGAGAGGATGCGCGTGACCGCGTCGTTGATGCGCGCGTCGGGAACGCCTGCGGCGATGGTGGTGATGGCGCCCTTCCAGTCGGCGGGCTGCATCAGCATGTCCACCCCGGCGTTGATCGAGTTGACGATCCCGCCGCCGCTGTCGGTGGCCGCGTTCCAGTCCGTGGCGATGAACCCGCGAAAGCCGAGCTCGCCCTTCAGGATGTCGATCATCATGTGCTTGCTGGAGGTGAGGCTTTGCCCGTTCCAGCGCGCATCGCTGACCATGATCGAACCGAGCCCGGCGCCGATCGCCGGCAGGTACGGGGCGATGCCGAACTTTCGCATCGCCGCTTCGTCGATGCGAATGTCGCCGCGATCGACGATGCCGCCCGCCCCGGCCTTTGACGACGTGCCGGCGGTGGCTTGGCCGTCGCCGGCGAAATGCTTGGCGCAGGCCACGATGCCGGGCATGCCGGAGCCAAGACCCATTCGGCCCTGCAGGCCCAGCGTGGCGGCGGCGCTGAGCTGGCCGGTCAGCGTCGGATCCTCGCTGAAGCTCTCGTACACCCGGCCCCAGCGATCATCGAACGACACGCTGATGACCGGAGCGAACGTCCAGGTCATTCCGGTGGCCGACGCCTCCAGCGCGGTGATGCGCGCCACCTCCTCGACGAGGGCCGGATCGCCCGTGGAGCCCAGCCCGGCGTTGTGCGGAAAGATCACCGTGCCGAGGACCTTGTTGTTCCCGTGAACGGCGTCGACGCCGAAGAGGATCGGGACCGCCAGCCGCGTGCGGGCGGCGGCCTGCACGTACCCGTCGATGGTGGTGTTCCACGACGCCGCCGAGAATCCGCCCGGCGGAATGGTGCTGCCGCCGGCAAAGACGGCGCCCGGCGCCAGCGTCTGCACCTCCGCCGCGGTGGGATCGAGCGCCATGACCATCTGGGCGGCCTTCTCCGGCTTGGTCATCTTGCTCAGCAGATCGGCGGCCTTGGCCATGCAGGCGGCGCTGGGCCAGGTCACCGTCGGGATGGTGAATCCCGCCGGCGCCGCGGTGTCGGCCGAGCCGGTGTCCATCGAGCCAGCGTCGCCACCCGGCGCGCCACCCGCCTCGCCCGCGCCGCCGGTGCCGCCGGTACCCGCGCCGCCCATAGGCGTTCCGCCGCTGCCGGGACCCGGATTCTGATCCACCGGCGACGACGCATCGCCGGTGCCGGTCCCGGCCGCGCCGCCCGAACCGGGCGCGGAGGAGCCGCCGGATCCCGACCGTCCACCGCTGCTGCCGGCCCCCGGCGACCCGGGAGCGCTCGAGCAAGCGCCGATCGCCAGCAACGCACCGATACCCGCTACCCTCGCCACAATTCTGGTCGTCATGGTCCCGGAATGATGCCACACGCCGGCCGACCGGAGCGGCTGCGGGTCGCTCAGGCGAGCGCGGCGGTGATGACCTTGCCAGAGAGGACGGCGGCGCCGATGGTGGCGTCGTCGACGCCCACCGCCGCCATCATCGTCCGCCCGAACGACGCCAGCGTGTCGAGCGGTTTGATGTCGCCGCCCGCACTGCCGGCGCCGGTCTTGGAGTCGATGGCCGTGGCGCCGTAATCGTTCTGGACCGGCGCGACGGCGCCGATGACGCTGCCCCGGAACGGCTTGCCGATGGCGATCGAGACCTGGTGGTTCGGGTTGTGCTGCCGGCCGTCCGTGTTGACGGGACCGAGCGTCCGGCCGAAGACGTTCAGCGAGGCGAACGTCACCTTGTCGGCCAGGCCCAGCGCCCCGAGCTGTTGCACCAGCGAGGCGATCGTGGCCACGCCCGAGACGGTCTGCGCCGTCTCGGCCGCGAGGCCGATGTCGCGATGATTGTCGCCGCCGAACGGGATGTGCACCGAGACGACCGGCGTGACGTTCATCTGCACGAGGGTGATGGCGGCCAGGATCTGCGAATCGGCGCTGTTGTCTTTGATCGAGCTCAGCGCGTCGAGCAGGCTCTGGTTGATGTTGCGCACCTGGGTCTGCGAGCGGACGAGCGAGTCGATGTACGCCCGTTCGGCCGGCGTGGCTTGCGTCTTGTACAAGTCGTAAAGCTGGCCGAGCGTCTGGTCGCGCAGCGCCTGCAAATCGGTCAGCGGCCCCGGCGCGCTGATGAGCGTGTTCTTGAGGGCCAGGGCTGGAATGATCGGCTGCGCCGCCCCGGCGAACGTCAGCCCCTCGGCCGGCGACGTGGCGCCGACGCAGATCGGCTGCGCCTGGATCGTTCCCAGGCAGGGCGCCATGCTGCGCGCCAGCAGCGACGGCAGCATCTCGCCGCCGTAGGTCTGCCCCATCAACTTCAGGACGTCGGGCTCCTTCGGGTGGACCGGCGTGTCGGTCATGAGGTGGAAGAACGACGTCCGATCCAGCACCGCTTGCGGCAGCGTCGTCCACGGCGTGGCGGCGGTGTACATCTTTCCGCCGATGGTCAGCGGCGCCGGCGCCATGGCCGGATCCTGGCTGTGCGTGATCATCGGATCGTCATACATGCCGGGAACGTTGGCGTTGATCGGATCGCCGCTGCCCAGCGTGTTGAAGACGAAGTACTGCGCGCGGCTAGAGGCGGAGCAGCCGGCCGTCATGCCGGCCGCCAGGGCGCGGCGCGGGTCGACCAGGAACGACGCTGGCAGGCCGGTGGCCAGGGCGCGCAGACCGACGGCCCCGCCCCCGAAGAGCGTCGACAGGATGGCTTGACGGCGGGTGATCATGTTCGAAGCTCCCTCTCTGTCACAGTCCGATGGAGACGGCCGACGGCGCCAGGCACGCCGTGATGAAGGTCGACTTCAGCGCCGCGGATGCGGTCGCGCCCTGTTTCACGGCGGCCGCGAAGTGCGCGTTCAGCAGCGCGGTCGCCGGCGCCGCCCGGGGATCCGACGGGACCAGACCGATGACGGTGGCGACGAAGTCGCCGATGGCGGTGGCCGGATCGGCGCTGGACCAGGTGATGACGCCGGGGAGCTGCTTGGCGGCGGCCACGTCGATGACGGCGGCGGCGATCCCGGCGCAGATGTTCTCGGTGCCGGCCCGGTAGAAGAGCGTCGACTGGTTGGGAAGCACCGGCGCCGTCGAGCCGCGGCCGTACCCGTCGGACGGCAGCCCGGCGACGATCTGCGGGATGGCGCCCTGAAGCTGGCGCTTCGACACCAGGTCCAGGCCGCATGCGTCGGCGAAGCCGAGCCGGTTATTCAGCGCGGCGCAGAAGTGATCGCGGCGCGACACCGCGACGATCTCGCCGTTCTCCGTCGCCGTCTTCGTGACGGCGGCGTTGGTGGACAGCGGCGACGAGAGCAGCTCCTGCACCAGCGCGTTCCACGAATAGCCCGAATCCCGAAAGACACCCACGACGCGCATGAACTCCGGATCGCTGTCGTCGCAGGCGGTGGAGTTCACGTAGTAGCAGAGCTTCTGCGCCCACGCCGACGGGAACAGCGGGTGCTGTCCCAGCTGCGCGCCCAGGTCGGTCACGCTGGTCACCGGCTGGGTCACGCCGCGGAACGAGAACATGCCCTTCTGGGCGGAGA
Organism: Polyangia bacterium; assembly: GCA_035544495.1. Classification (GTDB taxonomy): domain Bacteria; phylum Myxococcota_A; class Polyangia; order Fen-1088; family Fen-1088; genus DATKEU01. The sequence goes on along the minus strand of DATKEU010000087.1, from coordinate 1,027 downwards.
ACGCCGGGTCCAGCTGCGAGTGGTAATTCCACGAGAACGTGGCGGCGAAGATCGACCGCAGCGGGTCGAGAGTCTGGTGACAGTAAAGGCAGTTCGAGGAGCCGGCGTGGGCGGCGTCGAGGCCTGGATTGCCCGGCGTCAGCGTGGGGTCGGTCCCGTCGACCGACGAACCCAGGGCGACGATCAACGTCTGGTTCAGCGTCACCCGCATCTGGTTGCTGATGTTGGTCTGCCAGTTGGCGAAGAACGCCGGCGTGCTGAAGAAGCCGACGCGCGGCACGGACAGCACCAGCTCGGTAGCGGTGCGCAACGCCGGCAGGTCGTAGAACTTTGTCGTGGCTTCGCCGGCCGCCGGCGGTCGCAGCGTGACCATCGACCAGTCGCCGAAGTCGCCGGTGGTCAGCTGCGGTGCCGCGGCCGTGCCGCCAGTGGGCGGGCAGTTCGTCCCGGCGGCGTTCTTCCGCCCTTCCAGCGATCCATAGAGGAGGAAGTGCAGCGCGATTCCGGTCGCCGGGTAGACGATCGGATCTTCGTTGCAGCCGGCGACGGCGGCGACGGCCGTCGCCACGTCGGGGTCGTACCAGTGCATGTAGTTCGGGCTGGCCGGATCCAGCGTGTCCGCGATCGGGATCGGGCCCTGGGCGGCCTCGACGGTCAACGTCAGCTTCGGGTTGTCGCGCTTGAAGTAGTCGGTGACCTTGCCGGTGTCGTCGACCTCCCAGCCGTCCAGAAACGCGTACAGCTCCTTCAGCGCCGTCGTCATCATCAGGCGGTTCGTGATCGCGGCGTCCATCAGGGGCCGCCCATCGTCGATGAGCTGCATCATCGTTCGGGCGAAGCTTTGCTGCGTGTTCTGGACCAGCAGCGGCACGGTGGTGTTGTTGAGGCCGATCTGTCGAGGGAACGTCTGATCGGCGAAGTCGGCGGCGCTGATCTGGGTTTGCTGGAAGGCCAGCTCGAAGAAGCGCCGCATCTTCGTCGCGTAGCCAGGCAGCTTCATCCAGCCCGCGATGAGGGGCTTGAGCTG
>DATKEU010000086.1:0-11020 GCA_035544495.1 Polyangia bacterium | reverse complement strand
GCGTCCTGCTGATCGATCTGGCGACGCTGGCGGGTGGGGTCGGGGGCGGCATCACGGGCTGCATCGCCACCGAAGATTGTCTGCGCGCCTACCCCAGCGACGCGACTCGGGCCAAGACGGCGATCGCCGCGCTGATCGGCGGCGCGCTGGGTTTCACCACCGGGTTCCTGGTCACCCGCAACGTCGATCGCAACACCGACGACACCCCGGGCGCGCCGACCAGCACCGTGATGCTCTGGCCCGCTCCGCGTCCGACCGGCGGCGTCGATCCGCTGATCACCGCGATCGGCGTCTTCTGACGGGATCCGCCGGCGGCGCTAGACGTCGAAGCCGAGCGCGCGCAGCTCGGCTTCCAGGCGGGCGATCTCGCGGCGGACGGCGGCGGGCGCGGGGCCGCCGGTGATCGTGCGAGCGGCGACGGCGCGCGCGGGATCGAGGGCGTCGAGCACGGCGGGTATCAGGCTCGGTTGGTTGGGATCGACGGCGCGCAGATCGTCGGCGCCGAGATCGCGCAGCGACACCTTGCGCGCCTCGGCGGTCTTGACCAGGCGGCCCACCACCTCGTGGGCGGTGCGGAACGGCATCCCGCGCCGGACCATCTCCTCGGCCAGATCGGTCGCGCCCAGCGCCGGATCGTCGGCCGCCGCGCGCATGCGGTCGGTGTCGAACTCCAGCCCCGCGATCAAACCCGGCAGCACCGACAGCGAGAGGCGCGCCGTCTCGACGGCGTCGTAGAGCGGCTCCTGCGACTCTTGCAGGTCCTTGTTGTACGCCAGCGGCAGGCCCTTGCTGATCGTCAGCAGGGCCACGAGATCGCCGATCACGCGCGCCGGCTTGGCCCGCAACAGCTCGGCGATGTCGGGGTTGCGTTTCTGCGGCATCAACGAGCTGCCCGAGCAATACCCCTCGCCGAGGCGCACGAAGCCGAACTCGGTCGTCGACCACAGCACCAGCTCCTCGCCCAGGCGCGACAGGTGCACGCCGATGAGGGCGCAGGCGAAGACCAGCTCGGCGGCGAAGTCGCGATCGGAGACGGCGTCCAAGCTGTTGCGTGTCGGCCCGTCGAAGCCGAGCTCGCGCGCGGTCGCCGCCCGATCGATCGGCAAGCCGGTGGCGGCCAGCGCCCCCGAGCCGAGCGGCGACTCCGCGGCCCGGCGCGCGCCGTCGAGCAGGCGCCCGCGATCGCGCGCCAGCATCTCGGCGTAAGCCAGCAGGTGATGGCCCAGCGTCACCGCCTGCGCGCGCTGCAGGTGCGTGTACCCGGGCAACAGCGTGTCGGCGTGCTCGCGCGCCCGCCGCACGAGCGCGACGCGGGCGCGATCGATCGCCGCCGCCAGCTCGATGGCCGCCGCGCGCGCGAAGAGCTTGAGGTCGGTGGCCACCTGATCGTTGCGGCTGCGCGCCGTGTGCAGGCGACGTCCCGGCTCGCCGATGAGCTCGATGAGGCGCCCCTCGACGTTCATGTGGATGTCTTCCAGCGCCGGGTCCAGCTTGCGGGCGCCCGATTCGAACTCCGCGGCCGCGGCGTCGAGGCCCCGGATGATGGTGTCGGCGTCCGCGGGCGTTATCAGGCCCACGGCGGCCAGCATGCGCGCCTGCGCCTGGCTGCCCCGGACGTCGTCGCGCAGCAGGCGGCGATCGAAGTCCACCGAGGCGTTCAGCGCCGCCGCCGCGTCATCCATCGCGTTGACAAAGCGCGCGCCCCGTCCGCCGCTGCCGGGTTTCTCCGTCGACATTTGCCGCCTTCATACCGCAAAACGCGTCTCTTAGAAGTGGCGAAAACGGAGCCATCACGCTACGATGAATTTGGGACATCCGCGAGCGACTGGCCCAAAAGGAGGACGAAAGCATGGCCAAACGAACCCTCATGAACGGTAGGGATCCTCTTCGCCACCTGACCCGACTCGGAGTAAAGGAGCCCGAGCGGAGTTAACCTCCTCAGGACCAGCCTGTTTCGTTGTGAATTGAAGTTGGTCGACGAGCCCTAGACCATCACCCGGCCCGCGAGCGAGGCTCGCGCTCAAAAGGCCATAGATTGGGCGGCGCCCAGCGGCGCTAGCTCAGACCAGTCGAGTAGCGGATCAGGGCGCGCCGGTGAGATGATCTCCCGGCGCGCGTCACTTTCGCAGGGCGCGGGTCAGGCGAAGCGTTCGGCCCACGCGTCGAGCGTCAGCAGGGCGAACAGCTTGCGGCCGAGATCCTGACCGGCGAGGTGGCGCGCCACCAGCGTACTCAGCGCCGCCGCCGACAGGCCCAGGCGTTTGACCAGCGCGCCGCCGACCAGCTGCCGGCGCATCGGCTCGGTCGCCGGCTCGCGCAGCCAGCGGTCGACCGGGATCTCGAAGCCGCGTTTGGGGCGCTCGGTCACCGACGGCGGCAGGCAGCGCCGCAGGAGCCGCCGCAGGAGCGGCTTGTCACGCCGCAGGCCGATCTTGCCGCGCGGCGAAAGCCCCAGCCCCAGCTCGACCAGGGCGCGATCGAGCAGCGGCACGCGCACCTCGAGAGAGTGCGCCATCGACAGCTTGTCCGCCTTGAGCAGCAGATTGTCGAGCAGCATCGACGAGAAATCGACGTACTGGAGCCGTTGCACCGGATCCAGCCCCTGCGCGCGCGCGCGATCGAACAGCTCGTCGATGCGCTGATGGCAGGCGCTGGCGTCGGGCGCGCCCAGCGCCGCGCGCTCGTCGGCGGCGAACAGCTCGAACCAGCGCAGGTAACGCGCGCTCTCCGGCAGGCGCAGCGAATCGAGCAGCTTGGCGGCGCGCCGCGCGAGATTGCCGGCGCCTTTCGACCGCGCCGGCACCAGCCGCTCGAGAAAGCCGGCGCCACCGGCCGCTGGACTGGCGGCCGCCGCCAGCGCCGACGCGCCCGACGCCTCCGCCAGCCAGCCCCAGAAGTAACGGTGATAGCCGCCCAGCACCTCGTCGCCGCCCTCGCCGGACAGCGCGACCGTGACGTGGGCGCGCGTCCCCTTGCACAGGTGCCACAGCGGCAGCGCCGCGCTGTCGGCCAGCGGATCCTCCATGGCGCCGACGATCTCGGGCAGGCCGCCGAGCGCGTCCGGCGCGAGATCGATGCGCACGTTGTCGCTGCCCACCTGGCGCGCCACCGCGGCGGCGAACGCGGTCTCGTCCCCGCGATCCGACGCTGAAAACCCGATCGAGAACGTGCGCGGCGGCGGCCGGCCGTCGCGCGCCGCGTACGCCGTCAGCGCGCTGGAATCGAGCCCGCCGGAGAGAAACACGCCCGTCGGCACGTCGGCGATGAGGTGCCCCGCCACCGACGCCAGCAGCCGCTGATCCAGCTGCTCCAGCACGTCGTCGTCCGACAGGCCGCCGAGCCGCGCGGGAGCTAGCTCGTAATAGCGCTGCGCGGTCTCGGCGCCGCTGGCGAGATCGATCTCCAGCAGCGTGGCCGGAGGCAGCTTGGTCACGCCCGCGAACGCCGTGGCCGGCGACGGCAGGTATCCCAGGCACAGGAACGAGCCGACGAACGAGGCGTCGGGCGCCGGCCGCCCCTGCCCGTCGGCGGCGAAGGCCCGCACCTCCGACGCGAACGACAGCTGCCCGCCCGCGCGCCGCAAATAGAGCGGCTTGATCCCGAAGCGGTCACGCCCGAGAAACAGCCGCCGCCGCGTCCGATCGAGCAGCGCGAAGGCGAACATCCCTTCCAGGCGCGCCACCAGCGCCGCGGCGCCCCACTGCTCGTAGCCGTGCACCAGCACTTCGGTGTCGGTGCCGCTGCGAAACCGATGGCCGGCGGCGACCAGCTCGGCGCGCAGGTCGAGGAAGTTGTAGACCTCGCCGTTGTAGACGATCTGCACGGCGCCGTCCTCGTTCCCCATCGGCTGATGGCCGAGCGGGCTGACGTCGATGATGGAGAGGCGGCGCATCCCGATGCCGACGCCCGCCTCGACGAAGCGGCCGCTGTCGTCGGGCCCGCGGTGGATCAGGGTCGCCACCATGGCGTCGATCTCGTCCGGGGCCACGGGCTTGCCGCCGAAGCGCGCGATGCCCACGATACCGCACATCCCGCCTAGGCTCCGGTTTCCATCGAGCGCGGCAACATATATCATGTGCCGCGAAGTTGCTCTGTCCGTCGCGCACGCCTCGCTTCGCGCCACATACATTTCACCTCGCATGAATATCTTGGGATTGAACGCTTTCCACGGAGACGCCTCGGCCGCCCTGGTGAAGGACGGCCAGCTGGTGTCGGCGGTCGAGGAAGAACGGCTGAACCGCCACAAGCACTGCGCCGGGTTCCCCGCGCTGGCGGCCAAGGCGGTCCTGCAGCAGGGGGCGGTCGCGCCGTCGGAGCTCCAGCACGTCGCGATCTCCCGCGATCCCAAGGCTAACCTGCACAAGAAGATCCTGTTCGCGCTGCAGAAGCGGCCCTCGTTCACCAAGATGGTGAAGAACCGCCTGGCCAACGTGGCCAAGGTGCGCGGCGTGGACGACGCCCTGCGCGCCGCCCTGGCCCCCGACGGAGATCGCATCACCGCCAAGTTCCACAACGTCGAGCACCACAAGTCTCACATCGCCAGCGCCTTCTTCGTCTCGCCGTTCGAAGAGGCCGCCTGTCTGTCGATCGACGGCTTCGGCGACTTCGTCTCCACCATGCGCGGCGTGGGGCGCGGGCTGGACCTGGAGATCATCGACCGCGTCGAGTTCCCGCACTCCGCCGGTCTGTTCTACACGGCGGTGACGCAGTTCCTGGGTTTTCACAAGTACGGCGAGGAGTGGAAGATGATGGGGCTGGCGCCGTACGGCAAGCCGACCCACGTCGAGGCGATGCGCAAGCTGATCCACCCGCGGCCCGACGGGCGCTTCGAGCTGGCCCTCGACTACTTCCAGCACCACACGGAGGGCGTGGAGATGTCGTGGGACGAGGGCTCGCCCAAGCTGGGCCGCGTCTTCTCCGATCGACTGTCGGAGCTGCTGGGACCGCCGCGCGATCCGGAGGACCCGGAGTTCTTCGGCAACTGGGCCGACCTCGCCCACAGCGCGCAGATCGTCTACGAGGAGATCTTCTTCCACGTCCTCGGCGATCTCTACCAGCGGACGAAGCTGCCGCGGCTGTCGCTGGCCGGGGGCTGCGCGCTGAACTCGGTCGCCAACGGGAAGATCTTCGAGAAGACCGGTTTCCGTGAGGTGTTCGTGCAACCGGCCGCCGGCGACGACGGCACCGCCATCGGCGCCGCCTTCTACGTCCAGCACGCGCTGCTGCGCCAGCCGCGCGCGTTCGTGATGGAGCACGCCTATACCGGCCCGAGCTTCGACGATCGCGCCATCGAGGCGGCGATCGACAAGGCGCGCGGCAACGGCTGGGACGCGGCCATCAGCGTCCGCCGCGTCGACGACGAGACGCTGTACCGCGACGTGGCCGCCGCCGTGGCCCGCGGCCAGGTCGTCGGCTGGTTCCAGGGCGGCATGGAGTTCGGCCCGCGCGCGCTCGGCGATCGATCGATCGTCGCCGACCCGCGCCGCGCCGACATGAAGCAGATCCTGAACACGCGCATCAAGCACCGCGAGACCTATCGCCCGTTCGCCCCCAGCATCATCGAGGAGCGGGTGCAGGATTTCTTCGAACGGCGGGAGCCGTCGCCGTTCATGCTGATGGTCTACAAGGTACGGGCCGAGCAGCGCGCCCGCATTCCGGCGGTCACGCACGTCGACGACACCGGCCGCCTGCAGACGGTCAGCGCCCGGACCAACCCGCGCTATCACCGCCTGATCAGCGAGTTCGCCCGGCAGACCGAGGTGCCGCTGGTGCTGAACACCAGCTTCAACGAGCACGAGCCGATCGTCGCCACGCCGGGCGACGCGCTGGCCTGCTACCTCAAGACCCGCATGGACGTGCTGGCCCTGGGCAACTGGCTCCTCACGCGTGAGGCGCGATGAGAACAGCCGGCATCGCCTTCTTGCTCTCGTTGCTGTGCGCGGCGGCGCTGACGCCGCTGGTGCGCATGGTCGCGCTGCAGCTGGGGATGCTGGACCACGCGCTGTCGTCGCGAAAGATTCACGGGCGTCCGGTGCCGCGCCTGGGCGGCATCGCCATCGTCGCCGGCTTCTACGTTCCGCTGATCGGTCTTTACATTTTCCGCAGCGAGGTGGGGCGCATCTTCTTCGCCGGCCGCAACCAGGTGATTGGCCTGTTCGTCGGGGGAGTGCTGATCGCGCTGCTGGGAATCTACGACGATCTCTGGGGCGCGGGGGCGAAGCGAAAGTTCGCCGTGCAGTTCACGGTGGCGGCGCTGCTTTATTACCTCGGCTTCCGCATCGACAACCTGGCCAACCCGTTCGGCGAGCCGATCGCGCTCGGATGGGCGGGGATGCCCTTCACGCTGTTGTGGATGGTGGGGGTCATCAACGCCATGAACCTGATCGACGGCCTGGACGGCCTGGCGGGCGGCGTGGCGCTGGTGGCGGTGACGACGACGTTCCTCATCTCCCTGCAGCGCGGCCATCCGCTGATGATCCTGTTCTGCGCGGCGTTGGGCGGGTCGATCCTCGGGTTCCTCGTCTACAACTTCAACCCGGCGTCCATCTTCATGGGCGACACCGGCAGCATGTTCCTGGGTTTCGTGCTGGCGGCCAGCGCCATCCAGACCAACCAGAAGTCGTCGACGGCGGTGGCGGTGCTGATCCCGGCCATCGCGCTTGGCCTGCCGATCATGGACACGCTCCTGGCGATGAGCCGGCGGGCGGTGCGCGGCCGGCCGCTGTTCCGAGCCGACAAGGAACACATCCATCACCGCCTGCTGGCTCTGGGGCTGTCGCATCGCCAGGCCGTGCTTTTCCTGTACGCGCTGACCGTGGTGTTCGGGGCGCTGGCGCTGATGCTGACGTACGCCACCAGCGGCCAGGCGGCGGCGATCCTTCTGGTGCTGGGGATCCTGGCCTTTCTGTTCCTGCGCTGGCTGGGTTACATCCAGCTCGGGCAGTTCATGCCCGAGCAGCGCCGCCGTAGCCGGGCGTTGCGCGCCGCCGTGCGCCCGTTCGCCGAGCGCCTGCGCCGCGCGGTCAGCATCGACGACGTCTGGACCAGCGTGCGCGAGGTGACGTCGGTGTTCGACGCGCAGTGCGTGCGCCTGGATCTCGCCGGGCGGACCAACAGCCGCGTCTCGACGCCGATCTCGTTCAGCACGGGGTTCGACGAGGTGGCGGCGGCGGGGAAGACGCCCCGGCTGTTCCGCGCCCGGTTCATCCTGGTCGGTGTCAAACCCGATGACGGAGCGCTGGAGATGGCCTGGGACGACGGCCGCAAGGAATTGGACCGCGACACCGAGATCGCCGTCGAGCTTTTCTGCGACTACCTGGCGCAGGCCTGCGACCGGGTCCGCGAGATGATCCCATCGGGCGCGCCGCCGCCGGCCAACGGCAACCACAACGGCCACCGGTCGACGGCGTCGTAGCCGGCCCGGTACTACGAGCGCCGCCGCCGGCGGCGGAGCAGCGAATCGACCTCCGGCAACCGCAGCAGGCGGGCGGCGGCGAAGTAGACGGCGGCGCCGGCGATCACCGGGACCAGCGCGGCGACGGCGAAGGAGAGGAGGCGCGGCAGCGGCAACCCCGCGAGCGCCCGGGCCAGCGCGAAGACGGCCGCGCCCATCGCCAGAGAGGCGGCGGCGATGCGCAGGAGCGCCGAGAGGACATCGCGCGACAAGAGACCGCCGACGCTCGTCTGGAAGGCGACGACCAGCACGGTCAGGTTGACCAGCGCGGCCACCGACGTCCCCAGCGCCAGCCCGACGTGGCCGAGGGTGCGGAAGGTCAGCAGGTTCCAGAGAACGTTGGCGGCGACGGCGGCCACGCTGGCGACGACGGGCACGCGCGTGCGCCCGAGGGCATAGAACGACGGCGCCATCACCTTGATCGCCGAGTAGGCGGCCAGGCCCACGGCGTACCCGCGAAGGGCGCGCGCCGTCTCCAGCGTGGCGGCGGGGCGGAAGCGGCCGTGCTCGAAGATCAGGCGGATGATCGGCTCGCCCAGCAGCGCCAGGCCCACCGTCGACGGGATGGTGAGGAACAGGACCATGCGCAGGCCGCGCCGCAACGTCGCGCGCAGGGCGTCCCAGTCCCCGGCGGCGGCGTCGCGCGACAGGTGCGTCAGCGCCGTCGTCCCCACCGCGACGCCGAAGACGCCGATCGGAAGCTGCATCAGGCGGAAGGCATAGCTGAGCCAGGAGATCGCCCCGTCGGAGATGAGGCTGGCGAACGACGAGTTGATGACGACGTTGATCTGCACCGCCGCCACGCCCAGCGTCGCGGGCGCCATCAGCGTGGCGATGCGGCGGGTGCCGGGATCGCGCAGCGCCAGATCCGGCAGCAGGCGCGGGCGAAACCCCAGACGCCAGAGCGGCGGCACCTGGATCGCCAGCTGCGCCAGCCCCCCGACCAGGGTCAGCGCCGCCCAGGTCATCACCGCCGCGCGCGCCGACGGCGCGACCAGGTACACCGCCAGCCCGCCGGCGATGGCCACCAGATTGAACATCGACGACGCCAGGCCGGGCGCCGTGTAGCGCTCCTCGGCGTTGAGGGCGCCCATCGCCACCACCGCCAGCGAGATGATGGGCAGGAACGGCATCATGATGCGCACGAGCTGGCTGCACAGGGCCGCCTTCTCCGGGCCGAACCCCGTGGCCACCAGCGCCACCACCGGCTGCGGGAACAGCATCGCCAGCGCGGCCAGGACGCCAAGGTAGATGGTCAGCGTCGAGAGCACGCGGTTGGCGAGAGCGAACGCCTCGGCGCGCGATCGGTTACGCAGCGTCGAGACGTAGGTGGGGACGAAGGCCGTCGACAGCGCACCCTCGGCGAAGAGATCGCGCAGCAGGTTCGGGATGCGAAACGCCGCCAGGAACGCGTCGCTGGCCGCGCCGGCGCCCAGGGTCAGGGCGAAGACCTGCTCGCGCACCAGGCCCAGCAGGCGCGACAGCATGGTCAGCGCGCTGACCCGGCGGGCCCCGCGCGCCAGGACCTCGGTCTCGGTGCCCGCGGCATCGGGGGTGAGGTGTCCGCCCGTGGTGCCGGTCGCGCTCATGGATTCTTGGCGGGCGGCGCGGTCGGCGCGAGGGCGGGGACGGGAGCGGGAGCGGGGGCCAGCTGAAGCAATTGATCGTGCAGCGGCGAGGGCAGCCCGCCGCGGATCTGCTCGAGGATCTTCGCGTCGGCCGGCGTCCCCGCCGCCAGCAGGCAGGTGAGCATGTCGGTGGCGTCGTCGGCGGTGGTGCGCGGGTGCAGGATCAGGCCGCGCGCCACCTCGACGGCGGAGCCCGACGCGGGACGCCCGAGGCACAGCGCCGCCGCCGCCGCCGATGCCACGCCGACATCGGGATCGCGCGCCGCCGCCAGCAACGCCGCCTGCGCGGCGGGCGTCCGCGCACGCACGGTGTGGGCGGCGGCGCGACGCAGGGCCGGGTCGAGCTCTTGCAACAGCGACAGCAGCGCGTCGCTGTCGCCGCCGCAAGTGGCGACGGCGTCCGCCAGCGCGACCAGCGCCCCCAGCCGCGCCGGCGCCGGCGCCAGCCCGCGCAGCGCCAGACCCCGCAGCGCCGCGCATCCGTGCGCGACGCTGTCGGGCGGGACGTCCCACTGTTCCAGCTCGGCGGGCGCGTCGCCGTCGAGCAGCTGGCCGAGAGTGTGCGCCGCCGCCTCCGCCACCGCCGGATCGCTCGACGAGGTGAGGTCGGCGACGGGATCCACCAGCAGCACGGCGCTGCGCGCCTCGGGCGCCGCCGCCAGCACCGCCAGCACCACGCGCCGATCGGTCGCGGCCAGCCCCTGCGCCAGCCGACCGGGGCCGAGGCGCGCCACCAGACGCTGGGTGGCCCCGCGATCGCGCTGCTTGACCGCGCGAACCAGCAGATCGAAAGAAGGCATCGCCAGCCCGGTGCGCGGATTCGTCTCCAGCCCGCGGCGCGCCTTCGCGCCAGCGGCGGTGGCCGCAGCGGCACCTTTGGTTCCGGGCGCGCCCGGGCCGGGAGCGCCCGCCAGCATCAGCGCCCCTATCACGATCGTCGACAGCACACCTTGAGAGTTACCATCCCCGGCCGCCGCCCGTCCTGTTTTCCGTCCTTCTTCCTAGGTGCCCCCCCGGCCCGCCTGCTATCTTCGCGCTGACCCATGTCCGTCAAGACACGCCCGTCGCTCGGCGGTGGTTCCGCCGGCGATCTCTGGCAAAGCTTCCTGTCGAAAAAGCGGCTGAAGTCGACGCGGCAGCGGGATCTCATCGTCGACGAGTTCCTGAGCATGGCCGGCCACATCAGCCTGGACGATCTGCACGCGGTCGTGAAGGCCAAGAACCCGGCCGTCGGTTTCTCGACGGTCTATCGGACCATGCGCCTGCTGGAAGAAGCCGGGCTGGCGCACGAGCGGCACTTCGAACAGGGCCGGACGCTGTACGAGCGGGCGGGCTCGCGCAAGCACCACGATCACCTGATCTGCGAGAAGTGCCACTACATCATCGAGTTCGAGAACGACGCCCTCGAGGCGCTGCAGCGCCGGGTGGCCACCGGGTTCGGGTTCGTCATCACCAGCCACCGGCACGAGATCTACGGCCTGTGCGCGAAGGCGCGCGGCGAGCCCGGCGGCTTCTGCCCGTCCGACGCCGCGAAGCTGCGCACGCAGCCCGCCGCCAAGCCGCCGCGCCGCGGGTCATAGGCCGGGCGCTAGTGCTTCTGGTCGGCGGACTCGCGGGCCGCCAGCAGATAGTGCAGCACGGCGCCCGCCTGGGGCGGCGTCAGCTGGGCACGCGCCGCCATCTCGTCGACGAAGATCGGCCAGCGATCGGTGCCGTAGGCGTCCGGGCGGGGCAGGCGATGGCAGGCGGCGCAACGGCCGATGTAGAGCGATCGCCCTTCTTGCAGCTCGGCCAGCGTGACCGCCGGGCCGCGCGCGGTCAGGCGGTCGGCGTCGGCCTGGTTCAGGGCCGGAGCGATCGGCGCGAAGGCGGCGCAGCCGGCGGCGGCCAGGACGGCGCCCAGCAGCCAGGCGGCGAACGGCGCCGTTGCCGCCCGCCG
>DATKEU010000085.1:0-15950 GCA_035544495.1 Polyangia bacterium | reverse complement strand
AACGTCTTTCAGGACCCGGAGCTGGTCGGCAAATACAAGGATACGAACGGCAACCCGATGAACAACTCCAGCGGGTGCCACGACATCTCGCACAATCAGGGCAGCAATCCGGACGGCGCCCAGTACATGATCGACAAGTACTGCTGCGACAGGACCGCGGAGCTGCTCGCGGAGATGGCAGCGACGCCCGATATCGGGGGCGGCTCGCTGCTCGACAACACCGCCGTCGTGTTCTGGAACGAATGCAGCAACGGCAACGTTCACGGCGCCGTCGACATGCCGGTGCTTCTCTTCGGAGCCAAGTTTCTGAAGTTGAAAGGCGGCAGCTACGTTCAAGTCGGGAACAGCAAAGCCGGTCAGGTCCCGAACGGAACTTACGCCGTGCCGAAGCCGCCTTACACGAGCGATCTCTGGGTGACCACCGCACAGGCGTGGGGATACTCCGCATTGACGACCTACGGCGACCCGAGCTGGAACACCGGCATGCTGAGCGGGATCTACGGCTAAAGCTGGATGCAGATCCGGTCCGGCGCCGAGAGCGCCCGCGTGTGGATCGAGACGGGACGCCGAGGGGACGGTTGCCCCTCCGGACCAGCGCGCCGCCGCCGACGGAGGGCGCTGTTTGCCGTTGACCGGTGGCCCGCGAACGCAGCAGCGTACGCCATGGCGCGCGCAGACGGACCGCACATCGTTCAATCGGACGGGTCGGTGCTCCTCGAGACCCACGCGCGCGGGGCGGACGAGGCGCGCGACGCCCTGGCCCGCTTCGCCGAGCTGGTCAAGAGCCCGGAGCACGTGCACACCTACCGGCTGTCGCGGCTGTCGCTCTGGAACGCGGCCAGCGCCGGCGTCACCGAGAGCTTCATTCTTCGCGCGCTGGACAAACACGCCAAATATTTGGCGCCGGCGAATGTCTTGGCCGAGGTGCGCGAGGCCTTCGGGCGTTACGGCCGCCTGGTTCTCGAACGCACACCGGACGGCACGGGCCTTCTGCTGCGCGCGCGCGACGATTTCGCCGCCCAGCACGTCGCCGCCCTGGCCCGCGTGCAATCGTACCTGGCGGGGCGCCAGGGCTCCGACTTCCTGGTGGCGCCGCTGGCGCGCGGCACGCTCAAGCAGGTGCTGATTCACGCCGGCTGGCCGGTCGAGGATCGCGCCGGCTTCACGGAGGGAGCCGCGCTGGCGCTGGGCGCGCTCGCGCGCACGCGCACGGGGCGGCCGTTTGCCCTCCGCGACTACCAGCGGGACGCCGTGCGCGCCTTCGTGGCGGGCGGGCACGGCGTGGTGGTGCTCCCCTGCGGCGCGGGAAAGACGGTGGTCGCGCTGGGCGCGATGGCGGAGCTGGGGACGAACACGCTCATCCTTTGCACGGGCGTCTCCGCCGTGCACCAGTGGGTCCGGGAGATCCGCGACAAGACCGATCTGTCCGCCGACGCCATCGGCGAGTACACGGCGGCGACCAAGGACGTGCGGCCGGTGACGGTGACGACCTACGCGATGCTGGTGCGCCGCCAGGGAGGTGCCTTCCCGCACCTCGCGCTCGTCGATCGCAACCCGTGGGGTCTCATCATCTACGATGAGGTGCACATGCTGCCGGCGCCGCTGTTCCGGGTGACCGCCGATCTGCAGGCCCGGCGGCGGCTGGGGTTGACCGCCACGCTGGTGCGCGAGGATGGCAAAGAGGCGGACGTGTTCTCGCTGGTGGGCCCCAAACGCTACGACGTCCCCTGGCGGGAGATGGAGTCCAACGGCTGGGTGGCGCGGGCCCGCTGCGTGGAGGTGCGCGTGGGCGCCGACGATGGCGCTCGCATCGCGGCCGCCAGCGCGGAGAGCGCGCAGGAGAGCTATCGGATCTCGGCGGAGAACCCGCGCAAGATGCACGTGCTGCGCGCGCTTGTCGACGCCCACCCGCACGATCGCATCTTGGTCGTCGGGCAATACCTGTCGCAGGTGCAGGCTGCGGCGCGCCTCCTGGCGGCGCCTCTCGTGACCGGCGAGACGGCGGACGCGGAGCGCGAGCGCCTTTACGCCGCCTTTCGCGCCGGGACGGTCCCGGTGCTGGTGGCCTCGAAGGTCGCGAACTTCTCGATCGACCTGCCCGACGCCAGCGTCCTGATTCAGATCTCGGGCGCCTTCGGCTCGCGCCAGGAGGAGGCGCAGCGGCTGGGGCGCATCCTTCGACCCAAGGAACGGGTGGCGACGTTCCACTCGCTGGTCACCGCGGAGAGCGACGAGCAGAGCTTCGCCTTGCACCGGCAGATGTTCCTGGCCGAGCAGGGCTACCGCTATGAGATCGAGGACTGGGTGCCGGGAGAATCCCTGGCGGCGGGCGATGCCGGAGCGCCGCCGTGAGCGAGGCCGGGTGCCAGTGTCCCGATTTCCGTGGGGCCTCGCCCGGAAAGCGCCTCATGCGCGCCTTTTCGACGGAGAAGGCGGCCCGCGACTGGTATCAGGGCCTGTTCGGGACGACACCGGGGGACTTCGTCACGGAGATCGACGCGTGCCTGGCCGATCACGCGCAGGCCCGGCGCCTCTTCGATCGGCTGGGCGTGGAAGCGGCGGTGATCCTGGCCATTCTGATCGAGGCGCCGGAAGGGCTTCCCCTCGAGACGTTGGTCTTCGAAGCGGTCACCATCATCGGCGACGACGCCCGGCACGGGATCGATCGCGTGCAGAAGGCCGGGCTGCTGTTCGAAATCCGCCCTTACAGTTACTACGGGAGCCGTGGCAATCAGCCGTCGGCCCTCAATCTGTTGCCGGGCCCGCTCGCGTCCTGGCTGCGTCCGGTGCTGGCCGGGCTCCTCCGTGCGAGCCGCTCCGCGCCGGCGGCCGATCCGCGGGCGCCGTCGGGCCGTGACACCAGCTGGCCGGAGGCGATGGTGGTGGCCGCGGTGGCCACGCTGCGGCCGCGCCTGACTTCGGGGCGTCTCTTCAAGAAAGACGACGAGCGTCTCGGCATGCTGCTCGCGCCTGCGAACCTGCCCGAGCCGGCGGAGGCGATCGTCGATCGGCTGCGCCAGGGGATGGTGATCGACGGCGACGATGCGGACCCGCCGCGCCTGCATCCGCGTTGGACGGCAGTGACCGCGTGGGCCGAGAGGTCGCCCGCCGAGAGGGTGCGCGAACGCCTCCGGGCGTGGGGCCGTCCTCCCTGGCGGCGCCGGAGCGCCTGGGCGCCTCGATCGAGCGGCGTCTCGTCGACGCGGGCATGGCCCCCCGCGTGCGCCTGAGCAAGGACTGCAGGGACGGTCGCGAGGAAGAGCCAAGGGAGCCCCAGGACGATCTCGAAGGCGACCAGCGACGCCCGCCGGACAGGTCCCCCGGGAAGCACGGCGAGGATTCGATCGTCGAGCCGCCCGACCCCCAGTGGGTCGAAGCCGTCCGCCATCTGCGCCGTCGTGCCGAGTCGCGCGTCGCGCCGGCCGCCAGCGCCGCGATCGCGCGCCCGGCGGCGACTTCGGCGGTCGGGCGCGCTCTGGATCCGCCGCCGTCGCCACGGGCGCCGGCCGGGCGTCCAGTCGCTCTGCGCGCGTTGCCGCCCGTCCTGGCGCTGCAGCGAGGCGTGCTCTACGGCGCCGACGTCGTGATCGATCGCGGCGGGCGCCAGTTGACCGTTCGTCCCCTGCGCATCGCCAGCGACGGCGTCGCTCCGGCCTTCGAGGTGGCGGTCGCCGGTGCGGAAGGGACGCAGATCATCCGGCCGCAAGAGGTGCAGATTGCGTTTCTGGTCCCGGCCACCGCTCGCCTGGTCGCGCGCAACCATCCCTGTCCGTGCGGCAGCGGTCGCAAGTTCAAACGCTGCTGCCTCGATCCCTCGGCGGTCATCGCCGACGAACAAGGTCCCCAGGCGGAGGCCTGAAACGCGATGAGCGGGATTACCAGCTTGGAAAACGGAATGAGAAAAGGACCGGCGACCGATCTCGCGATCGCCGGTCCTTGCCGCTAGCAGCCTGTCCCCGTCTTCACGGGCAGTCTGCATACGCGGACGGACAGCCCACCCTCCCCACCCTCGCGCCTTCGGCGCGACCGCTAGCGGCGGGCCACGGGGCGGCTCAGTGCGCCTTGGTCACGATCGTCATCGACCCGAAGCCGTCCTTGCCCAGCGAGGCGCTCAACGACGGCTGGCCTCCGATCAACTCGACGTTGAACGTGTTGCCGTTGTTGCCCTGGAGTGTCGCGTTCGCGGTGCCGGTCGCCACACCAGGCCGGCTGGAGACGGTGAAGTTGTTCATCGTGACGACGCCGCCGCCTTTCGAGTGGGTGTGGTCGCGCACGGTGGCCGTGGCTCCGTTGGCTGTGAAGTCCAGGCTCACGTTGACGGTGCCGCTCAAGAAAAGGCCCGTCTCCGGGTCGGGATCGGTCATCACCGGGACGACGGCGTCGAAGTGGCCGTGCCCCAAATCGGTGCTGACGCTGCCGTTGGTGTTCAGGGCAAAACCCGAATAGAGCACGTCGTCGCCGGTGCACGTGTTCACATAATGAAGCGTGAGGAACGCAACCGACTGCAAGGTGGTCGTTCCGTCGGCCCGGGTCAGGGACGAGTTCCATTGCACGTCGAGCGCGGAATTGAGGCCGCTGGCGCATGTGGCGTCGAAATGATTGAAGGACGCGAGCAACGACTGATCCTTCTCCTTGACGACCTCGATCGTCGCTCCTTCGGCCATCGCTCTGCCTGTGATCGCCGTCACGAACACGATCGCCAGACCTTGACTCCACTTCCTCATGTCGTACCTCCGAGCAGCTTGCAGGTTGATGTACGTATTTGTTGCCAAATACGTATGCAACCTTACATATGGACGTAAAAACAGTCAACCAGCAAACGTATTTCAGACGCGAAGTTACATATTGCCGCGGCAAACGCCTGCGTCAAAGGGGCAACCCCGGGAAACTTCGCCTTTTGCAGGTCCTCGATGCTCACGCTGCCCATCGGCCACCCGGCGCGCTTGACCTTCGCGCTCTCATGGCGGTCGTCAACCGGACGGCAGGCCGGAGGACCTCTGCCTCACGCGCGGAGTACGCGCCGCAGGTTCGCGCGGGGGTCATCGACGGCCTGACGATGTGTCTCGATAGCCTCGAATGGACGCGCCGTTTCATCTGGACGAACGGCGCTGGTCTGCGGAATAAGATACCGCGGCACCAGGAGGCTCGGGATGGATCGACGTCAATTCACCATCGCGACGGGCGCGGGGGCGCTGGCCGCCGTCTCGCGGTTCGGGATCGGGCGCGCCCAGACCCGAAAGCTGCGCGTGGGCTTGCTCCTGCCGCGGTCGGGGTACCTGGGGCTCATCGGCCAGTCGTGCCAGAAAGGGGCCGACCTGGCGCCGGGCGTGATCAAGGAGCTGCTGGGCGTCGACATCGAGCTCTTGAACGCCGACTTCGAATCGAACGTCGACACCGCCCGCACGCGCGCCGAGCGCCTGATCGGCGAGGGGGCGAATGTCCTGGTCGGCCCCTTCGACTCGGGCGCTGCCTCGGCCATCGCCCAGGTCGCCGAGCAGCGCCAGATGCCCTTCATCATCAACATCGCCGCCGCGCCGCAGATCACCGAGCAGGGCTACAAGTTCGTCTTCCGGAATTTCCAGACGGCGGGTGACATCGTCCGGAACGGCCTGGACCTGATCGGCGACCTGTTCGCGGCGACGGGCGCGGCGCCGCGCACGGCTGTCTACATGCACGTGAACGACACCTTCGGTCAGGGCATGACAAAGGCGATCCAGGCCATGCTGCCGGCGCGCACGAAGCTGCCGTTCAAGATCGTCGACGACATCGCGTACGACCCGGCCGCGAAAGATCTCTCGGTGGAGGTGGCGAAGGCGAAGGCCACCGGCGCCGACTTCCTGCTGCTGGTCTGCCGCCTGAACGACGCCATCATCCTGCGCCGCGAGATGGTCAAGCAGCGCTGGAACCCGATGGGTATCATCAGCCCCGGGTCGCCCGGCATGTACGAGGAGCAGTACTTCAAGACATTGGGCAAGCTGGCCAGCCACGCCATCTCCAACGTGCCCTGGTACAACCCGAAGGCGAAGCTGACCAAGCTGGTTGAAAAGGCGTTCCTCAAGCGATACCCGAAGGATCAGCTGGTGTTCAACGGACTCAACGTCGGGTTCACCTTCGAGGCCATCCTCGTCGCCGCCGACGCCTTCAAGCGCGCACGCAGCACCGATCCGGAGGGGCTGGCCGAGGCCATCCGGCTGACCAACATCACCGAGAAGATGACGCTGGGCGGTCCGATCAAGTTCAACGCCAAGGGCCAGGTCGAAGGCATCGGCTCGGCGAGCTTGCAGAACCTGGACGGCATGCCTCGGGTGGTCCTGCCCAGTTCGGCGGCCGAGGCGAAGCCGGTCTTCCCGGCGCCGTATTACAAGACCTAGTTGTCCGCCGATCTGATCGCCAATGTCGTGATCGCCGGGGTCCTGACGGGCCTCGTCTATGGCCTGATGGCCCTGGGGCTGTCGGTGATCTTCGGCGTCGTGCGCGTCGTGAACTTCGCTCACGGCGAGATGATGACGGTGGCGATGTACGCCGCCACCGTGCTGTTCGCGGGGCTGGGGCTGGGGCTGGATCCTTTTCTGGCAATCATACCCGTGGGGGCGGCGTTCTTCGTCTTTGGCTACGCCTTGCAATGGGTGGTGATCAACCCGTTCGTCACCCGCCCCGAGCACGCGCAGTTCATGCTGCTGGTGGCGGTGGCCATCATCCTGGTGAACGCGCTGCTCGCGATCTTCGGGCCCGACGCGCGCGGCGTGCAGACCGACTATCAGCTCGATTCGCTGGCGATGGGCGGGATCCTGATCGACAAGACGCGCCTCTACGCGGCCGGTGTCGCGCTGGCGACCGCGCTGGGGCTGCTGGTCTTCTTCAAGAAGACGCGGGTCGGAACGGCGATTCGCGCGTGCGCGGACAATCACCTCGGCGCGCTGATTGTCGGCCTTCACGTCCGGCGGCTGTACGCGCTCACCTTCGGCATCGGCGCCGTGTGCGTGGCGGTGGCCGGCTGCGCGATGGTGGCGCTGGTCGACGTCACGCCGTCGGCCGGCCCCGCCTTCACGCTGCTGGCTTTCGTGATCGTCATCGTCGGCGGACTCGGCTCGATGGCGGGCGCGCTGCTGGGCGGCGTGCTGATCGGCGTCTCCGAGGCGCTGGCCGGCCTCCTCGTCGCCCCGTCGGCCAAGAGCATGTTCAGCTTCGGACTGTTGATCGTCGTCTTGTTGCTGCGGCCGCGCGGGCTGCTGGGAAGGAAGACATGACCCGGTCCGGGCGCGCGCTGGCGCTCATCGGCGCGCTGCTGGTGGCCTTGCCGGCGTTCGCGGGAACGTACGCCCTGTCGGTCGCCACCCTCATCCTCTGGTTCGCCTACGCGGGCCAGGCCTGGAACGTCATGATGGGCTTCGCCGGGCAACTGTCGCTCGGGCACGCCCTCTACGTCGGCGTGGCAGGCTACGTGGCCGGCGGACTCTTCGTTCACCACGGCGTTCCGCCCGTCGTGGGACTGCCTGTGGCGATGATCGCCTGCACTCTCGGCGGCCTGGCGATCGGCTCTCTCGCGTTTCGCTTCGGCATCTCGGGCGTGTACCTGGCGCTGCTGACCATCGCCTTCGCGGAGTTCACGCGCATCGGCTTCGATCATCTTGCGTGGACGGGTGGTCCCGGCGGCATGTTTCTCAAGGTCGGGCGCCACGGCGCATGGGACCTGCTGAATTTCCGCGGTCCCCCCATCATGTACTACTACGCGGCGCTCATTCTCGCGGCGCTGGCGCTCGCGCTCTGCGCGCGTCTGTCGAGGTCCCGGGTGGGATTTTACTGGCGCGCGATCCGCGAGGACGAAGAGGCGGCGAAGGCGCTGGGAATCAACGTGTTCCGCTGGAAGCTGGGGGCGGTGGCGCTGAGCGCGGCGATGACCTCGGTGGCGGGGGTGTTCTCGGCGTTCTACTACAACAGCCTTTTCCCCGAGCAGGTCTTCGGCATCCACCGCTCGATCGAGATCATCCTGGGTCCGATCATCGGCGGCGTCGGCACGCTGTTTGGTCCGATCCTCGGCGCCGCGGCGCTGACGTTGCTGTCGGACGGGATCACGGAGTCCTTCGCAGCCCTGGGCTGGGAGATCTCCGGTATCAAGCAGGTGTCGTACGGCGTGGTGCTGCTGAGGGTGGTGATGTTTCTTCCGCGCGGCATCTGGCCCGCCCTGGCCCGGAGGCTGCGGCTGTGACGGCGCTGCTGGAGGTGAACGGGATCTCGAAGTCGTTCCGCGGCCTGCAGGCGGTGTCGAACGCGTCTTTCACGCTGCAAGAGGGGAGCATCGGCGCGCTCATCGGCCCGAACGGCGCCGGAAAGACGACGATCTTCAACATGATCGCGGGCGTCTTGCGACCAGACGCTGGAACGATCGTCTTTCAGAGCCGGCCAATACAGGGCTTGCGGCCCGATCAGGTGTGCCTGGCAGGGATCGGCCGCACGTTCCAGCTGGTGAAGCCCTTCGCGGGGTTGACCGTGCTCGAGAACGTCATGGTCGGCGCGTTTCTCCGGGAGCGCTCCCCCACGCGGGCGCGCACGCTGGCGCTGCAGACGCTGGCGCGGCTCGAGCTGGACGGAAAGGCCGCGCTGCCGGCGTCGGCGCTGACGCTGCCCGATCGCAAGCGCCTCGAGGTCGCGCGGGCGCTGGCGACCAGGCCGAAGCTGCTCCTCCTCGACGAGGTCATGGCCGGGCTGCGCCCGACGGAGACGGACCAGATGGTCCAGGCGCTGCGCGAGCTCCACCGCGCGTCCGGAACGACCATCCTGCTCATCGAGCACGTCATGCGAGCGGTGATGGCGCTCGCGGACCACGTCGGTGTGCTCCATCAGGGCCAGGTGATCGCGCGCGGCACGCCGGGCGAGATCGTGCGTCACCCCGCGGTCCTGGCCTGTTACCTCGGCGAGGAGACCGAGGTCTGATGCTGTCGATCAAGAGCTTGCATCTCGCTTACGGCGACGCGCAGGCGCTGTCCGACGTGTCGCTGGACGTGGCCGAAGGGGCGATCGTCGCCATCGTCGGCGCCAACGGCGCGGGCAAGTCGTCGCTGATCCGGACCATCGCCGGGATCGAGCGCGGGCGCTCCGGAACGATCGTCTTCCGCGGGCGGGAGATCCAGGCGCTGCCGCCGCACGAGATCTGCAACCTGGGCATCGGCCAGGTACCCGAGGGCCGCCAGCTCTTTCCGACACTCACCGTCCTCGAGAACCTCGAGGTCGGCGCGCTGTTGCCGCGCGCGCGGCGCCACGCCCGGCGCAACCTGGACCGGGTGTTCGCGATGTTCAAGCGGCTGGAGGAGCGCAAGGACCAGCGCGCCGGCACGCTGTCCGGCGGCGAGCAGCAGATGCTGGCGATCGGCCGCTGCCTGATGGGCGAGCCCGCGCTGATCATGTTCGACGAGCCGTCGCTGGGGCTGTCCCCCCTGCTGGTTCGGGAGGTGTTGCACACCATCCGGCAGCTGAACCAGGCTGGGCTGGCGGTGCTTCTGGTCGAGCAGAACGTCGCGGTTTCGCTGAAGCTCTCGCAGCGCGCCTACGTCCTGGAGAGCGGCCGGGTGGTCCTCTCCGGCACCGGACCTGAGTTGCTGGCCGACGACCGCGTTCGGCGCGCATACCTCGGCTTGTAACCCCGCGTGAATAATCGCGGGAACGATCCGGCCGGCTGTCTCGTTGAGCAGGCAGGAGGTGGTCGAATGCCGATTCAGGGGACTCGTCGTGACATTTTGAGACTGATGGGGGTGGGCGGGGTGGTCTTCGCCTCGGGCTTGGCCGGAGGCGCCGTCAAGAAGAAGAAGTCGTCGGTCGATTCGGACTTCTTCTTCTTGCAGCTGTCCGACACCCACTGGGGTTACACGGGGCCAGCCAACCCCGAAGCCGAGAACACGCTGAAGAAGGTCGTCGCCACCGTCAACGGGGTGGCGGCGCGCCCGGACTTCATCGTCTTCACCGGCGATCTCACCCACACCACCGACGACGGCGCCGTCCGGCGCAAGCGAATGGCCGAGTTCAAGACCATCGTCGGAACGCTGAACAACAAGGATCTGCGCCTGATGCCCGGCGAGCACGACGCTTCGCTGGATGTCGGCGCCGCCTACCAGGAGAACTTCGGCCCCACGCACTACACGTTCGACCACAAAGGCGTGCACTTCATCGCCCTCGACAACGTGTCCGACCCCGGGGCCATCGTGGGGACTGCGCAGATCGACTGGCTGGCCGCCGATCTCAAGAAGGTGCGCAAGGACGCGCCGATCGTCGTGCTGACCCATCGCCCGCTCTTCGACCTTTATCCGCAGTGGGACTGGGCGACCAAGGACGGCACGAAGGTCATCGACGTGCTGCTGCCGCACAAGAACGTCACCGTCTTCTACGGCCACATCCACCAGGAGCACCACCACGAGACCGAGCACATCAAGCACCACGCGGCCAAGTCGCTGGTGTTTCCGCTGCCGGCCCCCGGTTCGGTCCCCAAGCGTGTGCCGGTGCCGTGGGACCCGAAGGAGCCGTTCAAGGGCCTGGGCTATCGGCAGATCGACGAGGCGCAGGACGGCGGCGAGCCACGACTCACGGAGTTCCCGGTCGTCGCGCCCCCGGCGTGACGGTCGCGTGCACGGAGGCAAGACATGAGTCTGTCCAGAGTGTGGATGGCGGGGTTGCTGCTCGCGGCGTTGTCGCACGCCGCCCTGGCCGGCGAACCGCCGGCCGAGCCGGTTATCAAGATAACGGCGAAGAAATTCGAGTTTTCGCCGCAAAAGATCGTGCTCCACGTGAACAAGCTCGTCGTCCTGGAGTTGCGGTCGCTCGATCGCAAGCACGGCTTCTCCGTCCCCGATCTCGGCATCCGCGTCGACATCCTGCCCGACAAGCCGACGCTGGTTCGCGTGCGGCCGACGAAGGTGGGCAAGTTCGCCGTGCACTGCGACGTCTTCTGCGGCGAGGGGCACGAGGACATGACCGGCGAGATCGAGGTGGTGCCTTAAGTGGCGGGCGTGACCTGGCCAAAGCGCCGCTTCGGATCTAGGTTGCGGCAATGCGGACGGAGGGCGAGCGCGAGAGCGACAACGTCGAGGATCGGCGAGGCTTTTCCATCGGACGCGGCGGCGCCATCGGGGGCGGCGCCATCCTGATCGCGATCGTCGCGACGCTGCTGGGCGCGCCCCCCGAGTTTGTGCGATCGCTGCTGGGCGGCGGCTCGGACGGGGAGACGCGCTCGGTCCCCAACGCTCGGCCCGTCGATCCCGCCGACAACCAGCGCGTGACGTTCGTCAAGGTCGTGCTGGCCAGCACCGAGGACGTCTGGTCGGCCGTTCTTCCCAGCAGCGGCGTTCGTTATCGCCCGCCCAAGCTGGTGCTGTTCTCCGACCAGGTCGATTCGGCCTGCGGTCTCGCCGGCGCGGCGGTGGGTCCGTTCTACTGTCCGCGCGACGCGCGGGTGTACCTGGATCTCTCCTTCTTCAACGAGCTGGCCCGTCGCTTCGGCGCGCCCGGAGACTTCGCGCAGGCCTACGTCATCGGTCACGAGGTCGGCCACCACGTGCAGAACCTGCTCGGCATCTCCGCGCGGATGGAGGACGATCGCTCGCGCCTGTCGGCGGCGCAGGGCAATCACCTGTCGGTGATGATGGAGCTGCAGGCCGACTGCCTGGCCGGCGTCTGGGCCTATCACGCCAACCAGACGCGCCACCTCCTCGAACCGGGCGACGTCGAGGAGGCCCTCCGCGCCGCCACCGCGATCGGCGACGACACCTTACAAAAGCAGGCGCGGGGGCGCGTCATGCCCGAGAGCTTCACCCACGGCAGCTCCGCCCAGCGGGTCAAATGGTTGCGCCGCGGCCTGGATAGCGGCCGCGTCGCCCAGTGCGACACGTTCAACACGCCGAGCTTGTAGTCGGTCAGGGCGTCGTCGCCGTGCCGTCCGGCAGGCGGGCTTGCGTCCATTCCTCGACCGAGTCAACGGGCGGAAAACGAGCGGCCAGCGCCTCGTCGAAGTCGATGCCCAGTCCGGGCGCATCGTTCGGGTAAAGGTAGCCGTCCTTGACCGCGGGCATGCCGGGGAACATCTCGCCGACGTGGTCGGGGAACCGGCACCACTCGTGGATGCCGAAGTTGGGCGACGCCAGCTCGAGGTGCAGGTTCGCGGCGTGGCCGACGGGGGAGGTGTCGGCGGGTCCATGCCAGGCCGTGCGGACGCCAAACTGCGCGGCCATGGCTGCCACGGCGCGCGCCGGTGTCAGGCCGCCCATCTGGCTGACGTGCATGCGGATGAAATCGACCCAGCGTTGGCTGATGACCGCCTGCCATTCGAGCGGGTTGTTGAACAGCTCGCCCATCGCCAGCGACGTGGTGGTCTGCGCGCGCAGGCGCGCGAACCAGGCGATCTGTTCGGGCGGCAGTGGGTCCTCGAGGAAGAAGAGCCGGAACGCTTCGACGTCGCGGGCGAACTGGATCGCCTCCGGCGGCGAGAGTCGTTCGTGCACGTCGTGCAAGAGCTCGATGTCGGCGGGCAGGCGCCGGCGCGCGGCTTCCAGCAGGCCCAGCGTCGCCCGCGCGTACGCGCGCGGGTCGAAGTACGCGCCGCGCCGGGCTGGGCGCCGATCGGTCGCGGGCGCGCCGGCCCGCCGCCGCCGTAGCTGCGCAGCTGCAGGCGGACGTGACGATAGCCGTCGGCGATGATGCGTTCGGCGTCGGCGATCACCTCGTCGGCGGTTTGCCCGTCCGCGTGGGTGTAGACGGCGGCCGCCTCGCGGCACTTGCCGCCCAGGATCTCGAAGAGCGGCAGGCCGGCCCGCTTGCCCAGGATGTCCCACAGCGCCTGGTCGACGCCGGAGAGCGCGTTGCTGACGACGGGGCCGTTGCGCCAGTAGCCGTTCACGCGCCCGAGCTGCCAGATGTCTTCGATGCGCGCGACGTCGCGCCCGATCACCAGCGGCTTGAGATGGCGATCGAGCAGCGTCTGCACCGCAAAGGCGCGCTGGGTGAACGTCGCGCACCCGAGGCCAGAGAGACCCGGTTCGAGCTCTCGATCTTCACAATCACCAGGCGCTGCCCGGCCGGCTGGGTGACGAACGTTCGGACGTCACGGATGGTGATCGGGCGCGGCATCGGCGCGGTCCGACGCTATCACGCCCGAAACGCGAATTTCACCGAACCGTTGCCGCGAATACGGCGACGGCCGGAGGCGCCCCGTCTTTCGCGATGAGACAGCGGCACTAAGATCAAGAACGAGAAATCGAGAGAGCGTGGCGTGACCAACTTCGCAGACATTCCAGCGACATCGGCGGCGGCATGCGGCCGCCTCCGGTTTTAGTGACAACGAGCAAGGAGGTTGAACATGGTCATGTACATCAATTCCACTCCCGCGGCGGAGACACCGCCCGCGGTCGTCGAACATGTCAACACCGAACGGCCTCGGGGCAACAGGCATTTCGCGGGATACACGCTGGTCGCGCAGGCCGGCGCGGGATCCAGCGGTAGAGGCAGCGGGAGCTCCGGTTCCAGCTCGGGTGCCAGCAGCGCCGGCAGCGGCAGCTCGACAAGCGGCGCGTACGCCGGCGGCAACTCGACCAGCGGCAGCGGAACCGGCACCGGCACCGGCAACGACAACACCGGGGTCGACGACAGCAACATGCGCCGGCGTCGCAACAGCGGCAGCTCGTCATCGGGCAACATGGGCAGCGGCACCTCTGGCACCGGCAGCAGCAGCGACACCATCAACCAGGGTGCAGGGTCGTCTCCCACGCCGGGGACCGCAGGAGCGAACCTGGACTACAAGAGCTCGACCGGCAGCGGTACGCCCAGCGACAGCACGTCCAGCGGCAGCACCTCGGGCACCGGCACCGGAACGTCGATGTCGCCCAGTGACAGCTCTTCGACGGCCAGCACCGATCGGGCGTCGTCGAAGTCGTCGCGGCGCCGCCATCGCAAGAGCAGCGACACGTCGGGCAACAGCACCGGCACGTCGTCGTCGCCGAGCGGCGGGACGACGACGCCCTCGCCGTGAGGATCGGCGCGCCCGTCGTCAGCGCCGCGAATCCTCGGCGACGCTGTCCGGGATCCGGTTGTCGCCGGCGCCCGGAAAGTGAGCGGCCAGCGCCCGGCCTATCTCCGCCACGGTGTCGAGAATCCCGGCGGTGAGATCGCCGTCGCTGGCCGCGAAGCTCTTGATCGCCAGATCGACGGTGGCTCGCCAGAACGGCGGGCCGACGCATGCGGCGATCCCCGCGTCGCCGATGATGGCCAGTCCACGCCGGAGCGGCGCCACGAAGACGAGCACGCCGTTGCGCTGGCGCGTGCGATCCATGCGCAGGCGGCGAAAGGCGCGCTCGGCGGCCCGCTGCATGTCGCCCCAGAAATAGATGCGGGCGAGAGCGACGCGTATCTCTCCGGTTGTCGTAGCCTCGGCGGCGCGCACCGCGGCCTCGACCCGGGTCACGTCAACGCCCTGCACGCGCCTCATGCCGTCACCAGCTGCCCGAGGCGCCGCCGCCCCCCGAGCGGCCGCCGCCTCCCGAGAAACCGCCGCCGCCCCCGCCGCCGCCCCAGCCTCCGCCGCCGCCACGACCGGAGCCGATCGTGAAGATCAGCCAGGCCGCCAGCGACGGGTGCGTGGCCAGAAACCCCAGGAGCCCCAGCGCGACAAGCCCACCCACGATCAACACCCATCCGGGCGGGCGCGCCGGCCCCACCGGCGGCACCGCCGCGCTCGGCTCCGCGCCGCCGATGGTCGCCAGCAACGACTCCACGCCCGCCCGCACCGCCCCCGCTGCGTCGCCGGCGCGCAGGCGCGGGACCATCTGCTCGTCGATGATGCGCGCGGCGACGGCGTCCGGCACCACAGGCTCCAGTCCATACCCGACCTCGATGCGCACCCGCCGGTCGGCGGTGAACAGGAAAAGAGCGACGCCGTCGTCGATCCCCTTGCGCCCGATGCGCCAGGCGGCGAAAGCCCGCACCGCCCAGTCCTCGATCGGCACGCCGCCGGTGGTCCGGTCGACGTAGACGATGACCTGGTGACCGGTCTTTCGCTCGGCCGCCGCCAGCCGTTCGTTCAACTGCTCGGCGGCATCGGGCGCCAGCAGGCCGGCCTTGTCGGTGACGAAACGATCCGGCGCTGGCGGGACGGGCGTGCCGACGGTGGCCGCGGGCAGGGCGGCGCCGCCCAGCGTGAACGCCGCCGCCACGACGGCGACGGCGACGCTCAGGCGGCGGGAGATGAAAGACACGGGTCCTTGCTCAGAACTGGACCCGGGGCGCGGTGGCGGCGCCCGCCTGGCTCTGGAAATACGCCTTGGGCGCGAAACGCGATCCGAACAGGTTCGCCACCAGCACCGTGGGCAGGCGCGAGCGCGCGGCGTTGAACCCGCGCGCCGCCTCGTTGAAGCGCATACGTTCGACCGAGATGCGGTTCTCCGTCCCCTCCAGCTGCGCCATCAAATCGCGGAAGGCGGTGGTCGTCTTCAGCTCCGGGTAGCGTTCTGCCACGACCAGCAGGCGCGACAGAGACGATGACAGCTGGTCCTGCGCCTGCTGGAACCGCTGCAGGGCCGCGGGATCGCCGGGCGGCGCCGACGGGGGCGCGACCTGACCGACGCGGGCGCGCGCCTCGGTCACCGCGGTCAACGTGTCCTGCTCGAACTTCGCCGAGCCCTTGACCGTTGCGACCAGGTTCGGCACCAGATCCGCCCGACGCTGGTACGCGCTCTCGACCTGGGCCCATTGCGCCTGCACGTCCTGATCCAGCTGGACCAGGTGGTTGTATCCACTCGCGACGGCGAACCCCAGCAGGACGACCACGCCCAGACCGATCAACCAACCTGTTTTTCGCATGTTGCCAGCAACCTAAACACCGCGGGCCGCGGGACAAGCGCGCCCCGCGGCGCGCGACGAGGAGCCGCCCGCTGGGGCACACTAGCGGCATGAAGCGATGGGCTCTGGCCATTGTGGCT
>DATKEU010000084.1:0-9211 GCA_035544495.1 Polyangia bacterium | reverse complement strand
GAGCCCCTGCTTGGTCTTGGCCGACACGTTGACGTAGATGGTGTTGCCGCCCCACTCCTCGGGAACCAGGCCCTGCTCGGACAGCTTGTTGCGGATCTGATCCGGGTTGGCGCCCGGCTTGTCGATCTTGTTGACGGCGACCAGGATCGGCACGTCGGCCTCCTTGGCGTGGTTGATCGCCTCGATGGTCTGCGGCATGGGCCCGTCGTCGGCGGCGACCACCAGCACGACGATGTCGGTCATCTGGGCGCCGCGCGCGCGCATGGCGGTGAACGCCTCGTGGCCGGGCGTGTCCAGGAAAACGACGTCGCCGCGTTCGGAGTGACGCTTGTAGGCGCCGATGTGCTGGGTGTTGCCGCCCGCCTCGCCGCCGGCGACGTTGGCCTTGCGGATGGCGTCCAGCAACGACGTCTTGCCGTGGTCGACGTGGCCCATGATGGTGACCACGGGCGCGCGCGGAACCAGATCCTCCGGGTTGTCCGCCGCCTCCGCGTCGGTGAGCACGGTGTCCTCGCGGAACGCCGTGGATTCGATCTGATACCCGAACTCGGTGGCGATCAGCGTCGCCGTGTCGAGGTCGATGTCCTGGTTGATGTTCACGCCCATCATGCCCAGGGCCCACAGCTTCTTGATCACCTCCTTGCCCTTGATCCCCATCTTCTGGGCGAGATCCGAGACGGCGATGGTGTCGCCCATGCGGACGACGCGCTTGTGCTCGGCGGGCGTGGTGATCTGCGTCTGCTTCACCTTCTTGCCGGCGGCGGCGACCCTCTTCCTCGGCGGCGCGCCAGGACGCTGTCCGGGCTGGCCGAAGGCGGCGCGCCCGTAGCGATCGCGCCCGGTAGCCGGCGTGCGGTTGATGAGGCCCGTGCGGCCCAAGCGCCGCAGCTCCTCGTCGCGGTCCTTGATTTCGATCTTGGGTACACCAGGTCCGCCCGCGGCCGCTTCGCCGCCGCGCGGGGGCATGCCAGGCAGCTGGATGAAGGCGCCGGTGGCGGCCGATCCGGTCACCACGGGGCTGGGGATCTGACGGATCACGGGCGGTGGCGTCTGCGGCGGCGCGGGCGTCGGCGCTGCCGAGGCTGCCGCGGCGGCGGGCGCGGCCGGCGACGGCGGGGCCGCGACGGGGACCGTTGTCGGCTTGGCGGCGATCGGCGCCTCCACGGGTGCGCGTGGGGCCGGCTTCGGCTCCGGCGCTTCAATGACCGGCGCCTTGGGCGCGGGTGGCGGACTGGGCGCGGGCTCGCGCGGGGCCTCCGCGACCGGCGCGGGCGGGCGCGCGGGCGTCGCCGCCGGCACCTCGACGACGGTTCGGCGAACGGCCGGGGCCGGCGCGGCCGGAGCCGGCGCTGGCGCGGGCGCCGCGGCCACCGGTGCGACGGGCGCCGTCACGGCTGGTCGAGCGGCGCCAGGCACGGGAGCCGTCTTCGACCGGCGGCGGATGACCGTGTCGTTCAGGCGCTCCTCCACCAGGCTCTCCTGCCGCTCGCGATCCAGCGAGCGACGGATCCGTTCCAGCTCGCCCGCCTCGAGGTGCGACATGTGATTGGCCACCTCGATGCCCATGGCGCGGATCTTGGTGACCAGGTCCTTGGGAGGAACTCCCAGCTCCTTGGCCACCTCGTACACGCGCACCTTGGGCCCCTGCGGCGCCTCGGGCGCGCTCGAAGAGCTCTCTGACCTGCGTTCGTACCCACTTCCGATCATGGCGCCTTCCTAGTCGTCGCTGCGGCCAGCAGCGGCAAGAGTGAGTCTGGTTCCAAGCCGGCCGTATCGTCGATGCGTGTCCGAAATGCTCGGGCGAACGCCCCCGCCTTCAACGCCGCCCGCACGCAGGTTGCCTGCGCGTGAATCGAAGCCCCTCGCCCACCCGGTCGCTGCCCGCGCGGCGGGATCACCACGACGCGCCCGTCGCAGAGCGCCAGGCGCGCCAGCTCGGCCGCCGGCGCGGCCTTGCGGCATCCGATACAGGTGCGGACCGGCGCCGACATCGTGGCATTCCTCGACGGCGTTCATGCGCTACGGCCCCTCCGTCGGACGGACGGTCGCCGCAGCCTCGGGTTCGACGGCGGCCCCCTCGGCGGCCGCCGCGGCCTCGCGCGCCACCCGCGCGATCTCCTCGGCGCGTTGCTTGCGTTCGATCTCGGCGGCCCGCCCGGCCGCCGCGATGATCTTCTGCGCCGCCTCCGCGCCGCCCAGGCCCGGCACCGGTGACAGCTCTTCGGGCTTGGCGTTCGCGACGTCCGCCGCCGAGCGCCAGCCCAGCTTGAACAGCGTGTCGGCCAGGTCGTGTCCGACTCCCTCGATTGACGCCATCGACTGGCGCGAGCGCTGCTCCATCTCGCGCACCTTGCTCTCCGAGTGGATGTCGATGCGCCACCCGGTCAGCTGCGACGCCAGCCGCACGTTCTGCCCCTTCTTGCCGATGGCCAGGGACAGCTTGTCGTCGGGGACGATCAGCTCCATGGTGTGGCTGCCGGCGTCGATGATCACACGCGCCACCTCGGCGGGGGCGATGGCGTTGCAGACGAAGCGAGCCGGATCGGGATCGTACGGCACGATGTCGATCTTTTCGCCGCGCAGCTCCTGCACCACCGCCTGCACGCGCGAGCCCTTCATGCCCACGCACGCGCCCACGGGATCGACGTCGCGATCGCGCGAGCTGACGGCGATCTTCGACCGGGCGCCCGCCTCGCGCGCCGAGGCCTCGATGCGCACGATCTTCTCGTAGATCTCCGGGACCTCCATCTCGAACAACTTCTCCAGGAGCCCCTTGTGCGTGCGCGACAGGATGATTTGGGGACCGCGCGCCGTCTTGTCGATGTCGACCACGAAGGCGACGATGCGGTCGCCGGCTCGGTACGACTCGCGCGGGACCTGGTCACGCACCGGCAGGATCGCCTCCGCGCCGCCCAGATCGACGACGATGTTGCCGCGCTCGAAGCGCCGCACGATGCCCGAGATCAGCTCGCCGCGCCGGTCCTTGTACTGGTTGAAGACGTTCTCGCGCTCCGCTTCGCGCACGCGCTGCAGGATGACCTGCTTGGCGGTCTGGGCGGCGATGCGCCCGAACCCCTTCCAGGCTCGGTTCAGCTTCAGGAGCTCGCCGTACTTGGCGTCCTGCTCCTCGGCCTTGGCCTGATCCTTCTCGTCAAAGAAGATCTGGAACAGAAGCTCGTCGCCGGCCTCGGCCTTGAGGCCGAAGCGCTGCGCCTCCTCCAGCGAGATCTCACGCCCCTCCGCGCCTGGCGTCACCTGCTCGGCGATGATGATGATCTGGAAAAGATCGACCCGCCCCGTCTCCTCGTTGAACTTTGCCTCCATCTCCCGGTGCATGCCGAACGCCTTCTTGGCGGCGGTCAGGATCGCCTGCTCCAGCGTCTCGACCAGCACGGCGCGGTCGATGTTCTTGTCTTTCGAGACCTGGTCCAGGACCAGGCCCAAGGCGGCACCTTCGTTCATGAAGCGCTCCGGTGGAATTCTGCTCCCCAGTCCGGAATCAGTTTCGCTTGCGAAACTGCGGCAATGGGAAGCTGGTAAGACCGGCCATCACACTCGATCTCCACGAGGCCGTCGTGGGCCCCGCGAAGCGTACCGGAGAAATTGCGTCGCCCTCCCACGCCCTCCATGAGCCGAATGCGCGCGCTCTGTCCCGCGAACCGAGCAAAATCCCGCTCTCGCCGAAGGGGCCGATCAAGCCCTGGCGAGCTGACTTCCAGTTGATAGGCGTGGGGAATCAGATCCGCCACGTCCAGGGCCGCCGACAAGTCGCGGCTGACCCTCTCGCAATCCTCGTGAGAAATGGACGCCGAATTCACGACCGCCGCCGCGCTCCCCGCCTCCGGTAACCGGTCGATGAAGATGCGCACGACAAAGCCCGAGGCTTCACGCCCCGCTTGCACCTCGCAAAGATCGAAGCCCGCGTCGGCGACGTAGGGCTCGGCCAGCGTCCACAAATCTCGTATCTCCTTTCGCATCAGGCCTTTTGTTTCGGCTTTGTTCCGGTCTGTGACACTTGTTGCGGACAATAAAAAAGGCGGGCTCGCGGCCCGCCTTCATTTGGCGGCAACGCAAAATTTCAGACCGCGGTTTATAACACGGTGATCTCGGGGGTGCAAGGGAGCGCACCAGACCTAACATTCGGCCGGCGCTGGTTTTTTGGGCGCCGCGGCTGGGGTTTTAGAACAAAACGGCATGGTAAGTTACAGCTCCCATGAACCCTCTGAGGGCCGCCGCCGTCCAGCTGACATCGACCGATGACGTGGATCGAAACCTCTCCCGCTGCCAGGCCCTGGTCACCGAGGCGCGAGCCGCCGGCGCCGAGCTCGTCGGGCTGCCGGAGAACTTTGCCTTTCTGGGCAGCGATCGCGACCACCGGGCGTCCATCGCCGAGTCGACCGACGACGACGCTGCCGGGCCCATTCTGTCGGCCATGCGCCAGCTGGCGCGCACGACGGGCGTCTGGCTGCTCCTGGGAGGGTTCCCGGAAAAGGGATGGCGTCCGGGAAGCATCCGGAACACCTCGCTGCTGTTGAACCCGGCCGGCGTCATCGCCGCCCGCTATCGCAAGGTGCACCTGTTCGACGTCGACGTGCCGGGCGGGATGCAATTCCGCGAATCGGAGAGCGTCGACGCCGGCGACGAGGTGGTCGTCGCCGAGACCCCCTGGGGCGGTTTGGGTTTAACGATCTGCTACGACGTGCGTTTTCCCGAGCTCTACCGGCAGCTGTCGGCGCGCGGGGCGCGGATGCTCGCCGTGCCGTCGGCGTTCACGCGCGAGACCGGCAAGGATCACTGGCACGTCCTGCTGCGCGCGCGCGCCGTCGAGAACCAGGCCTTCGTCATCGCGCCGGCGCAGTTCGGCTTCCACGGCGGCAAGCGGGCGAGCTATGGCCACGCTCTGGTCGCCGATCCCTGGGGCGCGGTGATCGCCGAGTGCGGTGATCACGAAGGGTTCGCGCTCGCGCGCCTGGACTTTGCCTATCAGGATCGCGTGCGCGGCAGCCTGCCGGCGCTGCGCCACCGCAAGCTTTAATTCGGCTTCGCCGCCGCCGGCGGCTCGACGTGGAGGCGGTAGGCCGGCGCGGGCGCGGGCGGCGGCGCCATGCTGTCGAACAGGCTGCCGAGGCGCAGGCCGCCGCTGCGTTTGATGGCCAGCACCGCCAGCAGCGCCAGCAGCAGGAACAGCGCTCGGCGCAGGTTCCTGCGTGGCAGCCGCTGCAGCAACGTGCGGCGGCCATCGTCCGGCGACCTGTCGGCAAGCCTGTCCATTGATTGAATCTCGTGAATCTCCTGCGTCTGGCGGATCAAGTATGACGGCTGGGGTGGAGGTGGCGAATTTTGAGGCGTGTGCGGCGAACACCCCGAAAGGTGTCCAGCTCGGCGGTGGCGACCACGTCGACGCTGGCGCCGTTGCCCGGATCGCGATCGGCCATGCCGAAGGCGATGGCGTCGCTCATCGATCCGCGCTGCGCCAGCGTCAGCTGCAGATGGCCCTGGCCAACGCGACGGGTGGATTGCGCGGTGACGCCGGCGAAGACCAGCAGAGGCTCGGCGTTGGCGGCCCCGAACGGCGCCAGGCGACCGATCTCCTCCGCGATGGTGACATCCAGATCCGCGAGATCGACGACGGCGTCGACGTTCAGGGCCGGCCGCGCCGCGAGGTTCGGGGTGCGCGCCGCGGCGGCGACGAAGCTGCGCCGGAACGCCTCCAGGTTCTCGCGCGGCAGGCTCATCCCGGCCGCCGCCGCGTGGCCGCCGAAGCGGGTCAGGTGCGCCCGGCACTGGACCAGCGCCTCGTAAAGATTGAAGCCGGGGATCGTCCGCGCGGAGCCACGCCCCTGTCCGTTCTCGAAGCCGATGACCACCGCCGGGCGCGCGAACTTATCCACCATGCGCGCGGCGATGATGCCGACGACGCCCGGGTGCCAGCCTTCAGCCCCCACGACCAGCGCCGGATCGGCCGCGTGCGTCTCCGCGACCGCCAGCGCCGCGGTCCAGACCTCTTCCTGAATCCGCTGCCGCTCGCGGTTGCGCTCGTCCAGCTCCGCCGTCGCGCGCCGCGCCTCCTCGGGCGTGGCCGCCAGCAGCACGTCCAGCGCCAGCTGAGCCTCGCCCAGGCGGCCGGCGGCGTTCAGGCGCGGCGCCAGCCGAAAGCTGATGTCGTCGGCGTCCAGCGGTCCCTCGGCGATCTCGGCCGCCTCGCACAGCGCCGCGATTCCGGGGCGCTGGCGCGCCGACAGCACGCGCAGGCCGGCGGCGACCAGGATGCGGTTCTCCTGCACCAGCGGCACCATGTCGGCCACGCTGCCCAGGGCCACCAGATCCAGTAGCGAGCGCGGATCGAACGTCGTCCCGCGCTCGCGCAGGCGCGCGCGCAGGGCCGCCGCCAGGTAGAACGCCACCCCGCACGATGCCAGCCCCTTGAACGGGAAGCGATCGTCGGCGCGGTGGGGATTGATGAGCGCGTAGGCCGCCGTCTCGCCCGACGGAATCTGGTGGTGGTCGATCACGATGACGTCCAGCCCGCACGCGCGCGCCGCCGCCAGCGCCTCGACGTCGCTGGTGCCGCAGTCGCCGGTGACCAGCACCGCGCACCCGTCGGCGGAGAAGCGCGCCACGTCGGCCACGCCCAGACCGTACCCCGCATGCCGGCTGGCCACGCGCGGGACGACGTCGCCGCCCATCGCCCGCATCGTCGTCGCCAGCATCGCCGCCGTGGTGACGCCGTCGACGTCGTAGTCGCCGAAGACGCCGATACGCTGGCGGGCGTCCAGCGCCGCGACGATCCGGTCGACGGCGCGATCGAGATCCGCCATCCCCGCCGGCGCGCGCATGTCGGCCAGGCGCGGCGTCAAGAATCGCGCCGCCGTCGCTTCTTCGGTCAGCCCGCGCGCGATCAAGATCCGCGCCGTCAACCGCCGCACGCCGATGGCCGTCGCCAGCACGCTGGCCCGCCCCTCGTCGACCTCCGGAGCCCGCCAGTCCAGCATCGGCCGCCACCCTATCACGCCCAAGTCTCCGCCCAGCGGCGAACCTTGGCATCACGCAAGGCCTCCCCTCACCCCGCTCTCTCCCACGCTTCGCGCGGGCGAGGGTGACTTGATCTTGTGCCTCCGCGCGGAGCCAGGGCTCGCGTGGGCAGCGTGAGCTCGAGCTTGCGCGCCAGAGCGGGCGCTCGCGTGGGCAACGTGAACGCGATCTTGCGCGCCAAAGCGAGCGCAGCGAGCGGGTTTATCGACGGGAGGCGCGGCTCAGCCGCGCCGGCCCACCTTGCGAGAGGCGCCGGGGAGGGCCCGCGGGAGGGGCCCCCAGGCCCCTTCCGCG
Organism: Polyangia bacterium; assembly: GCA_035544495.1. Lineage (GTDB taxonomy): Bacteria > Myxococcota_A > Polyangia > Fen-1088 > Fen-1088 > DATKEU01. The sequence continues at coordinate 1,885 of DATKEU010000084.1, read as the reverse complement.
CAGCGAGCGCAGCGAGCGCGAGCGCTCAGGTTTCCGCCTCGCCGGGCTCCAGCTCGTCGCGCTTGGGGCGGCGGGCGTTGCGCTCGGGGCGGGACTGGGCGCGGCGCTGGCTGGCGACGTACTTCTCGTTCAGCCAGATCAGGATCGGGCTGGCGATGAAGATCGACGAGTAGGTGCCGACGATGACGCCGACGTTCATGGCGAAGGCGAAGTCGCGGATGACGCCCACGCCGAAGATGTTCATGGCCAGCGTGACGAAGAAGACCGTGGCGCTGGTCCAGATGGTGCGCGACAGCGTCTCGTTGATCGACTGGTTCACGACGCGATCGAAGCGCCGGTCGCGCAACCGCGCCGCGTTCTCGCGGATGCGGTCGAACACGACGATCGTGTCGTTCATCGAAAAGCCGATGATGGTCAGCACCGCCGCCACCGTCGTCAACGAGAACTCCTTGTACGTGACGGCGAAGGCCCCGATGGTGATGACGGCGTCGTGGAGCAGCGCCACGACGGTGCCCGGGCCATAGCGGAAGTCGAACCGGAAGGCGATGTACACCATGATCAGCAGGATCGCGTACAGGAGCGATCGCACGCCGTCGTACTGCAGCTGCTTGCCAGCCTTGGCGCCCACCGACTCGACCTGCGGGATGGCGGCCACCGTCCCGGGCCCGAACTTCGCGTCCAGCGCCCGCCGGACGTCGGTGTCGATCCCGATCAGCGTCACCTCGTAGGTGTTCTCGTCGGCCCGCCCGAACGGCTGCACCTGCGTCGTGTGCACGCCGATCGCCTTCAGCGAGTTGCCCAGCGACGGGGGATCGACCGGCTTGTCATAGCGCAGGTAGATCTTGTCGCCGCCCTCGGACCACTCGAACTTCTTCAGGTTGGCGTCGCCTTCCTTGGCCAGTGACTCGTGGATCTGCTTGGCCTGCGCCTCCGACACCACCGACACCGCCGCCAGCCGGACCATGTAGTTGTTCTTCTTCTGGCCCGACGGATCCTCGTATCGAACGACGTCGGCGTTCTCGTGGCCCGACTCGCTGAGCGCCTTGCGCAGCTCGCCGGCGTCGATCGGCCGCGCGAACTCGATCATCAGCTCGGTGCCGCCGCGAAAGTCGACGCCCCAGTTCAGCATGTGACCGCGGCTTTTGATCACGTAGGCGTTGACCGGCAGCATGACGAACGTCAGCAGCACCAGGAAGATCGACAGACCGATCCAGTACTTCTGGTTGCCGATGAACTCGTACTGCGAGCCCGGTTTGATGACCTCGAAGAACTTCTGCTCTGGATTCTGGGCAGCCATGACCAGCCTTATATGGAGAGCGTCGCGCGCGCGGCCCCGCGCCGGCCGACGAGGGCGTCGAACATCCAGTGCGACAGCCAGTACGACGTGACGAGGTTGGTGATGATGCCGACCAGCAGCGTAACGGCGAACCCGCGGATCGGCCCCGATCCGTAGGAGTAAAGGACGACACCTGCCACGAAGTTGGTGACGTGCGCGTCGAACACAGTCCAGAACGCGCGCCCGAAGCCGGCATCGACCGCCGTGCGCGGCGATTTACCCATCCGCAGCTCTTCGCGTATGCGCTCGTAGATGATGATGTTGGCGTCGACGGCCATGCCGATGGTCAGCACCAGGCCGGCGATCCCGGGCAGCGTCAGCGACGCCTCGAACGCCGCCAGGATGGCGATCATGAACAGCAGGTTCAGGACCATGGCCACGTTGGCGATGAGGCCGGCGAACCGGTAGTAGATGAGCATGAACAGGATGACGGCCGCCGCGCCGATGTACATCGAGAACTTGGCCTTCTCGACCGAGTCGCGCCCCATGGTCGGGCCGACCTGCGTCTCGAAGGTCTTTCGCAGCGGCGCCGGCAGCGCGCCCGATCGC
>DATKEU010000083.1:0-8804 GCA_035544495.1 Polyangia bacterium | reverse complement strand
CGGATCGCGGCCCAGTTCCAGTAGTAGGCGGGGCGCTCGAACTCCGGGTGGCCCCAGTGGTGCCAGGGGTGCTCGCCGTAGCGGGCGACGTGCGGGCGCAGCACGCGAATGGCGTGCGCGTGAAAGGGAGCGCCATTCGGGTGCGCGCCCGGCGGGTGGCCTCTCCACTCGGGTGGCGCGGGTCGCGGCGGCAGATGCTCCTCGCGACGGTTCTCGCGCTTCTCTTCGTGCCGCTCCCCGCCGCGCTCTTCGCGGCGCGGCTCGGCGTGCGCCAGCCAGCTGACTTGCAACGATGCAGCCGACAGAACCAGGACCAGGGACATTCCGAGCTTCATCGATCTTCTCCTCGGCCGGATCGGCCACCCGACAAAGACGCCGGGACACTGATGATGCTGCTCATCTTGCTGATGTTAGGGACCGATGAGGAGAACAAAATCACCTGGCGGCCGTGCGGCGGCGACCGCCCGCTGCCGAGGCGGCCAGCTCGCCCCCCGCATCGAGGCGCATGCTACGCTGGCGGGCGCCGTGCGTCTCTCCGGAGCTGTTTCGATTTCCTGCGACACGCTGATTCGCAACGTCACCGTCGTCGACGGCACCGGCGCGCCGTCGTTCGCGGCCGACATCGCGCTGGCGGACGGGCGCATCGCCGCCATCGACACGGCCCGCGTCCCCGGTGAATCGCCGCGCGCCGCCGAGATCGTCGACGGGACCGGCAAGGTGCTGTGCCCGGGTTTCATCGACGTTCACGCGCACGACGACATCAAGGTGATCGACGCGCCCGAGCTTCTGCCCAAGCTGTCGCAAGGGGTGACGACGGTGGTGGTCGGCAACTGCGGCATCAGCGCGGCGCCGGTGCGCGTGCGCCCGGGCGCCGCGCCACCGGATCCGATGAACCTGCTGGGCGCGGCGTCCGATTTTCGCTACCCGCGTTTCGCCGATTACGTGGCGGCGGTGCAGGCGGCGCGCCCCGCGGTGAACGTGGCGGCGCTGGTCGGCCACACCGCGCTCCGCGCCAATCACCTCGATCGCCTGGACCGCGCTGCCACCGACCCCGAGATCGACGGCATGCGCGCCGAGCTGCGCGAGGCGCTGGACGCGGGGGCCCTGGGCCTGAGCACGGGTCTGGCCTACGCGTCGGCGAACAGCGCGCCCACCGCCGAGGTGCTGGCGCTCGCCGAACCGCTGGCGGCGGCGGGCGCGCTTTATGTCACGCACCTGCGCACCGAGTTCAGCGGCATCCTGGACGCCCTGGACGAGGCGTTCCGCATCGGCCGGCAAGCGCGCGTACCGGTGATGGTCTCGCACCTCAAGTGCGCGGGCGTCGACAACTGGGGGCGCAGCGGCGAGGTGCTGGGCGCGCTGGATCGCGCGCGCGCCGGCCAGCCGCTGGGACAGGACTGCTACCCGTACGCGGCCAGCTCGTCGACGCTGGATCTCAAGCAGGTGACGGATCGGATCGACATCCTGGTCACCTGGTCGACGCCGTTCCCCGACATGGGCGGCAAGCGGCTGGCCGACATCGCCGCTGCGTGGGGGACGACCCTGGTCGAGGCGGCGCGCCGCCTGCAGCCGGCGGGGGCCGTCTATCACGGCATGTCGCCAGCGGACGTCGATCGCATCCTCACCCACCCCGAGACCGCCATCGGCTCCGACGGGCTGCCCAACGATCCAAGGCCCCACCCGCGCCTCTGGGGAACGTTCCCGCGCGTGCTGGGGCATTTCTGCCGCGAGCGCGGGCTGCTGACGCTGGGTGAGGCCGTGCGCAAGATGACGTCGCTGTCGGCGGCGCGCTTCGGCCTGGGCGGGCGCGGCGTCGTGCGCGCCGGTCACTGGGCCGACCTGGTGCTGTTCGATCCCGCCACCGTGCGCGACACCGCCACCTTCGGCGATTCGATCCGCGCCGCCGACGGCATCGAGGCGGTGTGGGTGGGCGGCGTGCTCTCGTACCGCGGCGCCGGCAAGGAGGCGACCGGCGCGCGCGGCGGACGATTTCTGCGGCGGGGCTCCTAGCCGCGGCGATCAGGCCATCATCGCCGCTTCGGCGCCAGCGCCGGCGCCGGCGTCGGCGTCGTCACTGCCGGGGACGGCGTCGCCCAGCGAATCGCGCAGGTGCTGGCGCAGGCGCTTCTTGAGGCGCGCCTCGATCTGGCGCACGCGCTCGCGGCTGACGCCGAAGCGATCGGCGATCTCCATCAGGGTCTTGCCGTCCTCGGCCATCAGGCGGTCGTGGAAGATCTCGATGTCGCGGCCCTTCAGCGTCTTCTCGAACTCCTTCAGCTCGCGCTGCAGAGCCAGCCGGAACTCCTGCGTCTCCGACTGCACGTCGGGGCGGGCGTCGGGCGCCGCGCTCAGCGATTCGCCACGCGTGCGATCGCCGTCGGTGCCGCGGGCCACGGGCGCGTCCAGCGACGCTTCGCTGGCGCCCAGGCGCCGCTCCATCTCGACGACCAGGCTCTCGCTGACGTCGAAGACGGCGGCCAGATGCTTGGCGTCCGCGTTCTCGTGACCGCGCTTTTCCAGACGGCTCCGCTCGCGCCCCAGGCCGAAGAACAGCCGCCGCTGCGCCTGCGTGGTGCCGATCTTCACCAGGCGGGCGTTCGACAGGATGAACTTCAGGATGTAGGCCCGGATCCACCAGGAGGCGTACGTGGCCAGCTTGACCCCGCGTCGCGGATCGTATTTCTCGACGGCGCGGACCAGGCCCATGTTTCCTTCTTGGACGAGATCCAGAAGGTTGTGCTGGGCCCGCCGGTACTCGAGGGCGATCTTGACCACCAGGCGCAGGTTGGCCGTCGTCAGACGGTTGGCCAGCGCCTTGTCACCCGTGCGCGCGTACTCGAGAGCGATGTTGTGCTCTTCCTCGCGCGTGAGCAACGGGTATCGTCTCAGGTCCTGCAGGTACCACCCGACCGACGTGTGAACATCGTTGCGGGGGACGCGCGGCTGGACCTCAACCTCGCCGTCCGCGGGACCGACGGCGTGAAGAACCGTATCCCGCTTTTTACTCGGTCGCCCCGATCTTCCCGAAAGGGCGATGGCGGCCGCGGTGGGGTCGAACTCCGTAGTGGTTTCGTCCAGTGTCGAAAGTTTGTGAGCGATGCTTGGCATGTCGCGACCACAAAGCAATGCCCACGCCACAAATGGAAGCTGCTCGCCCGCCATCATCAATATGCGTGCGGGAATCGGGTTCGGGTCATCTTATAAGACCGAAAGAAATCGCCTGCATGCCGAACCCGAGCGGCAATCCGCGCCAACCGATGCGCGGGTTTTTCGGGGCGAACCCGGACCTCGAATCGCGAACGCCGCGTCCCGCGGCATGCCTGCCCGGCGTTTCCTGGAGGTGACGGTGCTACCGCCGGGAAACCGCAACGGCGCGATTACCTGTAGTCAAACCGTGTTTGCGGCCCGGGCGGAAGGGTTTCCGCTGGCACGTATCTTGATGATAGTGGGCCCGTCAAAGGACGCATGCCGATGGAAAACCTACCTTCCGGGCCCGATGCCGCCGCTTCCTGGTTGTCACTTCGTTCGCTGCCGACGCCGTCACCGCTTCCCATTCCCGCTAGCCCGATCTTTGCGAACGGAACGATCCTCGAAGGGACGTACCGGATCGTTCAATGCCTCGGCCAAGGCGGAATGGGAGAGATCTACCTGGCTGCGCACGAGCGCCTGCCGGGGTACTTCGCGATCAAGGCGTTGCAGGCCGAGCTGGCCTACCACCCGGAGGCGCTGGTCCGGTTTCGCCGCGAGGCGGAGATCCTGGCCGGCGTGCGGCACCCCAACGTCGTGCAGGTGATCGATTTCAACGTCTCGACGGGCGGCGGCGTTCCATATCTGGTCCTGGAATTCGTGGACGGGCGGGACCTGGCCAGCGAGATGCGCGGGGGCGGGATTCTGGCGCCCTTCGAGGTGATGTCGATCGTCCGTCAGGTGGCCAGCGCCCTGGCCGCCGCGCACGCCGTCGGGGTCGTGCACCGCGATCTCAAGCCAGAGAACATCGTGCTCGTCCGCGCCCCGGGGCAGGCGCCGGTGGCGAAGGTGATCGATTTCGGAATCTCGATCTCCGGTTTCGGCCCTCGCATCACCGCGGACAGCCGGGTGATGGGGACGCCCGAGTACATGTCCCCGGAGCAGGCGCTGGGACGGCGCGAGGAGATCGACGCCCGCAGCGATCAGTTCGCGCTGGCCGCGCTGGCCTACACGCTGCTGGCGCGGCGGCCGCCGTTTCACGGCGACAGCTCGCTGGCGACGCTTTCGGCGATCGTGCACGGGGAACCGGAGCCGCTGGCGCCCGACGTGAACTGGCCCGCCGAGGAGGCCGAGGCGGTGCTGCGCAAGGGGATGGCCCGGATGCGCGAAGATCGCTTTTCGTCGGTGCTGGAATTCACGGACGCGCTGGAGGCGGCGCTCGCTCGCTCCGGCGCGCTGGACACGGCGCCGGTATCCGGCTCATGGCCGCCGCCGCCGTTCGTTCCGCTGACCACGTCGCCGACCCCGCGATCGCTGCTGCGCACGCCGGTGCCGGCCTCGGTGTCGCAGTCGCTGGCGTTGCCGGTGACCAGCATCCGCGTCAACGACAACGATGACGACGACGACGACCTGGTCCCCGCGCGGCACTATTCGCCGCGCGCGATGGCCGGGCTGACCGCGGTCGTCATCCTGGTGGCGGTCCTGTGGGCGGCGCGTGGCAACCTGCCGCCCGAGACGCGGCGGGCAATGGACTCGGCTTCCACCACCGCGCGCGTGGAGGTCCAGCGCGTGGTGACCGGCGTCAGCGATTGGGTCGACAATACGAAGTCTCACTTGAAGATGTAGGAAACGGAGCAGATTGACCCGCTCGTCGGGTCCCTGCCCCGCCGCGGGCCCTTCCGCGAATGGTGGCGTTACCAAAAATACATCCGAAAGCCCGCACGATCGTCTTCACGCTCGTGGCCGGGACACTTTTGCTCATCGTCACCGGTCTTACCCTGGTCGTCGAGAAGATGTCGCAAAGCGCGGACGCCTGGGTCACGCACTCGTACGACGTGGATCGGGCGCTGAACCAGGCGCTCCGGCTGCTGCTGGAGGCGGAGACGGCCGAGCGCGGCTTCCTGCTGACCGACGAGCCGATTTTCCTGCGCACCGGGGCCTCGGACACGGATCTGTTCGCGGTGGCGACGGCTCGCCTCGAGGACCTGGTCTCGGACAACGCGGTCCAGAAGGCGCGGGCGCGCACGCTGCGCGATCGAGGGATGGAGCGCCTGCGTCTGCTCGATGCCATCGTCGAGGAACGGCGGGCCGAGTCGCTGTCGAGTTATGGGCTGCAGCTGCGCGCGCGCATGTTGCGCGGAAAGGGCCTCGCCGATCAGGTGCGCGGGCTCATCGCCGACATGAAGAGCGAAGAGGACCACCTGCTGGCCCAACGCCGGGCAGCCAGAGATCGCTTCGATCACATCGCCACCGCGGTCATCCTGTCGGCGACCGGCATCCTGGTGGCGATGGGCGTCGGGCTGGTGCGCATCCAGCGCGATCTCGACCGCCGGGAGAAGCTGGAAGCGCGCCTGGTGAAGGAAAAGCGCGATCGCGAGCGGCTGATCCGGGATCTCGAGCGCAGCAACCGCGACCTGGACCAGTTCGCCTACGCGGCCTCGCACGATCTGAAGGCGCCCCTGCGCGGGATCGCCAACCTGTCGGCCTGGGTCGAGGAAGACATGGGCGAGGGGCTGAACCCGGAGAGCCGCAAGCACCTCCTGCAGCTGCGCGGCCGGGTGGCGCGCCTGGAGGCGCTGGTCGACGGGATCTTGGCCTACTCGCGCGCCGGCCAGAAGCGCACCAAGCCGGAGCTGGTCGATGTGCGCCGCCTCCTGCGCAACATCGTCGACCTGCTGTCGCCCGGCGACCGGGCGATCGTCGTCGTGGGCTCGCAGATGCCGGTGCTGACCGCCGAGCCGGTGCCGTTGCAGCAGGTGTTCCAGAATCTGATCGACAACGCCCTCAAGCATGGGCGGGTGCAGGATCCGCGCGTGCAGATCGAGGTCGCCGACAGCGGCATGTACTGGGACTTCACCATCAAGGACAATGGCCCCGGCATTTCGAAGGAGTTCCACGAGCGGATCTGGGGCATGTTCCAGACGCTGGAATCGCGCGACAAGACCGGCGGCACCGGAATCGGCCTGGCGACCGTGCGCAAGATCGTCGAGAGTCGCGGCGGCACGACCTGGGTCGAATCCTCGCCGGGGGACGGCGCCACGTTCCACGTCGCCTGGCCCAAGAAGATGATCGACGATGACGACGCGACATGGGAGGCGACATGACGGACGAGATCGGCACCGGCGCCAGTGCCGGCAACCCGGGCGAGCCGGCCACGGTCGGCCCGCCCACCAACATCCTGCTGGTCGACGACGACGATCTGGACGTGGAGACAGTCCGGCGCGCCTTCCGCAAGAACAACATCGCCAACCCGATGTGGACGGCGGGCAACGGCGTCGAGGCGCTGGAGATGTTGCGCAGCGGCGTCGTGCCTCAGCAGCGGCGGCTGGTGCTGCTGGATCTGAACCTGCCGCGCATGAACGGCCTGGAGTTCTTGCACGCGATTCGCCGCGATCCCGCTCTGTCGTCGACGCCGGTGGTCGTGCTGACGACGTCGAACGACGATCGTGACAAAGTGGAGGCTTATCAACTGAACGTGGCCGGCTATCTGCTGAAGCCGGTGTCGTTCCCCATCTTCGCCGAGCTGATGAACACGTTGAACAAATACTGGGCGCTGGTCGAGCTGCCGTGACGCCGCCGCCGCTTTCCATCCTGGTCGTCGACGACGACGAAGTCGACCGCATGGCGGTCCGGCGCCTGGGCGAGGGGCTGGGCTTCTCCGTCGAGGAGGCGTCGTCGCTACGCGAGGCGATGGCCCGCCTGACCAGCCAGCCCACCGCCCGGCCCATCGCCTGCGTGCTGCTGGACTTCACGCTGCCCGACGGGGACGGGTTCTCAGCGCTGGCCACCTTCGCGGGCGCCAAGCTGGACGTGCCGGTGGTGATGCTGACCGGCCTCGACGACGCCGACGTGGTGGTGCGGTTGCTCAACGCCGGGGCCGCCGACTATCTGCCGAAGAAGGCCCTGGCGCGCGATCGCCTGGACCATGTCGTGCGGCGGGTCAGCCGCGCCAGCCTGGCCGAGCGCGACCGGCGCCTGGCCGAGGCGCAGCTGACCGGCCAGCAGCGCATGCTGGCGGCGGTGATCGAGCAGCTGCCGTCGGGCCTCATCATCACGGACCACGAGGGGCGGATCCTGCTGCGCAACGCGCGCTCGCTGGAGATGCTGGGGGCCGATCTGGGCGGGACCCAGACGCTGGGCGAGCTGATCGCGCTGTCCGCCACGCTGCCCGACGTGCCGCGCGGCCGCCAGGCGCTGGCGCATGCGCTGGGCAACAGCGTCGAGAAGGAGTCGGAGGACTTCAGGGTGGCCGGCCCGCGCGGCGAGGTGGTGGTGCGGCTGCGCCGCCACGACGTCGTCGGCGAGGACGGCGGCCAGCGCGTCGCCGCGTCGCTGATCCTGTTCGCCGACGTGACGGAGCTGCGCGCCACCGAATCGTACCAGCGTCAGGTGATGGCCATCGCCAGCCACGACCTGCGCAACCCGCTGTCGGCGATCGCCATGAACGCCGCCATCCTGGCGCGCGCCGAAACCATCAACGACGATCGCCGGGTCAAGACCGCCGCCCGCATCACCTCCAGCGCCACGCGCATGGGGCGCATGATCGAGGACCTGTTCGATTACACCGCCGCTGCGCTGGGCAAAGGGATCCCCGTCCGGTACCGCGCCATCGATCTGTCGGCCGTCGTCGAGGAGGCGGTCAGCGAGGCGCGCGCGGCCCACGCCGGGCGCGAGTTCCAGCTGCGGCGCGAGGGGACGCTGCAGGGGACGTGGGATCCCGATCGCATGCACCAGGTGCTGCAGAACCTGCTCGGCAACGCCGTGAAGTACAGCCCAGCCGGGACGCCGATCTCCGTCACCGCCGTCGAGGTCCCCGAGGTCGGGGCGGTCGATCTCGTCGTGCACAACAGCGGCGAGACCATCGCCCCCGAACTTCTCCCGTACGTCTTCGAGGCCTACCGGCGCGGTCCGGGCGGCGGCCGGCACAGCCTGGGGCTGGGTCTCTACATCGTTCGGCGCATCGTCGAAGCGCACGGGGGCAGCATCGGCGTCACCTCGACCCGGACGCAGGGGACACAGTTTCAGATCCGCTTGCCGAAGAGCGCCGGCGACGCCAACCGGACCATCCTCACCCCGCCCGGCGGCTATTCCCAGGTCAAGATAGAGGGGACGCCGGAGCCCGGCGCGGCGCCCGCGCCTGCGCTGGACGCAAGCGCCGGAAACGCGCGCTAGCGGCGACGTAGCCGCGCTGTAGCGCTGTCACCCGCCGGTAACGCCGGTCGGCGCGCAGCGGATTCCGCTCGCGCGATCTCGCGACGTTGCGCGCCGGGCGCCGGGCGCGCGGGTGGCACGCCGCTTGATGCCAATTCACACGATCGATTTTTGGAAATGCGCGAGCAGGAGCGAGCGATATGAACCCTTCTAACGGCATCATCGCCGGGCTGGTCATAAAGGCGCTGACTGTTTGGAGTGGCAGCACGGTCATGCGAACCGATCTTGAAAAGGGCGTCCTTCCCAACGCGCGCCGTTCATGAGCGCGCCGGAAACAGCGACGGGGTTCGGGGGCGGCGGGGCGGGCGCGGGCGCGGGCGTGCCGCCGGCGGCGCCGTCACCCGAGCCGCGGCGGGTGATCGTGGGGACGCTGGTCGCGCTCGGGATCGGGGCGGCGTTCGCCCTGT
>DATKEU010000082.1:0-5678 GCA_035544495.1 Polyangia bacterium | reverse complement strand
GGAACTGGTGGTGCGCGGGCGCGGTTATCTGAAATCGCCGCGCGACATCGAGGACACGGTGGTCCGCGCCAGCAACGGCACGCCCGTGCTGGTGCGCAACGTGGCCCGCGTCGTCCAGGCGTACACGCCGCGCCGGGGCGCGGTGGCGCCGCTGGCGCTGCTGATGGCGTTCGTGGGGCTGAAGTCCGCGGGCGTCCCGGCGAATCTGCTGTCGATGGGGGCGATCGACTTCGGCATCTTGCTGGAAGGCGCGGTCATCCTGGTCGAGAACGCGTACCGCCGGCTGTCGATCGAACGGCCGCCGCCCGAGCGCGTGCCGCACGTGGTGGCGGCGGCGGCCAAGGAGGTGGTGCGGCCGACGCTGTTTTCGATGGCGATCATCGGGGCGGCGATGATGCCGGTCTTCACGCTGGAGCGGGTGGAGGGCCGCATCTTCCAGCCCGTGGCCCTGACGTACGCCTTCGCGCTGGGGGGCGCTCTGCTGTTCACGCTGACCACGGTGCCGGCGCTGACGGCGGCGTTGCTGAAGCACCGGCCGGTCGGCGAGAAGCATCCGGCGTTTCTCGACTGGCTGCAGGCCCGTTACCGGTGGGGGCTGGGCGTTGCCATGCGGCGCCCGCTGCGCACGGCGCTGGTGGCGGCGGGCGTGGTGCTGGCGGCGATGGCGCTGGTGCCGCGCCTGGGCTCGGAGTTCCTGCCGCCCATGAACGAAGGCGACATTCACATCACGGTCACCATGCCGAGCGCGATCTCGCTCGAGCGCGGGGCCGAGGTGCTGCGCGAGACGCGCCTCGTGCTGCTGCGTTTCCCGGAGATAAAGGACGTGCTGACCGAGCAGGGCCACCCGGAGGACGGCACCGACGACGAGGCGGCCAACCAATCGGAGACCTTCGTCATCGTGCGCCCCGAGAGCGAATGGCGCACCGGCCGCACCAAGCAGCAGCTGGTGGCGGCCATGCGCGAGGCGCTGGAGCGGCGGCCCGGCGTGGAGTTCAACTTCAGCCAGCCGATCAAGGATCGCGTGGAGGAGTCCATCTCCGGCATTCGCGGCCAGGTGGTCATCAAGATCTACGGCGAGGACCTGGCCCTGATGCAGAAGCAGCTGGAGGCGGTGGCGGCGATCCTCGGCAGCGTGCGCGGGGCGCTGGACGTCGGCATCTACCGCGCGGGCAGCGCGCAGCACCTGGTGGCCGACATCGATCGCCAGGCGGCCTCGCGCCACGGCGTGACGGTGCGCGAGATCGAGGACGCCATTGAGAGCGGGCTGGGCGGGCAGTTGGCGACTTGGATGTGGGAGGGCGAGCGGCGGGTCGGCGTGCGGGTCAAGCTGACCAGCGAGGGGACCGGGGCGGGAAAGCAGGCGGTCGGGCGGCTGGAGGTCCCGGTGGGGCAGGCCCGCCTGGCGCTGTCCTCGCTGGCCCGGCTGCACGTCGACGGCGGGCGCACGCAGATCAACCGCGAGCACGGCCAGCGTTTCCTGGCCTTGAAGTGCAACATCGAAGGGCGCGACATGGGCAGCTTCGTCGAGGAGGGGCAGGCGCGCGTGGCGGCGGGGGTGAAGCTGCCGGAGGGCTATCACCTGACCTGGGGTGGCGAGTTCGAGAACCAGCGGCGGGCGATGCGGCGGCTCGGGGTGATTGTCCCGATCTCGGTGCTGGTGATCTTCCTGCTGCTCTACGCGACGTTTCGCGCGGCCCTGCCGGCGCTGGTGGTGCTGCTGGACGTCCCCTTCGCGACGGTTGGCGGCGTGTTCGCGCTGTATTTGACCGGGACGGAGCTGTCGGTCTCGTCGGCGGTCGGATTCATCACCCTGTTCGGCGTGTCGGTGATGAACGGCGTCCTCATCGTCACGTACATGCGGCAGGCGAAGGGGGCGCCCGGTGCCACGGCCGGCAGCGTGCTCGCCGCGGTGGCCGGCCGGATCCGCCCGATCCTGATGACCGCGCTGCCGGCCTCCATCGGCCTTCTGCCGGCGGCGCTCTCCCACAGCATCGGCTCCGACACGCAACGCCCGTTCGCGATCGTCATCGTGGGCGGCCTGCTGCCGGCGACGCTGCTGACGATGTTTCTGCTGCCGACGATGTACGAGCTGATGGACCGCTGGTTCGGCTCCGGCTGGCGGGCGCGCCACCCCGAGCCGGCGGAGGAGCCGTAGGCCGGGCGGCGGCGCGCGTGGCGGTCAGCGGCCCGAAGGTATCCAGTCGGCGCCAGCGTCAAAACGCTGACGGTGGGCTGAAAGTTTCTTGCAGGGCGACTAGAAGAAATTTTCAGCGGGGGCCGTCGCGCCGCCCATTCGGTCATGTTTCCGACGGGCACGTACCTTGCTGGGATGCACAGCGCCACCCCCGTGGTTGGCCCTCCCCCATGTTTGACCGCATCATCGATCTCGCCGTCCACCGGCGCGCGCTGACCCTGGTCGGCACGTTCGCGTTCGCCGTCTTCGGCGTGCTGACCTTCCTGAAGCTGAAAATCGAGGCGTTCCCCGACGTCACCAACGTCCAGGTGATGATCATAACCCTGTACCCGGGGCAGGCCGCCGAGGAGGTGGAGAAGCAAGTGACGCTGCCTCTCGAGCGCGCGCTGACCGGGGTGCCGCGGGTGCTGATCCAGCGGTCGATCACGTCGTTCGGCCTGTCACAGGTGATCCTGACGTTCGAGGACGACGTCGACATCTACTGGGCGCGCCAGCAGGTGGCGGAGCGCCTGCCCGACGCCGAGGTCCCGCCCGGCGTCGATCCCCATCTGGGTCCGAACGACACGCCGGTTGGTCAGGTCTACCAGTACACGCTGGAGAGCGATCGCCACTCGCCCAGCGAGCTGCGCGGCTGGCAGGACTGGGTCGTGTCGAAGCACCTCATGCGGTCGCCCGGCGTGGCCGACGTGGTCAACTTTGGCGGCTTTCAGAAGGAGTACCATGTGCTGGCCGATCCGGCGCGCCTGCGCAACAACGGCCTCACGCTGAAGGATCTCATCGACGCCGTCAGCCAGTCGAACGGGGCCACGTCGGGTGGATACGTCCAGCACGGCGAGTCCGAGTTCGTCGTGCGCGGGCGCGGCTATCTGCGGTCGCCCAAGGACATCGAGAGCACGGTGGTGAAGGCGACCAAGGGAACGCCGATCCTGATTCGAAACGTCGCTCACGTCGTGGAGGCGTACACCCCGCGGCGCGGGGCGGTGGCGCGCGGCGAGGCCATCGATTCCATCGAGGGGACGATCCTGCTCCGGCGCGGCGAGAACCCGAAGGACGTCCTGACCGGCGTGCACGAATCCGTCGATCGCATCAACAGGGAGATCCTGCCCGCGGGGATGCGCATCGTCCCGTTCTACGATCGCACGCGCCTGGTCGACACGACGCTGAAGACGGTGTCGCACAACATGCTCGAGGGCGTGGTGCTGGTCAGCCTGGTGCTGTGGGTGTTCCTGCGGGCGGTGAGCGGATCGATCGCGGTCGCGGTGACCATGCCGCTGGCGCTGCTGGCGGCGTTCGTCGGGCTCTATTACGCGGGCGTGCCGGCGAACCTCTTGTCGATGGGCGCGGTCGACTTCGGCATCCTGCTCGACGGGGCGGTGATCTTGGTCGAGAACGCCTATCGACATCTGGCCGAGGAGCAGCCGCCGCCCGAGGAGGTGCCGCACGTGGTGGCGGCCGCGGCCAAGGAGGTGGTGCGGCCGACGCTGTTCTCGATGTCGATCATCGGGGCGGCGATGATGCCGATCTTCACGCTGGAGCGGGTGGAGGGGCGCATCTTCCGGCCGGTGGCGCTGACGTACGCCTTCGCGCTGCTGGGCGCGCTGATCTTCACCATGACGGCGGTCCCGGCGCTGACGACGGTGCTGCTGAAGAATCGGCGCGTCGAGGAGAAGGATCCGGGTTTTCTGATCTGGTTGCGGGCGCGCTATCTCAGCGGGTTGCGCGTGGCGCTGCGCCACCCGTTCTTGCCGCCGCTGTTCGGCCTGGCCGTGCTGGCGGTCGCGGTGGCGCTGATCCCCCGCCTCGGCGCCGAGTTCTTGCCCGAGATGAACGAGGGGGACATCCACGTCACCGTCACCATGCCGAGCGCGGTGTCGCTGGAGCGCGGCGCCGAGGTGCTGCGCGAGACGCGCATGGCGCTGCTGAAGTTCCCCGAGGTGAAGGACGTGCTGACGGAGCAGGGCCACCCGGAGGACGGCACCGACGACGAGGCGCCGAACCAGGCGGAGACGTTCGTCATCATGCGCGCGGAGAAGGAATGGCACACCGGCCGCAGCAAGGCCGAGGTCGTCGATGCCATGCGCGAGGAGCTGGAGCGCCGCCCGGGCGTCGTCTACAACTTCAGCCAGCCGATCAAGGATCGCGTCGAGGAGTCCATCTCCGGCATCCGCGGTCAGATCGTCGTGAAGATCTATGGCGAGGATCTGAGCCTGATGCAGGCGCGCCTGGAAGAGGTGCGGCGCATCCTGACCGGCATCCGGGGCTCGCGCGACGTCGAGGTGTACCGCGCGGGCAGCGCGCAGCACGTGGTGGCCGACATCGATCGCGAGGCGATCGCCCGCTATGGCCTGCAGGTCCAGGACGTCGAGGACACCATCGAGAGCGGCTTCGGCGGGCGGCTGGCCACGTCGATGTGGGAGGGCGAGCGGCGGGTTGGGGTGCGCGTGAAGCTGCCCGGGACGCCCGAGGGTGATCCGACGGCGGTGGGGCGCCTGGACATTCCCGTCGATCGCACCGAGGGCGCCGACGGGGCGACGCGCCTGCCGCTGGCGTCGCTGGCCAGGCTGCATGTCGATCGCGGGCGGACGCAGATTAACCGCGAGCAGGGCGGGCGGTTCCTGGCCATCAAGTGCAACATCGAAGGGCGCGACATGGGCAGCTTCGTCGACGAGGCGCAGAAGGCCGTGCGCCAGCAGGTGAAGCTGCCCGAGGGGTACTTCATGACCTGGGGCGGGGAGTTCGAGAACCAGCGGCGCGCCATGAAGCGGCTGCAAGTCATCGTGCCGATCTCGATCCTGGTCATCTTCGCGCTGCTCTACCTGACGTTCCAGGCGGCGCTGCCGGCGGTGGTGGTGCTGCTGGTGGTGCCGTTCGCGACGGTGGGCGGCGTGTTCGCGCTGTACCTGACGCACACGGTGCTGTCGGTGTCGGCGGCGGTCGGGTTCATCACGCTGTTCGGCGTGTCGGTGATGGACGGGGTCTTGCTGATCACCTACGTGCGGCAGGCGCGGGAGCGCAGCCCGGAGAGCGAGGACGCCATCCTGCAAGCGGTGTCGCAGCGCTTGCGGCCGGTGCTGATGACGGCGCTGCTGGCGTCGCTGGGCCTGTTGCCGGCGGCGATGTCGCACGCCATCGGGTCGGACACCCAGCGGCCGTTCGCCATCGTCATCATCGGCGGGCTGATCTCGTCGACGCTGCTGACCATGTTGCTGTTGCCGACGCTGTACAAGCTGGCCGACTCCTGGTTCGGGGCGTTGCGGGCGCGGCGGCGGCTGGCGCGGGTGGACGTCTGATGCGGCGGGCGGCGATTCTGATCGTGGCCGTGGGGCTGGCGCGGGCGGAGGGGGCGCGCGCGCAGGAGAGCCCCGCCGGCGGCGGCGCGGCCGCGAGCGCCCTGACGCTGGACCAGGCGGTGGCGGTGGCGTTGCAGCGCAACCGCGACGTCATCGCGGCGAAGCTGGAGATCGACGCCGCCCAGCTGGACGTG
>DATKEU010000081.1:0-21470 GCA_035544495.1 Polyangia bacterium | reverse complement strand
ATCGGCCAGGATGACCTTGCGGCCTTCGGTCTGGATCAGGCCCTTGCGCTTGAACTGCGACAGGGTCAGCGACACGGTCTCGCGAGTGGAGCCGATCAGGTTCGCCATCTCCTGGTGCGTGATCTTGAGACCCACCACCGTGCCGCGCGTGTCGGCGATGCCGTGCTCGACGCCCAGGCTCAACAGCAGCTCTGCCAGCTTCGAACCCACGTCCTTGAAGATCAGCTGCTCGACGCGCGTCTCCAGGTCCTTGCGGCGCGCGATCAGCGCTCGCGCGAACCGATAGGCAGCTAACCCATTCGTGCGCAGCAGTTGATCCAGCAGCTCGCGGTCGACCTCCACGGTCAGCGACGGATCCATGGCCTCCGCCATCTCCTCGCGCGGGCCGCCGTCGAGGATGCATGGCTCGCCGAAGAAGTCGCCCTCCGAACGATAGGCCAGCGTCAGCTCCTTGCCATCGCGCGTGACCTTCGAGATCTTGATTCGCCCCGAGGACAGGAAGTGAACTCCCTGAGCGCGGTCGCCTGGCAGGTAAATGACCTGCCGCGGCCTGAAGGTGCTGACCTTCACGTTCGGCAGCAGTTGCTGTAGGACGTCGGTCGACATATCGGCCAGCACGTCGCATTTTCGAAGGAGCCCCACGGCGCGTTTCTCGTCGGCGGTTCCCATGGTTCTTGGGCTCTTCTAGCAATCTACGCCGCTGCAAACAAGGAAATCTGTGTGACCTGGGCTACAGTCGGTGCTTCGCGCCTCCGCTACCTGCCCCCACACCTGACCCGCGCACCAGGATAGCGCCCAGGATCATCACCAAGGCCGCCAGCACGAACAGGCCCGCCTGTGCCGGTCCCTTCAGGTTGGTCGCCGCGTCGTCCCAGTGCTGGTGCGCCAAAATGATCAAGCAGCTGTTGTTCAGCAGATGCGCCACCATCGCCGGCACGATCGATCCGCTGCCGAGCGCGATCAGCGACAGCACGACGCCGAGCGCGCTGGTCGGCAACAGGCGCCAGACGTCGACGTGATACAGGCCAAACAGGAGGCCGGTCATGATCGCGGCCGCGCGCGGCGAGAAGCGCGCCGCCAGCCCGCGCAGGATGGGGCCGCGAAACAGGGCCTCCTCGCAGATGGCGGGCGTCACGGCCATGATGAGCACGGTGAAAAAGATGCCGCGCGACTGGTCGGCCGGCGCCACCACGCGCCGCAACTCCTCGACCACCTCGGTGGGCGCGGGGGCGATCCAGTTGCTGATCGTCCCCACCACCGCCCAGGCTGAAACGCCGATCAGCGCGGCGCCCAGCAGCGCGCGCGGCGCCGGCCGCCGCAGCGCCAGCACGTCCCGCAGCGGCAGCGACACCGCCCGCGCGTAGACCACCACGAGTCCCAGCATGCCGGCCCACTCGGAGATCAGCAGGCCCGAGACCAGCGCGCGCTTCTGCAGCGGGATGAACACGAAGAACAGCAGGATGAAGGCGACGGCGAACACCGCGGCGGCGTGGGCCGCGTTGGGCGCGCCGGGCGGCAGCGCCGGTCCGGGCCGCGCGTGCGGCGGCGGCGATTCACGTTGCAGCAGCAGGCGGCCTAGCCAGGCGCCCAGCGACAGCCGGCTCTCGTCGGCGTAGAGCAGCCGTTCCGAATCGTAAAGGCGCGCCGCCAGCGTCAGCGCCAGCCAGCCGTAGAACAGGGTCGCGCCGATCACCACGGCGGCGCTGGCGAGGTGCGCCTGTCCCAGGACCAGATCGCGCGCCAGCAGCGTCACGTTCACCGCCGGGATCAGCGCCGCCACGCCGTGCAGCTGATAATCGCCGAGACCGGCGATCAGCGACGGCGTGAAGCAGAGGAAGTAGACCGGGGTCAGGAGGTTCTGCGCCTCCTTGAACCCTCGGGCCATCGCCCCCACGGCGATCATCACCGACGCGAACAGGAAGGCCGACGGGATCACCATCAGCAGCGTCGCCCCGGCGCGCGTCCAGGGGATGGTGGCGCCCAGGGCCTGCCTGCCGCCGAAGAGGTGAATTCCCTCGACCAGGGTCAGCGACATCGAGAGGATGTTCAGCACGCCGGTCAGCGTCGCCAGCGTCGTCACCGCCAGCACCTTGCCGGCCAGCAGATCCATGCGGTCGATGGGCGACGAGAGGATGGTCTCCAGCGTGCCGCGCTCGCGCTCGCCAGCGGTGATGTCGACGGCGGGGTAGAACGCGCCCAGCATCACCATGACCACCACGACCAGGGGCAGGATCTTCGACAGGATGTAACCGCCCACCTTGGCCTGGGGGGCGATGCTGGCGGCTTGCACGGTGAAAGCCGGCGCGCAGTTGCCGGGGTACATCGAGCCGAACAGGCGCTCCAGGCGCTCGCGCGCGCGCGTCGAGGGGTCGCGCGTCTCGTCGTAAACCAGACGTAAGGCTCCGGGCGGCTTGCGGGCGGCGGGGCCGGCAGCGCTGGGCGACGGCGTCAGCACCTCGACCAGGGCGTCCAGGCGATCGGCCTCCACGTCGGCGGGGGTGCCGCCGTGGCTGGTGGTGACGAACTCTTTCGGGCTTTGCGCCAGGCGCGTGCGCAGGAGGGCCGCGTCGTCGACGCCGCCCGGATAGGCGATGGCCACGCCCACGCGCGACGGCGTCGCCTCGCCGCGCGCCTCGCGGCGGGAGACGGCCTGGGCCAGGATCAGCGACACCAGCGGGTAGACCGCCAGCGGAAAGAGGATGATCACCATCAGCGTGCGCCGATCGCGCAGCGTCTCGCGCATCTCCTTGGCGTAGACCAGACCGATGCTGGTGGCGTTCACGACGGGCGGGCCTCCAGCGCCTCCACCAGGCGCAGGAAGGCATCTTCGAGGTTGGTGGCGTCGCCCGCCTCGGCGCGCAGAGCGGCCGGGCTCCCCTCGCGCAGCAGGCGCCCCTGGTGCAGAAGGCCGATGCGGCTGCAGAGCAGCTCGGCCTCGGCCAGATAGTGCGTCGACACCAGCACCGCCTTGCCGCGGTCGCGCTCCGCGCGCACGAAATCGCGCAGGAAGCGCGAGGCCAGCACGTCCAGGCCCACGGTCGGCTCGTCGAGGATCAGGACCGGCGGGTCGTGCAGCACGGCGCGCGCGATGGAGACGCGCTGGCGCAGGCCGGTGGACAGCCCCTCGCAGCGGCGGTCGAGGATGGCGCCGAGGTCGAGGGCCCGCGACACGAGAGCGGTCCGTTCGGCCACGGCGGCGGCCGAAAGCCCGTGCAGCCGGCCGAAGTATTCGAGGATCTCGCGCGCGGTCAGGCGGGCGTAAAGGCCGGTGGTGCCGGTGAGGAAACCGAGCCGGCGCTGCGCCGCCTGCGGGTGCGCGGCCACGTCGACGCCGCCCACCACGGCGCGCCCGCTGGTCGGAACCAGGATGCCGGCCAGGATGCGCAGCGTGGTGGTCTTGCCGGCGCCGTTGGCGCCGAGCAGGCCGTAGATCTCGCCGGCGCTCACCGTCAGCGACAGGCCGTCGACGGCCGTGGTGGCGCCGAACGTCTTGCGAAGGCTGTCGATGACGACGGCGGGGCCGTTCGATGATCCAGTCACGAGCCGCCCCTCACCATATCAGCAATCAGCCATCCCGCCGGGTCGGGCGGAAGGCGCGTCGGCGCGCGCGCTGATCAGGGGCAGTCCCCGAGGAAGCAGAGCTCCCCGGGGGCAAAGCGCCGCGACGAGCAGGGGGTCGCGGTGACGGCGCCGGTCGCGGGATTGAAGGCACCCGTGCAATCGGGCGGCGCGCTCGCGCCGGGCGGTGGCGCCGGGCAGTAGGGCCCACCCTGGTTGTAACTGATGAAGACACGCAGCGGGGCGGAGACGCCGGTGTTGCCGATGCGATCGCGGGCGGCGACGGCGATGCAGGCCCAGCCTTCGCCGATGTGGTTGGCGTAGGTGTCGAACTCGGCGCCCTCGCAGTAGCCGGGGGTGACGGGCTCCACGGTCCAGATGGCGCTTTCGCCGCCGGCATAGCTGATGACGATGGTGGGCTGGTTCACCGAGCACAGCGGCGGTGGCCCGTCGGGGTCCTTCCCGGGCGCGCAGGGCAGGCCGCTCCCGATGATCGACGGGTCGGGCGTGAAGTCGGCGTTCCCGGCACGCTTGAGCGGGGCCAGGCGCACCTTCAGCACCTGGTTGTTCATCGTTGGCGGGCTGGTGGTGGGGATCAGCGTGGGGTTGATGTTGTCGCAGATGCCGTCCCCGTTCGTGTCGACGGTCAGCACCTGGCTGGTGTCGTCGAGGATGTAGGCGGCGATGGTGTCGGGGTCGAGGCCGGCGATGGGTGACTTCTTGAGGCCGCCGGCCGGGTTGCCCTCGTCCTCGACGCGGGCGCGCAGGTCGAAGGTCTGGGAGACGGCGCAGCCGTCGGCGGGCATGTCGCCGAGCAGCGTGTCCACGCCCAGCGGATCGAACAGCCACGAGCAGCGCGGCCCATCGTCCAGCTTGATGTCACGGATGAGCGGCGGGTCGAGATCGATCAGCGGCGGCTGGTTGTCGATGGCGATCTGGTAGGCCACGACGGTCTCGTTGCCCAGGCGATCGGCGGCGCGGAACGACAGCGTGGGGAAGATCAGGCACAGGCCGGTGGCCGGTGCGCCCAGGCCGCAGGCGGTCAGCTTGGCGGTGTCGAAGAGGACGCTGTAGACGCCGTCGCTCTCCTGGGCCAGCGGCAGCTTGAACTTGATGTCGGTGTCGTCGCCGATGAGGACGATCACCGACGAGGGCAGCACGCCCGCGTCGTCGGCGATGGTCGCCTGGATCTTGATGACCCCGCCCACCACCTGGCCGGGCGGGGGCGCGGTGTCGGTGATCGACGGGCCGGTCTCGTCGACGACGAAGGTGGTCCGGTTCTCGCTGCGCGTGCCGCGGGCGTTGCTGGCGGCGATGATGAGCAGCTGGTCGCCGACCAGCGGCGGGTTCGGCTGGTGAAAGTCCAGGGTCCCGCGGAACGTGGTGCTGGTGCCGACCTGCTGCATGGCGACCGGCACGCCGCCGACGCTGGCGTCGATGGGGAGGGTCGTGGGCGCGTACGGGCCGGAGTCGATCGTCGCCTCGATGGTGAGCATCCCCTTGTAATGCCCGCCGGCGGTCGGCGACAGCACGGTGATGGTGGGGCCGGCGTCGACCTTGACGCTGATCTGGGCGCTGGCGCCGGTGCCGGCGGTGGTGGCCGCGTCCACGCGCAGGCCGTAGTCGCCCGTGCGCAGGCCGGTCAAGCTCAGCTTGCCGCGGTAATCGCCGGCGGCGACCGCCACCAGCGGCGTCGGCGCCTGCGTGGTCAGCGCCGTGCTGTCGGTGGCGCCGGCCGCGACCAGCGTGGCGCGGACCGATTGCGGGTTGATGGCCAAACTGGCGGCGCCGCCCGCCACGATGACGATGGTGGCCTGCACGTCGATGGTGCCGGTGGCGGCGAGGATGGCGCCGTCGGCGGGCGCGTTCACGGTGATCATCACGCTCTGATCGCCGCCGTCGGCGCCGATGCCGCCCTCGAAGGTCAGGCCGCCGCCGTCGCCGGGCTGCGCGGTCTGGATGGGGTTCGGCGTCGGGGCGCCGTGGCAGCTGAGAACGCCGCTGGCCAGCGTCGCGAGCAGGATCGCGCGGCCGTCACGCCCGAGCTTGGTCGCGGTCACGGCTGCTTGACCGAGGCGGGGCAGGTGAGGGCGTCGCCGGTGACGCAGCAGTCGACCACGTCGTCCTGGGCGACGTTGCAGACGTTGCCGGGATTGGCGGGCGCGGCCGCCAGCGGGCAGCTCTGCACGCTGCCGATCAGGCAGCCGTCGCAGACGCGGATGGGAAAGGTGAAGGGATCCGATTCCACGTTGCCCGAGCGATCGCCGGACACGCGAATGCGCGCACCGAGCTCGATGTACGAGCCCGCGGCGCGCAGGTCGCCGGTGTCGCGGATGCGGCGGGCCAGCTCGGCGTGAATGGCGGCCACGTGCGCCGCTCTCACGCCCCCGCCCGGCTCCAGCACGCCGGACCAGGGCAGGCGAAAATGAACCAGGTTGCCGCCCGCCAGCGACTGCATCAGCGCGTCGGTGGCGGCCGGCAGCGTGCCGATCGCTTCGACGTCGACGTCGAAGCCGTCGAGCTCGATGCTGTTCTGCGCGCTCTCGCCGTCAGCGGGAGCGGGCAGGTCGTTCCGCACCAGCGGGAAGACGCCGTACGCCTCGGAGGCCGTGCTGGAGACCAGCCGCACGTCCAGCAAGCCGCCGCCCCGGTAGAGCGTCGTGTCGGTGGTGACCACGCAACCCGCGGTCGGGACCTGATCCTGGACGATGAAGAACTGATGAGGTGGCAGGCCGCATCCGACCAAGGCCAGCGCCAGACCTATCGGCAAAAGTCGTATCGCTCTTTGTAATGACATGGTGGACCCCGCCAATACTTCGGCGGGTGGCACCATTTCATTAACTGTGGTGGCCCGTCTTTGCAGGAATAGCCGCCGCGACCGCCATCGACAGCCGCGATCGCCGGGGACGGGCTCGCGGGCGTCCGGGACAGCATTTCACATGCCCACCCTCAAGCGGCGAGGGCCTTCGGACGATGTCCTCCCTCGCACCCACAAAGAGAGGATACCGATGCTCACCAATCTCAAGAAGCTCTTCAAGGATCAGGATGGCGCCACGGCGGTGGAGTACGGCCTGATCGTCGCGGCCATCGCCGGCTTGATCATCGTCGTCGTGTTCACGCTGGGCGGCAAGGTCAGCGGCACGTTCGACAAGGTTCAGAAAGCGATGCCGTAGCGCCCGAATCGCCGGGCAAGAAAGAGCTGCGCTCATGACACTCCCGGCGACCGAGCTCGCCGCTCTAGGGATCTGCTTGCTGGCGGCGGCCGCGTGGGATGCCGCCCGGCGGAGGATCCCGAACGCGCTCACCGCCATCGTGGGGGCGCTGGGGCTTGGCGTGCAGGGCAGTCACGGCGGCCTCTGGGCCGCGCTCTCGGGAGCGGTGGCCGGGATCCTGGCGATCGCCGTCCTTTACCGGCCGTGGCTGGCGGGCGGGATCGGCGGCGGCGACGTCAAGCTGGCGGCGGCGGCGGCCATCTGGATCGGCCTTTCGCGACAGCTGGTCGTCTTCGCGCTGGCGACGGCGCTGGCGGGCGGCGTGGTGGCGGCTCTCTGCTTCGCCCTCTCGGGGCGGACGGCGCGCCGGCAGATCCAGGCGAATCTCACCAGCGCGGCCATATTGCGCGAGCTGCCGATGATTGATCGACAGCCGGCGCGACAGCTGGTGCCGGCCCGCGTGTCGGTGCCGTACGGCGCGGCCGTCGCCGCGGGTGCCTTTCTCGCGCTGTGTGGGCCGTGGGGGCGCTGATGCGGCGCCAAGAACAATTCAACCTCCAACAGATGAGGAAGAGCGGACATGGCCGCCAATGATCAATTGACCGGCGCCAATCGTTTGCGCCGGGCAGCCGAGGGAGGCGCCCGCCGATCGGGTGTGCGCGCCTTGCTGTTCTGGGCGATCACGATTGGCGCCGGCCTGATGGCGGCGCTGATGATCACCCGCTATCTCGACCGCCGGCCGATGACCGCCTCGACTCCGATGGCGAAGATCGCCGTCGCGGTGGCCGACATCCCCCTCGCCACCAAGCTGAAAGCCGAGCACGTCAACATGGTCGAATGGCCGGCGGGCAACCTGCCGCCCGGCGCGATGCGCGACGTGAAGGAAGTCGTCGATCGCATCGTCACCGCGCGCGTGCTGCAGGGCGAGCCGATTCTGGCCGGCAAGCTGGCGGCCAAGGAGGCCGGCAACGGCCTGGCGGCGCTGATCCCGGCCAACATGCGCGCTGTCGCCGTGCGCGTCGACGACGTGGTGGGCGTGGCAGGGTTCATCCACTCCGAGGACCGCGTCGACGTCATCGTCACCATCCGCCCCTCGCGTCCGCCCGACGCCGAGCCGACGTCGAAGGTGATCTTGCAAAACGTGAAGGTGCTGGCGGTCGGCAAGGAGATCGACACCGACGATCGCAGCCGCAACACGGCCAACCCGGTCACCGTCGCCACGCTGCTGGTCAATCCCGAAGAATCGGAGAAGCTGGCCCTGGCAGCCAACGAAGGGCGCCTCTTGCTGACGTTGCGCAGCTGGACGGACAACGAAGCAGTGGCCACCGGCGGGGTCTTCCCGTCGGCGCTGCTGGGTGACGCCGTTCCGCGCTCGTCGGAGCCGGTGGCGGCGGCCGTGCCCGACATGATGCCCGTGCCCGAGCCGGTGCGGGCGCGGCGGGTGCACGCGCCTCCACGTCACCCCGTCGCGGGCGCCGACCCGCACCATCACGAGACGGTGGAGATCTTGCGCGGCGATCGCTTCGAGGAACGGAAGTTCGACGCCCGGGAGAAAAAATAGACCATGAAAAACACGACGCGGTCCGCCCTCTTCATCGTCGCGCTGGCGGGCGCGATGGCCTTGACAGCCGCGGCGCCGGCCACCGGGGCCAACGAAGTCGCCAACGTTCCCCAGATCCGCATCGACCGCGAGGTCGGCGCCGCCAAGGCGCTGGCCCTGGAGGTCGGGCAGAACCGCCTCCTCGTGCTGTCGGAGGCGATCGGCCGGGTGTCGGTGGCCGATCCCAAGGTGGCCGACCTGAAGGTGGTCACGCCGACGCAGCTGCTCATGACCGCGCGCGGGGTGGGCACCACGGATCTCACGCTGTGGAACAAGCGCGACGAGCCGCTGGTGCTGGCGCTGGCGGTGACCCGCAACCTCGACGGCCTGCGCCGCCAGCTCAAGGACCTGTTCCCCGACGAGCACATCATCGTCTCGGCGGCCGGCGACCTGGTGGTGCTGTCGGGCGAGGCGTCGGACGTGCGCGTTCCGGAGCGCGCCGTCGAGGTGGCGCAGCTGCACGCCGAGAAGGTGGCCAATCTGATCCGCGTGGCCGGCAACCAGCAGGTGCAGCTGGAGGTGAAGTTCGCCGAGGTGTCGCGCAAGGGGTTGCGTGAGATGGGCCTGAACCTGTTCAGCAAGGACGCGGCCGGACGCTGGGTCGGCGGCCTGACCGCGCCCGGCACGGCGGCCGGTCAGTTCCTGACCGTCCCCGGCACCGGCGGCAACCTTCCGTCCGTGCCGCCAGCGGCGGCGGGGAGCGCCTTCTCGCTGTTCTTCTCGGGGCTGTCCAGCTTTCCATTCTCCGCGATGTTGACGCTGCTGGAATCGTCGGGGCTGGCCAAGATGCTGGCCGAGCCGACGCTGGTGGCGATGTCCGGACAGGAGGCGAAGTTCCTGGCCGGCGGCGAGTTCCCGGTCCCCATGTCGACGGGTCTCGGCGCGGTCTCCGTGATGTGGAAGAAGTTCGGCATCATCCTCAACTTCATCCCGACGGTGATTGGCTCGGACACGCTGCACCTCAAGCTGCAGACCGAGGTCAGCGACGTCGATCCGTCGCGCTCGGTGGTGGTGGGCGGGTTCTCCATCCCCGGCCTCATCTCGCGGCAGAGCGAGACCACGGTGCGCCTGGCGGACGGCCAGAGCTTCGCCATCGCGGGCTTGCTGTCGAACCAGGTGCGGTCGCAGATCGACAAGGTGCCGCTCCTCGGCGATCTGCCGGTCCTGGGCGCGCTGTTCCGGTCGGTGAGCTATCAGCGCGACGAATCGGAGCTGCTGGTGGTGATCACCGCGCGGCTGACCAAGCCGCTGGCGCCGCACGAGGTGCCGCCGCTGCCCACCGACGACGAGCTCAACGACCCCAACGACTTCGAGCTGTTCCTGCTGGGCAGTGACGGCAGCGGCACGCGTGGAAACCCGTCGACGGCGGCGGCGCCACCGCCGGCCGCGGGGTCGAACGGCGGCGGCGCCCCGCGCGCCGCCGGCGATGGAAAGCAGACGTTGCAAGCCCGGGCGGGCCGCGGCCCCACCGGCGAGCTGGGATTCATTCGCTGAGGAGACGGAAGCCAACATCATGCAAAAACCGACGGTGCTGCTTCTGGGTGTGAACGACGCGCAGGAAGCCGATCTGCGCAAGGCCCTGAAGGAGATCGCGACGTTGAATCGGCTGAACGTGCCGGCCGAGCTGGTCCCCGACGAGATGCGCCGCCTGCGCGCCTCGACGGCCATCGTCGCCATCACCGCGGAGACGCCGCAGCGGTTCGGCCTGATCCACAACATCACCGCCTCCGGCGGCGTGGTCATCGTCATCAGCCCGACCAAGGATCCAGAGCTGATCCTGCGCGCCATGCGGGCCGGCGCCCGCGAGTTCGTCCTGGAGAGCGACGCCGAGGAGCTGCGCGTGGCCGTGCGCTCGCAGGCCAAGAGCTCCGAGCACGCCGACGGCCTTGGCACCGTCATCACCTGCTTCGGCGCCAAGGGGGGCGTGGGCGCCACCACCGTCGCCACCAACCTGGGCGGTTCGATGGCGCGGGCGGGGATGCGCGTCTGCCTGCTGGATCTCAACCTGCATCTCGGCGACGTGCTGTCGTTCATGGACGTCACGGGCGGGTTTTCGATCAGCGACGTGGTCACCAACATGAACCGCCTGGATCGGGATCTGGTGGACTCGTCGATGGCCAAGCACAGCTCCGGCCTGCACCTGCTGGCGCAGAGCGGGAAGATGGAGGAGGCCGACCAGATCAAGGCCACCGACGTCGTCGGCCTGATCCAGTTCCTGCGCAAGCACTATGACAACGTGATCGTCGACGGCGTGCGCGCCTTCGACGAGATCTCGCTGGCCGCGCTCGACGGCAGCCAGTTCCTGCTGATGCTGATGACCCAGGACGTGCCGGCGGTGCGCAACGGCCAGCGCTGCCTGGACCTGTTCACGCGCCTCGGCTACGACGAGAGCAAGATCAAGCTGGTTTTGAACCGCTTCCAGAAGTCGTCGAAGATCACGCTGGAGGTGGTGGCCGACACGCTGAAGCTGCCGGTGGCTCACTCGATCAGCAACGACTTCGTCTCGGTGATCGACGCCATCAACCGCGGCATGCTGCTGGCCGACGTGGCGCCGCGCGCCCGCCTGACCAAGGACATCGAGGAGCTGGTGCCGTTGCTGGCCGGCCAGCGCAAGGAGCGCGTGCGGCGGCCGAGCCTGTTCGGGAACATCTTCGGCGGCGGCAAGAAGGTTGCGGATGGGGCTGCGTGATCGGCTGAAGCACGGCCACGGGCCCGGTCCCGGCGGCGCCGCCGGATCGCCCCGCCTGCACACGCCGGGCGCCGGCCTGGTGCCGCTGGACGCGCGCCCGCAGCCCGGGATCACCAACGATGTCTACCAGGCACTCAAGCACGAGCTGCACCAGAAGCTGATCGAGAAGCTGGATCTGAAGACGATCGAGAAGCTGCCGCGCCAGCAGCTCCTGGAGGAGCTGCGTCTCATCCTGGCGGATCTTCTGGCCGGCAGCGATCTGCCCCTCAATCGAACGGAGCGCGACCAGCTGGTCGAGGAGCTGCTGGACGAGGTGACCGGCCTTGGCCCTCTCGAGCCGCTGCTGCGCGACAACTCCATCTCCGACATCCTGGTCAACACGTACAACACGGTCTACATCGAGAGGCGCGGCAAGCTGGAGCTGACCCGCGTCCGCTTCCGCGACAACGACCACCTCACGCAGATCATCAACCGCATCGTCTCGCGCGTCGGCCGCCGGGTCGACGATTCGTCGCCCATGGCCGACGCCCGCCTGCCCGACGGCGCCCGCGTCAACGCCATCATCCCGCCGCTGGCCATCGACGGGCCCATCATGTCGATCCGCCGCTTCGGCGGCAAACCCCTGCGCGTGAAGGACATCGTCAGCATCGGCAGCGCCACCGTCGAGATGGTGGCCTTCCTGGGCTCGTGCGTGAAAGCCAAGCTGAACTGTCTGGTCAGTGGCGGCACCGGCACCGGCAAGACGACGATGCTGAACGCGCTGTCGTCGTTCATTCCCGACGGCGAGCGCATCGTCACCATCGAGGACGCCGCCGAGCTGCAGCTACAACAGCGCCACGTCGTGCGCCTGGAGACGCGGCCGCCCAACATCGAGGGCCGCGGCGAGATCCTCGCCCGCGATCTGGTGAAGAACGCCCTGCGCATGCGCCCCGACCGCATCATCATCGGCGAGTGCCGCGGCGGCGAGGTGCTGGACATGCTGCAGGCGATGAACACCGGCCACGAGGGATCGATGACCACCGTGCACGCCAACACGCCGCGCGACGCGCTGTCGCGCATCGAGGCGATGGTGGGCATGGGCGGCATCCAGATGTCGGAGGCGCTGGTGCGCCAGACCATCTCGCGCGCGCTGAACGTCATCGTGCAGCTGACGCGCGGCCTGGACGGCAAGCGCCGCATCAGCAGCATCTCGGAGATCATCGGCATGGAGGGGTCGGTCATCACCAGCCAGGAGCTGTTCCGCTTCGAGCAGAAGGGCGTCGACGCCGAGGGCAAGGTGATGGGCGAGTTCCGGACCCTGGGCGTGCGGCCCAAGGTGATGGAGCGCATCGAGCGCTACGGCATCAACCCGGCGGAAGTCCTCCGCCAGCACATGGCGGCGGGGTAGGCGTGGCGGTGCGAACGGTACTCATCGTCGTCGTCAGCTTCGCCGCGGTCGTGCTGATCGAGGCGGTGAACTGGACCGTGCGCTTCGTGCGCGACCGCAACGCCGAGGAGCTGCGCCGCCGCCTGCAGTCGCTGGGCTCCGGCACGCGGGCCGAGGTGGGCCTCCTGCGCGAGGGCAAGCTGTCCGGCAACCGCGCCCTCGATTCGCTGCTGCGCGGCTGGTCGCTGGCGCGCCACCTGGACGAGCTGCTGGAGCAGGCCGAGCTCGGCATCACCGTCGGGCGGCTGCTCGGCTATTGCTTGCTGGTGGCGCTGTCGATCTTCGTGCTGGGCGTCGTCGTGGGC
Source organism: Polyangia bacterium (assembly GCA_035544495.1). GTDB lineage: Bacteria > Myxococcota_A > Polyangia > Fen-1088 > Fen-1088 > DATKEU01. The sequence goes on along the minus strand of DATKEU010000081.1, from coordinate 8,680 downwards.
GCCGGCCCGGTGGTGGCGCTGGCGCTGGCGCCGCTGGGGCTGCCGCTGCCGTACGCTTTCGTGTCGATGGCGCGCGAGCGGCGCAGCCGGAAGATCACGGAGCAGCTGCCCGACGCGCTGGACATGATGGGGCGCTCGATGCGCGCCGGTCACGCCCTGGGCAGCGCGTTCAAGATGGTGGCGACCGAGATGGCCCCTCCGGTCAGCGTCGAGTTCGCGCGCGCCTTCGAGGAGCAGAACCTGGGCATGCCGTTCGAGCGGGCGGTGGCGCAGATGACCAAGCGCGCGCCCAGCAACCGCGACCTCAAGATCTTCGCCGTCTCGGTGATCGTTCAGAAGGAGACCGGCGGCAACCTGGTCGAGATCATCGAGAAGATCGCCGACACCGTCCGCCAGCGCTATCGCTTCTACGGCAAGCTGAACACGCTGACCGCCGAGGGCCGGATGTCCAGCTACATCCTGGGCGCGCTGCCGATCCTGACCGGGATCTTCATCAGCGTCATCAACCCGCCCTACGCGCGTCTGCTGGTCACCGACAGCCTGGGCAAGATGATCCTGGGTTACGCCATCGTCAGCTGGCTGCTCGGTTTCCTGTGGATGCGGCGCATGTCGAAGGTGACGGTCTGATGGGCGGGCTGCTCGGCGGCGGCAGCGTCGACCTGCTCCTGGCCGCGCTGGCCGGCATGGGCTGCGTCGTCGGACTGCTGGTGGCGGCGCGCGCGTCCCTGCGCCGCCGCGGCGATGACGTGGTCGAACGCCTGGAGCGGGTCGGCAATCGCTCGCAGGAGGGCGGCGCCGCCGGCGGGGCGCGGAGCGGCGAGGGCGAGCAGCCGTCCGCGTTCGAGAAGATCCTCCGCCCGTTGTCGAAGCTGGCCCGCCCCACCGACAGCGCCGATCTGTCGCGCGCGCGCATCGACATGGTTCGCGCCGGTTATCGCGGCGAGCGGGCGCTGGAGATCTTCCTCGGCCTCAAGATTCTTCTCGCCCCGCTGTTGCCGGTGATCTTCTTGCAACTCAACAGCCACCGGGCCACGCCCATGGCGTTCCCCCTCGACGTGGTGATCGCGGTCTGGCTGTGCGGCCTGGCGTTCTGGATCCCGAACCTGGTCTTGAAGAACAAGATCAAGGAGCGCCAGCAAGCGATCGAGCGGGCGCTGCCCGACGCCATGGACCTGCTGGTCACCTGCGTCGAGGCGGGGCTGGGCCTGGACGCGGCCATGGCCCGCGTCTCGGAAGAGATGGTGCTGGCCGCTCCCGTCCTGGCGGCCGAGCTGAACCAGAACTTTCTGGAGGTGCAGGCCGGCATCCCGCGCGCCGACGCCTTCCGCCGCCTGGCCGAACGGACGGGTGTCGAGGATCTGCGCGCGCTGTCGGCCATGTTGATCCAGACCGACACCTTCGGCACCAGCGTGGCGCGCGCGCTGCGCGTGCACTCGGAGGGGATGCGCGTCCGGCGCATGCAGCGCGCCGAGGAGAAGGCCGCCATGGTGTCGGTGAAGATGACGATTCCGCTGGTCCTGTGCATCTTGCCGTCGCTGATCGCGGTGGTGATGGGCCCGGCGGCGGTGATGATCAAGAGCGCCTTTGGAGCCATGCCATGATGACGACGCGAACGCGAATTCAGGTCTTGCGAATGACGGCGGCGGCGGCCCTGGCTCTGGCGGGCGCCGGCTGCGCCGCGCACCAGGCGGGGGCACTGAGCGGCGACACCTACGACGCGCGCAAGAAGCTGGCGCGCGAGCTGGTGGCGCGCCAGGAATGGCCAGCGGCCTTCGCCTTCGCCGACGAGTTGCACCGGGCGCGCCCGCGCGACCCGGAGGTGCTGATTCTGCGCGGCACGATCTACCGCGAAAGGGGCCTGATCGCCGAGGCGGAGGTCGATCTGCGCGAAGCGGTGGCGGCCGAGGATCGCTCCGCCGAGGCGCACGCCGCGCTGGGAATTCTCTTCGACGTCAGCGGCCGGTCGGCGATGGCGGAGAAGGAGCATCGCGCCGCCGTGGCGCGCGATCCGGACAACGCCGCCTACCTGAACAACCTGGGCTTCTCGCTGTTCCTGCGCGGCAAGTATCAGGACGCCATCAAGTCCTACTCCGATGCGGCGCGCCTCGCCCCCACCAACCGCCGGCTGCGCACGAACCTGGGCTTCGCCTGGGCCGCGCACGGCGATTTCCGGCGCGCGGCGCGCGAGTTCGACATGGGCGGCTCGCCAGCCGAGGCAAAGAACAACCTCGGCTTCGCGTATGAACAGCATGGCGACTTCAAGAACGCGTTCGACATGTACGCCGAAGCCGCGCGCCTCGACCCGACGTCGACCATGGTGCACGGCAACCTGGTCCACGCCGCCGCCGCCCTGGGCCGGGAATTGCCGGTCGATCTGGCCGCCGCGCCGGTGAAGAAGGAAGCCCGCCCATGACCCCGAGGACGAACATGAGATCGAACATGAAAATGAAGACGACGACGCCGATGAAGGTGACGACCCTGAAGCTGACGGCGTCGCTGAGCGCGCTGGCGCTGCTCGCCGTGTGCGGGGCAGGCGCCTGCGATCGCGCGCACCTCACCGCCTCGCACGGCCGCGCCAACGGCGAGGTGTTCACCCGCCAGGTCGCGAACCCCAACGCCGGCAGCCGGCCGGCGCCCGAGGCCGAACGGAGGGTCCAGGGCCTCGATTCGCAGGAGGCGGCGATTGTCTCCCGGACCTATCGCCGGAACCTGACGCCCAGGCAGGAAGATTCCAACAACGCGCGGGACCAGCTTCTCTACTACTCGCCGCGTCCCGCTCAGTCCGACCGCGCGGACATGCCGCCGCCGTCGGTGCCCCAGCCGCGCTAGAGAGGCTCGGCCGGCGGGTGGCGATCGCGGCGCAGACAGACCGCCAGCCCCAGCAGCAGCGCGCCGGCGTGCAGCGACAGCACGAGGCCGCGTCCGGGCGCCACCGGGACAGGACCGGCCAGTGCCGCCAGCGTCTCGCGCGGAATCGTGAGCGCTGCCAGCGCCGCCGGGAGGACCCACGCAGAGCCGCGCACGCGATCGACGACCAGCAGCGCCAGCGGCACGAGCGCGATCGTGGCCGTGTGCGTCCAGCCGAGCGGGTTCAGCAAAACCACCAGCAGCGTCCAGGCGGCAAAGAGGCGCCCGTCCGCGGCGGGTCGCCGGGGCGCGCGCCAGCAAGCCAGGCTGGCAGCCGCCACCAGCAGCACCGCGACTGCCCCGGCGAGCGCGCGCGCCAGCCAGGGTGCGTCCAGCAGCGGCCGCGCGAACGCGCTGCTGGTCAAGAGGCGCGCGAAGAGGCCATTCAGCGAAACGGTGTTCGCTGTCCACGTTTGCCAGGCCAGCACGTTCGGCCCGGCGGTACGCAACCACGTTCGCCAGGGTTCGACGCCCGAGACCGCCACCGACGCCAGCCCAGCCGCGATCACCGTCGCCGCCATCACCGCGGCGGCGCGGCGGTGTCGCCAGACGAGAAAACCGAGCAGCAGAAGCGGCGTTGCTTTCAAGCTCGCGGCCAGCCCCAACCACGCTCCAGCCGCTCGTGGGCGCCCGCGTCCGAGTGCGCGCCACCCGGCCGCCACCAGCGCCGCCAGGATGATCGACCACTGCCCCTTGGCCAGGTTGTGCAGAACGGGTGGCCACAGCACCATCAAGCCGAAGGCCATCGCCACGTGCCGCGGCCACGGCCGTTCGGCGCCGGTGGCGATGCTCACCAGCATGACCGCCAGCGCCCCCAGCGCGATCAGCGACAGCGCCAGCCAGGCCAGCGCCGCGCCCCGAAATCCCAGCGGTACCAGGGGCAGCACCAGCAACTGCGCCGCGGGCGGGTGCACGTAGTACGGCCCCCCCAGCAGCTCCACGCGCGGCACGCCGATCGCCGCGGCAGTGGTGTTTCCGTCCTCGCCGGCGGGCGCCGCGCCCCGGCCTTGATGGACGCGGACGTACGCCGCCAGGTAATCGCGCGCGAAGTCGACCGGCTCGCGCGCACCCGTGATGGCGTCGGCGAACGGCTGGCCGCCAGCGGAGATCCACGCCGCCGTCAGGCCGAGCACCGCCAGCGAACGACCCACCGCACGGGTCAAGGGGTGCCGCCCGGATTCCACGCGTCGCCCGCCACGGCACCATTTTGCCGCAAAGAGGTTCCTTGTATCCGCTGGATTCTCGACGTCCATTCCGACGGGCGGGGCCGGCGATGAGCTCTCGCGCCCACCTGATTGGCGCCTGCGCCGTGCTGGTGCTGGGGATCTGGCTGTCGTCGGGCACGATGACGCCTGTCGCGTCCACGTTCTTCGCGCCCATCGTCTCGCAGCCGTGCGGATACCTCTACAACATCGATCATCCCCTGCACGAGGCGACGTTCCGGATGCTGGACGGGCAGCCGTCCGAGCAGTGGCGATCGAGCCTCGTCCTGCGCCGGATCCTGTTCCCTCTGCTCGCCTACCCGTTCATGAAGGTGGCCGGGTTCGAGGTCGGCGGCTTCGTCGCCAGCGTGCTGGGCCAGATAGCGGGCCTTATCGCCCTGGCGTCGTTCCTGCGCCGGCGCCACGGCGAGGAGGCGGCGGCCGTCGGGGTGTGGCTGCTGGCGACCTATCCAGGAATCACCTACTGGGCGGCATTGCCTTACGCGTACGTGGCCATCGTGCCGGCGTCGATCGGCCTTTTCATTCTGCTGAGCCGGCTCGACGACCAGGGCGGCCTTCGCCACACGGCGGCCATCTCCCTCGGGATGAGTGTCCTTTTCACCGCCTACGATCTGCTGCCGTTCTTCGGCGTGGCGGCGGTCCTGGTCCTGCTGCGCCGCCGGCGCCTGCGCGATTTGGCGATCGCTCTCCCGTGCCTCTGCGCCGCACCTTTGCTCTGGCAGCTGTTGTTGACGCTGGTCTTTCACGTCGACTGGGAGAACAAGAACACCGCCATCTACGGCATCGTCGCCCGCGCCTATCTTCATCCGCCGCCGCTCGGCGTCTGGGCGAAAGCCGTGTCCGATCTCGTGCCCGTGCTGCTGGCGAACTATCTGTGCAGCAACCTCGTGTTCCTGCCGGCGCTGTTCCTGATCGCCGCCATCGTCGCGCGCCGGCCGCTCACCCTGGTCGAGGGCGCGCTGCTGGCCGCCGGCGCGCTGGTCTTCCTCTTCAACAACCTGGCGCCCTCGTACGTCGGTCGGTGGCAAATGCGCGGCATGTTCATCCCGCGTCTCTATCAACCACTGTTCGTGGCGCTGCTGGCCTATTGCGCCCGCGTCGCCGGCGCCTGGCGCGCGCTGCCCCTTCCCAGGGCGCGCATGCTGAAGGTGGCGGCGGTCCTGGCCATCGCCGGCAACGCATCGATCGTCTTTGGCCCCATCGCTCGCATCCCCTGGAGCGGCACCATCTACCATCGCCTCTACATGCACTCCGGCCCGGACGAGATGGATCGCCAGCTGGCGTTGCACGGCCGCCGCCCGCTGGGATTCTGCGCCTGGCGCTGATCCACCGTGGTTTGCTGCCACTGCCGAGACTACAATGAGTCATTCGTGCTCTGTCTCAGTCGCCAGCGCCAGCGCCGTCGCTGACGCTGGCCCCACCAGCTCCAGGGTCGGCCCTCCGGGCCCCCTGGTTCCTCATCGGTCCGGTGTGGGATTTTTTCCTCCTCGGACCGGGCGCGACACTGCTGGTCTCGGCGGCGTTTCTCTCGCTCATCGCCGCCGGGCAGGCCGTGCCGGCGGCGCTGTTGGCGACGTCGCTGTCGATCCTCGTCGTCGGTCCGCACTATGCCGCCACCTACCGGCGCGCGTACACCTCGCGCGCCATCGTCGCCGCGCACCCGCTGGTCACCATCGCCGTCCCCGCGGCGCTGGCGGCCGCCGCCGCGGCGGCGCTGCGCTTTCCCTCGACGGTGGCGCCGATCTACTTCGCGGCCTACGTCGTCTGGTCCGGCTATCACTACTCCGGACAGTCGCTGGGCGTGGCCCTGATCTACCCGCTGCGCCAGGGCGCGCCCCTCCGCCCCGACGAGAAACGGCTGCTCGCGGTCCCGCTGCACGTCTCGTGGTTGCTGTCGCTGCTCGGTCTTCTCCGCGTGGACGCTTCGGCGCGCAACCCCGCCTACCAGATCGTACGCCAATCGTTCTTGTCGGCCGCCCACCTGCCGGCCTGGGCGCTCGCCGCCGGCCTCGCCGCGCTCGCCGCCAGCTTCTCCGCCATCGGGCTGCTGGCGCTGCGCCGCCGCCGGCGCGGCGTCTCCTTGCCCTGGCCCACCGTCGCCGTCGTCGCCGCGCAGGCGCTGTGGTTCGGCGGCGCGCTCTATAGCCCGTTCTTCAACATCATGCTGGTGCCGGTCTTTCACGGCCTGCAGTACCTGGCCCTGACCAGCTGGCACAACTTGAAAGAGCGCCGCGCCCTGGGTGGCCCCGCCGGCCCGCGCTCGTTCGCCGCCTACGCCGCGACGGTGCTGCTCCTCGGCCTCGCCATCAACCCCGGCCTCTTCGCCGCCACCGGCGCCACGGTGGGCGATGCCGCCGCCGTCAGCGCCACCTTCATCACCTTCGTGAACCTCCACCACTTCCTGCTCGACGGCCGCATCTGGCGCATGCGCGAAGCGACCGTGCGGCGGTCCTTCACCGACGGTTGACGATCGCTCACAAGACCTTGCGCAAGTACTGCCCGGTGTAGCTCTGCGCCGCGCGCGCCACGTCCTCGGGCGTGCCCTGGGCGATCACCTGCCCGCCGCCCGGCCCGCCCTCCGGCCCGAGATCGAGCACCCAGTCGGCGGTCTTGATGACGTCCAGGTTGTGCTCGATGACGATCACCGTGTTCCCGGCGTCGACCAGCCGGTTCAGGACCGACAGCAGCTGCGCGATGTCGGCGAAGTGCAATCCCGTCGTCGGTTCGTCGAGGATATAGACCGTGCGCCCGCTGGATTTCTTGGCCAGCTCCTTCGACAGCTTCACGCGCTGGGCCTCGCCCCCCGACAGCGTCGTCGCCGACTGCCCCAGCTTGATGTACGAAAGGCCCACCTCGCGCAGCGTGTCCAGCTTCTGCCGCACCTTGGGGATGTTCTCGAGAAACTCGCAGGCCTGCGCCACGGTCATGTCCAGCACGTCGGCGATGCTGGCCTGGCGATAGCGCACCTCCAGCGTCTCGCGGTTGTACCGCCGCCCGCCGCACGCCTCGCACTCGATGTACACGTCGGGCAGGAAGTGCATCTCGATGCGCAGGATGCCGTCCCCCTGACACGCCTCGCAGCGCCCCCCCTTGACGTTGAACGAGTACCGCCCCGGCTTGTACCCGCGCGCCTTCGACTCGGGCAGGTTGGCGAACAGATCGCGGATGTGCGTGAAGACGCCCGTGTACGTCGACGGGTTCGACCGCGGCGTTCGCCCGATGGGCGCCTGGTCGATGTCGATCACCTTGTCGACGTGCTGCAGCCCTTCCAGACCCTCGTGCGGCTCCGCCGACGCCTTCGCGCCGTGCAGCTTGTGCGCCAGCGCGCGCAGCAACGTGTCGATCACCAGCGTCGATTTCCCCGACCCCGACACGCCGGTCACGCAGGTCAGCACGCCGATCGGGAACGACACCGTCAGGTCGCGCAGGTTGTGTCCGCGCGCGTGCCGGAGCGTGATGTTGCGGTTGGCCGACTGCCGCCGGTGCTTGGGCACGTCGATGCGCTTGCGCCCCGAAAGGTACGCCCCGGTCAGCGACTGCGTGTTCCCTTCGATGTCCTCCGGCTTGCCGGCGGCGACGATGCGCCCGCCCAGCACGCCCGCCTTGGGCCCCATGTCGATGACGTGATCGGCGGCGCGGATGGTGTCCTCGTCGTGCTCGACGACCAGCACCGTGTTCCCGAGATCGCGCAGGCGCAACAGCGCCTCCAGCAGGCGCGCGTTGTCGCGCTGGTGCAATCCGATCGACGGCTCGTCCAGGATGTAAAGGACGCCCATCAGCGAGCTGCCGATCTGCGTGGCCAGCCGGATGCGCTGGGCCTCTCCGCCCGACAGCGTCGCCGCCGTGCGATCCAGCGACAGGTAATCCAGCCCGACGTTGATCAGGAACGACAGGCGGTCGCCCGACTCCCGCAGGATCCGCCCGGCGATCTCCTTCTGCCGCGGCGACAGCGTCAACCCGCCCATGAACGCGTGCGCCTCGCGGATGGTCAGCGCCGTCATCTCGGTGATGCTCTTGCCGCCCACCTTCACGTGCCGCGCCTCGGTCCGCAGGCGCGTCCCCTGGCACTCCTCGCAGACCGTCTGGGACATGTATCGGTGGAACTCGTCGTAGATCGCCTCGAAGTCCTGCTCGGTGGTGCGCCCCTGCTCGCGCCGCCGCCGCTCGTACTCGTCGAAGCGTCGCTGCAAGTTCGCCAGCACGCCCTCGAACTCTTTCTTGTAGGTATGCTTGCGCCCGTTCTTCTCGAAGGAAAACTCGATCTCGTCGGCGCCCGACCCGCGCAGGATCAGGTCCTTCGTCTTCTGCGGCAGCTTGCCCCACGGCAGGTACTGATCGATCTCGAAGTGCGCCGCCACCGAATCCAGCATCTGGTGGAAGAAGGCGCTGTTGCGCCGCTCCCACGGCTCGATGGCTCCTTCCTTCAGCGACAGCTCCTCGTTCGAGACGATGAGATCCGGGTCGAAGAACATCTTCGCGCCGATGCCGTCGCAGGCCGGGCACGCCCCGGCCGGGTTGTTGAACGAGAACAGCCGCGGCGCGATCTCCGG
>DATKEU010000080.1:0-27205 GCA_035544495.1 Polyangia bacterium | reverse complement strand
GATGAAGGGAGCCTTGCTTGTCGCGCTGGCGGCCTTGGTCCCCGCCGTCGGCTGCGGCGGTCACGGCGGCCCGACCGTCAACTGCCCGCAGGACCTGCCCGCCGCCTGCCCGACGACGCCGCCCAGCTTCGCCAGCGACGTCAAGCCGATCTACGACAGCGTCTGCACCAGCTGCCACGCGCCGGGCGGCCAGATGGGCAGCGTCCCCTTGACCACCTACGCGCAAATCTTCGGGCGGCGCACGACGGAGCTCACGCAGATCTATGACTGTGTGATGCCGCCCGTGAACGGCCCGCCGCTGTCCGACGCCCAGCGGACGACGCTGATGACCTGGTTCGTCTGCGACGCGCCGAACAATTAATTAAGATACGGGCATGCCGCGCCCACCCGACACCGCCACGCTGGAGCAGCTCAAGCAAATTGTCGGGCCGGAGGGCTTCGTCACCGACGCCGACGAGCTGGCGCCGCACCTGACGGAGTGGCGGAACCTGTACCGGGGCCGCACGCCGATCTTGCTGAAGCCGGCGACGACCGCGGAGGTGGCGGCCATCGTGCGCGCCTGCGCGGCGGCCGAGGTGGGGATTGTCCCCCAGGGCGGCAACACCGGCCTCGTGGGCGGGCAGATCCCGCACGCCGACGGCGGCGAGGTGCTGGTGAACCTGTCGCGCATGAACCGCGTGCGCTCCGTCGATCCCGTCGACAACGCGCTGGTGGCCGAGGCGGGCTGCCCGCTGGCGGCGGTGCAGGCGGCGGCGGCCGGGGCCGACCGGCTGTTCCCGCTCAGCCTGGCGTCGGAGGGGAGCTGTCAGATCGGCGGCAACCTGTCGACCAACGCGGGCGGCATCCACGTCCTGCGCTACGGCAACAGCCGCGACCTGGTGCTGGGCCTCGAGGTCGTGACCGCCGACGGCGAGATCTGGGACGGGCTGCGCGCCCTGCGCAAGGACAACACCGGCTACGAGCTCAAGCAGCTGTTTCTGGGCGCCGAGGGGACGCTGGGGATCATCACGGCCGCCGTGCTGAAGCTGTTCCCGCGGCACCGCGACGTGCAGACGGCGTTCGCCGCCGTGCCGACCATCGAGGCGGCGGTGGCCCTGCTCGCGCAGGTGCGCGAGAGCGCCCACGACGCGGTGCTGGCCTTCGAGCTTCTGCCCCGGCGCGCGCTGGAGTTCGTGACCCGCCACCTGCCGGGCGCCAGCGATCCGCTGCCGGCGCCCTCGCCCTGGTACGTGCTGTTCGATCTCACGGTGGCCCGCGCGGTGGCGGAGCGCAGCCTGAGCGAGGCGGCGGAGCGGGGGCTGGTCACCGACGCCACCCTGGCCGGAAGCCCGGCGCAGGCGGCCAGCCTGTGGCGCCTGCGCGAGGGGATCTCCGAGTCGCAGAAGCCGGAGGGCGCCAGCATCAAGCACGACATCTCGGTGCCCGTGTCGCGCATCCCCGCCTTCGTCCACCAGGCCAGCGCCGCCGTCGAGCGCCTGGTTCCGGGGATCCGGCCGGTGCCGTTCGGTCACGTCGGCGACGGCAACCTGCACTTCAACCTCAGCCAGCCTCCGGGCGCAGACGGCCGGGCGTTCCTCGCCCGCGCCGACGAGGTCCACCACGTCGTCCACGACATCGTCGCCGCGCTGGGTGGATCGATCAGCGCCGAGCACGGCATCGGCCAGGCCAAGCGGCAGGAGATCCGCCGCTACAAGAGCGCCGTCGAGATCGCCCTCATGGCGCGCATCAAGGCGGCGCTGGATCCAAAGGGGATCATGAACCCCGGCAAGGGTGTGGCGTAGCGCGCGCAAACCAGTACACTCTGCCGCCCGTCGGAGATGTCGTCATCGCCATCCAGGCGCGCGGCGCTGCAGCTGGTCGCCTCGTCGTCCCTGTTCGCGTGCATGGCGATGGCCACCAAGCAGGTGGCCGGGCGCGTGCCCGGGCCCGAGGTGGCGATGATCCGCTTCGGCGCCGGCGTGGCGGCGGCGGTGGTGGCGCTGGCGGCGGGGCGCATCGAGATCCGCCCGCAGCGCTGGGGCTGGCTGTTTCTGCGCGGGTTCTTCGGCGGCATCGCGGTGCTGACGTTCTTCATGTCCATCCAGCGCGTGCCGGTGGGGCTGGCGACGCTGCTGAACCAGACGCAGCCCATCTACACCATGATGTTCGCCTGGATGCTGTTGCGGGAACGGCCCACCCGCGCCGCGGTGGTGGCGCTGCCGCTGTCGACGGTGGGCGTGGCGCTGATCGTCGGCGTGCGCGTCACCGAGCTGCGCGCGGGTTGGGGCGAAGCGCTGGGGATCGTCTCGGCGGTGACGTCGGGCGTGGCGATGACCGCGATCCGGGCGGCGCGCCGCGAGGCAGGCGATGGCCGCCCGCCCGATTCGGCCTGGTCGGTGTTCTTCTCGTTCACCGCGCTCGGGTTCCTGGTGACGGCGCCGGCGGCGCTGCCGCCGCTCGGGACCTGGGTGCGCCCGACGGGTGTCGAATGGATGCTGCTGGCCGCGGTGGGCGTGTTCAGCGTCAGCGCGCAGCTGATCATGACCGACGCCCTCCGGCACATCGGCGGCGCGACGGCGGGGATCATCTCGCAGCTGTTCGTGCTGCTGACGATGATCGGCGGCGCGCTGGTGTTCGGCGATCGCGTGACGGCGTCGCTGCTGGTGGGCGGCGCGCTGACACTGGCCGGCGTGGCCCTGGCGATCGCGGGCTCGGCGCCGCAGTCGTCCGCCAGCGCGGCACCGGCCAGCGCGCCCGACCTTTGACGGGCGGGGCGTTCGCGGCGATCCTGATGGGCCAGGGGGAATCGTTGAGCAGCCTGGAACCGCCCGGCGAGACGCTGCCGCCAGGGACGACGCTGGGGCGATACGAACTCCGAAGACTGATCGGTCGGGGCGGCATGGGCGCCGTCTACGAGGCGATCCACCGCGATCTGAAGAAACGCGTGGCGGTCAAGACGCTGCTGCCGGCGCTGGCCGCCAACCCCGAGGCCAAGGCGCGTTTCCTTCGCGAGGGCGAGGCGGCGTCGCGCATCCGCCACCCCAACGTCGTCGACGTCACCGACATGGGCGAGGAAGGGTCCGTCATCTACCTGGTGATGGAGCTCCTGCAAGGCGAGGATCTCGCCGCCGCGATCCAGCGCCAGGGGCCGCTGCCCATCGCGCAGACGGCGGACGTCCTGCTGCCGGTGCTGGCGGCGATCGCCAGCGCGCACGAGCGCGGGGTGGTGCACCGCGATCTCAAGCCGGAGAACATCTTCCTGGCGCGGTCGGAGTACGGGGCGCTGGTGCCGAAGGTGCTGGACTTCGGCATCTCGAAGGTGGTGGACGCGGCCCAGCGCGCGGCGCTGACGGGGACCGCGGTGACGCTGGGGACGGCGTTCTACCTGCCGCCCGAGCAGCTGCGCGGGTCGCGCCAGGCCGACGCGCGCGGCGACCAGTACGCGCTGGGCGCGATCCTGTACGAGTGCGTGACCGGGCGGCGCGCGTTCGACGGCGACAGCCTGTACGCCGTGCTGAAGGCGGTCGGCGACGGCATCTACACGCCTCCGCGCGTGCTGCGGGCGGATCTGCCGGCGGCGCTGGAGGCGACGATCGCGCGCGCGCTCGACGCCAGGCCGGGCGCGCGTTTTCCGTCGGTGTGGGATCTGGGGGCGGCGCTGCTGCCGTTCGCGAGCCCGCCGGTCGAGCTGATGTGGCGCGGTTTCTTCGCCGCCGCGCCGCCAGGAGAGAACGCCACGGGCGCCGCGGCAGCGCCGGCGGTGGCAGCAGCGCCAGCGGCGGCAGCCGCAGCGGCACCGGTGGTGGCAGCTGCAGTGGCGGCGCCAGCAGCGTCCGTCGGCGCCGGCACCCCGTCGCCGGACGAGGTGGCGGCGGCGCTGGGCAAGCCCGCCTGGCGGAATCCCGCGCTGGCGGGGCTGGTGGCGGCGCTGCTGGCCGTGCTGCTGGTGGTGGCGCTGCGCCGCCCGCGCGAAGGCAAGTCGCAGCAGGCGACGGCGGCGCAAACGCTGCCCGCCGCTACCGTGGCGACAGTCGCGCCGGCGGCGAAACCCGAGCCGCTCCGCCCTGTGACGGCCCCAGCCGCGACCCCCGACGCGAGCGCAGCGCCCACCACCGCCGCGCCGACGACCGCGGAGCCGACGGCAACGACCGCCGCGATCGGCGTGCCGGCGCCCGCCGCCGATGCCGCGCCCGCGCGCCCGCGCCGCGCGCACCCAGCGACCAGTGGCCAGCCGCCCGCCGGCGCGACGGAGGGCAACGCCGGCCCTTCCCGCCCGGGCAACCACATGCTCCCCAACAAGGCCCCCATCGTCGAGTGATCGCGCTTCGCCTCACCCTGTCCCGTGCTCTCGCTGGCTTCGTCCTGATGTCGGCGGCGCACCTGTCAGCGCCCAGGGCCGCCGCGACGCCCGACGGCGGCGTGATCGATGCCAGCGATCAGACGGCGGCTACCGGAAAAAGCGCGCGCGCCGCCGCCGAGACCTGGCATCGCCAGCGCGTGCCGGCGCCCGGGCCCGCGCGATCGATCGGCGGGTATTCGGCCGGCTGCCTGCAGGGCGCTGTGGCGCTGGCGCCGCGGGGCACGGGCTACCGGCTGCTGCGGCCCGAGCGCCACCGCAGCTTTGGTCACCCGGCGATCATCGCGTTCATCCAGCGGCTGGTGGCAGCGGCGCGCCGGCAACGTTTGGGCCCCGTGCTGGTGGGCGACATCGCCCAGGCGCGCGGCGGCCCCACGCCCACCGGCCACCGCAGCCATCAGTCGGGGCTGGACGTCGATCTCGCCTACGCCCCGCCCGGGCCCGCCGCCAGCGACGCCCACCTCACGCCGGCGCAGCGGGAGGCGATCGTCGGCGAGCCGGTGGTCGATCTGCGCACGCACCGGATGACGGCGGCGTGGACGCCGCGCGTGCGCAGCCTGATCGAGGCGGCCGCGCGCGACGCCGCGGTCGATCGCCTCTTCGTCAACCCCGCCATCAAGCGCCAGCTGTGCGCCGAGCTGCCGCGCGACACGCCCTGGCTGGGACGCGTGCGCCCCTGGTGGGGACACCACGATCATTTCCACGTGCGCCTCTCCTGCCCCACCGACAGTCCCGACTGTCAATCGCAAGAGCCGCTGGCGCCCGGCGACGGCTGCACGGCGCTGGACTGGTGGTTCAGCCCGAACGCCCAGGCAACGCAGACGAAGCGGCGCGAGGAGCCCGAGCCGGCGCCGCGCCTGCCGCCGGCCGCCTGCGAGGCGCTGATCGCCGAGTGAGGCGACGAGGAGATTCACGCCCGCCACGCGGGTTGGACAGGCCGGCACCGATCAGCGATCGTGACGCGCATGCCCAAGGACCTTCTCGTACCCGGCACCAGCGGCAACAAGCTGATGCTGGACAGCGCCGACCTCGGCTGGCCGTCGGCGCTGCTGGCGCAGGGGTGGCTGGCCGGGGCGACGGGATATGCCGTCGGGCTGGATGGCCTGCCGCTGTCGGGACAGGAGATCGTCGACGTCCTGAGCATGGAGTTCGCCGACCCGACCTCGACGCACCCGACGAAGACGACGCTCAAGGCCGGCAGCACCGTCGGACCCGGACCGCTGCTGGAGCTGGTTTACAACCAATTCTTGAACTTTGATCGGTTTCTCTATGACTTTCGCTCGGATGTCCGCCACGGCGGCGAGCGGCTGCTGACCCACCTGCTGGAGAATCGGCCGTCGGGCGATCGCTGGCGCATCGTCGCTCACTCGCAGGGCGGCCTGCTGGTGGCGGTGGCCAGCAAGCTCCTCGCGCAGCAGAACAACGACGACGATCGGGCCTTCTCCCAGCTCGTCAGCCACGTCGGGTTCGTGGCCACGCCGTTCTACGGCACGGTGACCGCCGCCGCGGCGCTGCTGGTGGGCGAGGAGCTGTCGCCGGGATTCGCGCCGCGCTTTCGCGCCATCGCCCGCACGTGGCCGTCGCTGCACCAGATGCTGCCCGCCTGGCCGGGATCGGTGCGCATCCGGAGCGCGGGCGGCGAGACCGCGGCGCCGTTCTCGACCCTGGCCGACAGCGCCTGGCCCGGCGTCGGCGTCGACCCGGCGATGCTGGCGCGCGCGCGCCAGACACGAGCGCAGTTCTTGAACAGCCCGCTGTCGCGCATGAACGGGGTGAAGATCCGGCTCTGGATGTCGCGCGCCTGGCCGACCTGGAACCACGTCGTCATCGACAACGGCGCGGTGGCGCCCGGGCCGGCCAGCGAGCCCGGCGACACACTGGTGCCCGCCAACACGACCTATGCGACCGAGGCCCAGGTCGAGAAAGACGCCACCCACCTGTTCGGCTTCGGCGGCAACACGATGAAGCACTCCGCCCTGTGCGTGGATCCGTTCCTGGCGACCGAGGTCGGGAGCTTCTTCGCCCAATGAGAGCGAGAACCCTGGTTCATCGGTCACGGTCGACGGTCGCCTTTCTCGTCGCCGGCGCCGTCGCCGTCGCCGTCGTTGTCGTCGTCGTCCTCGCGCCCGTCGCCGCGGTGGCCGGCGACAAGCTCCCCTGCCGTTTCGACCCGAACGACGTCGCCGCTTGCGCGCCCTATGCGTGCGTGCCGGACGTCCCCGCGGGGACGGACGAGCTGTCGATCGCGGTCGGAACGCCCGGGTTCTGCGGCAAGTGTCCGAGCGACCGCTTCTGCGGCGGCGCCGCCTGCAAGAGCAGCAGCGGCCTGTGCGCGCGGTTCGACCCGTCGCCGCGCCCGCAGCCGGTCTGGCCGCACTTTCACCTGCTGGTCACCGACGCCGCCGTCAACCTGATCGACAAGCCGGACCCGCGCCCCATCGTCAGCGCCGGCTACCTGTTTCAGGGGGCGTTCGGCGAAACGACCCCGGAGAAGTTCGACAGCCACGGCTACCTGACGTCCGATCTGCCGCGCTGGTACTGGAACGCCGGCGCCACGATCGCGCTGGCCGGCCCGGCACAGAACATCTTCGTCGACGGGGGCCTGACCCTGTACGCGCCGGCGGCGCCGCTGGCGATCACCACGCTGACCGGCGGGCTGGAATACCAGCGGCAGGGCTCGGCGATCTGGCGCCCCAGCGGCACCCTGAACGAGGACCGGCTGGGTCCGGCCGTCTCCGTCGGGTTCTTGCAAAATGTCTTCGTGCGCGTGGCCTATGTCCTTCCCCTGCACGGCTTCAATGACCACGGCGCCCTGATCCTGGGAGTCAGCTACATGAAAGACCTGCTCGGCGATCTGGTCCCCGATCGGTTGCGCAAGTTCCTGCCCGCCGCGGTCAAATAGACCGCGCCAGCCGCCGCTGACCGTCATACAATGCGCCCGGGCCGCCCCTCATCGTTCGCCTGCCGCCGTCGGTGATCGTCGTTCCAGACTGAAGAAAAGCCCCTCAGCCAAGGACCGAAAATGCCATTGCTTGCCCACGGGCTCTGTCGTGCGCTCCGTCGTCCCGTCGTCGCTCGTCGTGCTGGCCGTCTGCCACGCCGTCGCCTGTTCGTGATCGTGGCGATCGCGCTGGCGGCCCCGGCGGCGCGCGCCGCCAACGACGTCTGCTACAACGGCGGGCCCACACTGGCCAGCTTCAAGGTGAACGGCGGCGCGCACCTCGACGGGACCAGCGCCATCCTCACCGACAACGCCGCCAACCAGAACGGCTCGGTGATGTACCAGACCCCGCTGGGCAGCACGTCCGACTTTCACGTCAAGGCCAGCGTACGCATCACGACCGGCGCGGGCGCGATGCCCGCCGACGGCATGGCGTTCCTCCTGCACAACGGCGCCGCCGGCACGGCCGCGCTTGGCGAGATGGGCCAGGGGCTGGGTTACGGGGGCATCACGCCCTCGGTGGCGGTCGAGCTCGACACCTTCCAGAACGCCTGGGATCCCGCCGGCGCGCACATCGCCATCACGCGCGGAGGCGAGTATCGCCACAACGCCGCCGTCAACGCCGGCTTGCCGGCGCCGGTGCTGTTCTCGACGCTCAACCCGGCCGTCGATCCGTCGCACGGCACGCCGTTCTTCGTCTGGATCGACTACACCGCGGCGCTGACCAAGCTGGACGTTTACGTCGCGGCGGCCGACGCCAGGCCGGCGGCGCCGACCCTGACCACGACGCTGAACCTGGCGGCGGCGCTGGGTCCGTCGTTCACCGTCGGGGTCACCGGGTCGACCGACGCGCATTTCTCCCAGCACGCGCTCGCGGCCCTGTACCTGACCGACAACGGCGCGGCGGCGACGGCGGGCTGCTGCACCGACAACGCCAGCTGCGCGACCTCGCTGTCGGGGCGATTCTGCGATCCCAGCAAGCACGTCTGCGGCGCCTGCAGCTTCGGCAGCAGCGACAGCTGTCCGTTCGGCGACAAGGCCTGCAACCTCAGCCTCAGCCACAACGCCTGCACGGTGCCCTGTAACGGCAACTTCGGCGCGGCCGCCACCAACCCCTGCCCGTCGGCGGCTTACCCGTTCTGTCGGACGGCGGGCGCGGGCGCGGGGTCGTGCGCGGCCTGCTCGGGCGACGCCGGCACGGGTGGTGGCGCGGCCTGCGCGGCCGGCAGCGCGCCGGTCTGCACCGACAGCGGGTATTGCGGCGTCTGTTCGACGAACGCCGACTGCATGGCCGCCGGCGCCACGCACGCGGGCGGCTTCTGCAACGGTGCCGGCGCGTGCGTCGGCACCTGCGCCGCCGACGGCGATTGCGGCCCCGGCAACGCTTGCCTGACCCCGAACTGCGTGGCCAAGGGGGCCAACGGCGCCGCCATCCCGGGCGGCAGCTGCACGGCGCCGCTGGGCGCGCGGCTTTGCGTCTCCGGCGTGTGCAGCGCCGACAACACCTGCGGCATCGTCAGCGGCCAGGGGCCCTGCACGGCCGGCAACGCCGCCACCGTCTGTCAGTCCGGCGTGTGCAGCGCGGGCAACGTCTGTATCCCGGCGGCCAGCGGCGCCTGCGCCGTCGACGCCGACTGCGCCGCAGGACTTTACTGCGACCGCGGCGCGCTGATGTGCAAGGCCAAGCTGGCAAACGGAACGGCGATCCCCGCCACCGACGGCCTGCACGATGGAAACTGCACGCCGGCCAACGCGAACGCCGTCTGCGCGTCGGACCAGTGCAACGCCACGACGAAGACCTGCGCCGGTCCCAACGGCGGCGCCTGCGCCGCGGCCGGCGAGTGCGTGAACAACGTGTGCGGCGGCAACAGCAAGTGCGGCAACCCCGACGGGACCGCGGGCTGCACGCCCGCCAACGCAGCGACGTTCTGCCAGTCGGCCAACTGCAACAGCGGCGTCTGCGTCCCGGGCGGGCCCGGCAGCTGCTTGATCGACGCGGAGTGCGCGGCCGGCACCTTCTGCAAGAAGACGTCGTTCGCCTGCACGCCGAAGCTCGCGCCCGGCGACCCGATCCCCAACGACGGCCTTCACAACGGAACCTGCGGCGCGGCCAACGCCGCCGCCGTGTGCGCCAGCGGCGCCTGCAACGTCACCGCCAACACCTGCGGCGCCGCGGTGGGCGCCGGCTGCGCCGACGCCACGGACTGCGCCAACAACATCTGCGGCAGCAACAAGAAGTGCGGCAACGCCTCCGGCAGCGGCGCCTGCACGCCGGCCAGCGCTCCGCAGATCTGCCAGAGCGGCGCCTGCGGCCTGCAGAGCAAGGTCTGCATTCCGTCCGACGCCGGCGGTTGCGGCGGCGACGCCGACTGCGCCGCCAACCAGTTCTGCGACGCCGGCTCGTTCCACTGCGCCGCCAAGCTGGCGGCCGGCGTGGCCCTGCCCGCCGACGGCGTCCACAACGTCTGCCCCGCCGGCAACAACACCGCCTGCGCCTCCGGCCAGTGCAACGGCGTCGCCAAGACCTGCGGCGCGCCCAGCGGCACCGCCTGCGCGAACGCGAACCAGTGCGCGCTGAACGTCTGCGGCGACAACGGCAAGTGCGGCCTGGCCGACGGCCAGGCGGGCTGCACGACGGCTGCGGCCACGCTGTGCCAGACCGGCGTCTGCAGCGCCAGCGGAGTCTGCGGGACCACCGGCTGCGCCAAGGACGCCGACTGTCCGGCGACCGCGTACTGCAACGGCACCACCGGCCTTTGCCAGGCGAAGCTGGCCGCCGGTCAGGCATTGCCCAGCGACGGCATCCATGACGGCAGCTGCTCGCCGGCGTCGGGACAGGCGATCTGCGCCAGCGGCGGGTGCAACCCGATCAGCAAGGTGTGCGCCCTGCCCGTCGGGGCCACCTGCACCGGCGACGTGACGTGCGCGAACGGGATCTGCGCCGACAACGGGCGCTGCGGCCACGGCGACGGCGAGGGGCCGTGCGACGCCGCCACGCAGGCCACCGTTTGCCAGAGCGGCGCGTGCAACACCACCACCCTGCAGTGCCAGCCGACCGGCGCCGGCCACTGCACGCGCGACGCCGACTGCGACGCCGCCAGCTTCTGCGATCGCACGACCTTCTCCTGCGCCGCCAAGCTGGCGGTCGGCAGCGAGATCCCCAGCGACGGCATCCACGACGGGACGTGCAACAGCGGCACCGCCGTCTGCGCGTCCGGGCTGTGCAACCAGGCGATGTCGCTGTGCGCGGCCCCGAACGGCCAGTCGTGCACGGCGGCCAGCGCGTGCGCCACCAACATCTGCTTCGACGATCACCTGTGCGGGTCGCCCGACGCCATCCTGTGTGCCACCCCCGCCGAGTGCCGCAGCAACCTGTGCACCGACGGCGTCTGCGGGCCCGGCCCCGCGCCCGGCAGCGTGGGCGGCAGCGGCGGCTGCTCGATGGGCGGGGGCGCGCTCGGCGAGGGGGCGCTCGCCTGCGCCGCCGCCTTGTCGCTGGCCCTGACGGCGCGGCGCCGCCGCCGGGCCCGGCCGTGAACGATTCGAACCCGCCGACGACAGACAGGAGACAGGAGATCGCCTTGACGAACCTTCGGACGCCCGGGATCTTGCTTGCAGACCTCCCGCGAGGGAGCTGCGGTGGCAAAGCGCGCGCTGCCGCCGCGGCCGTCCTCGTCGCCGCCGCGCTGGCGGCATCTCCCGCGTCGGCGCAGCAGACCGCGCAAGGTTTCGCGCTGGATCGCTTCGCCCCGTCAGAGGCGGGCAGCGACTGGTTCGCGGCCGATTCGCTGGACGTGCGCGGCAACCGCCTGGCGGCCCGCCTGGTGCTGGATTACGCGCACAAGCCGCTGGTCCTGTTCGACAACAACGGCAACGAGATCGTCGCGCCGCTGAACGCGCAGTTCTTCGCGCACCTCGGCGTCGGCGTCACGCTCGGCAGCCGGGTGCGCCTGGCGTTGAATCTGCCCATCGGCACCTCCAGCTCCGGCAGCACCGGCATCTTCGACAACCTCGCGTACAAAGTCTCCGACAGTACCGCCCTGGGCGACCTGCGCCTGGGCGTCGATCTGGCGCTGGCCGGCGAGTACGGCGACCCCTTCCGCCTGGGCCTGGGCGTGCAGGTCTATCTGCCTACCGGCCAGCGGTCGGCCTACGCCGGCGACGGTAAGCTTCGTTTCGTGCCCCACCTGACCGCCGCGGGCGACGTCGGCCGATTCGTCTATGCGGCGCAGGCCGGCTTCGACGTGCGCCTTCGCGACGAGGACTTCGCGGGCCAGCCCCTGGGCAACGGCATCGTGTTCGCGGCGGCCGCGGGCGTGCGAGCCGGACCCGTCCTGATCGGGCCCGAGGCATACGGCGAAACGGCGGCCAAGAGCGGCGCGTTCCTGAAGGGGCCGAACACCGCGGCCGAAGTCACACTGGGCGCGCACATCAGGCCAAAACGCGGGTTGCAGATCGCGCTCGGGATCGGCCACGGCTTCACCACCACTGTCGGCAGCCCCGATCTGCGAATCCTGGGCGGGCTGACCTATTTCACCCCCGTCCCGGAGCCGCCGCCTCCACCGCCGCCCGCCCCACCGCCGCCGCCCGAGGTGCCTTCCGATCGCGACAACGACGGCGTGCTGGATCTCTACGACGAGTGCCCCGACGTCGCCGGGCCCGCCGACCTCAAGGGCTGCCCCGACACCGACAAGGACGGCATCGTCGACAAGGACGACGCCTGCCCGAAGGAGCCCGGCCCGCGCAGTGACGATCCGGCCAAGAACGGCTGCCCGCCGCCGCCGCCGGACACCGACAAGGACGGCATCCTGGACCGCGACGACGCCTGCCCG
Source organism: Polyangia bacterium (assembly GCA_035544495.1). Taxonomy (GTDB): domain Bacteria; phylum Myxococcota_A; class Polyangia; order Fen-1088; family Fen-1088; genus DATKEU01. The sequence goes on along the minus strand of DATKEU010000080.1, from coordinate 15,096 downwards.
GAGGTGGCCGGCGATCCCGATCCCGATCCCAGGAAGAACGGCTGCCCCAAGGTGAAGATCGTCAAGGGGGCAATCGAGATCCTCGATCGCGTCGAGTTCGACACCGCCAAGGCGACGCTGCGGCCGGAGAGCGAGCCGGTGCTGAACGCCATCCGCCGCGCCCTGGCCGAGCACCCGGAGATCAAGCTGGTGCGCCTGGAAGGCTACACCGACAGCCGCGGCAAACCCGCCACCAACCTGCGCCTCAGTCAGTCGCGCGTCGAGGCGGTGCTGGTCTGGCTGGTCGAGCACGGCATCGAGCCCGAGCGTCTGACCGCCAAGGGCTATGGCAAGGCGAATCCCATCGCCACCAACAAGACCGAGGAAGGCCGCCAGGCCAACCGCCGCGTGCAGATCACGATTCTCAAGCAGGACGAGCCGTAGGCGCGCGGTCCCGTCGCTGTACCAGGTCAGCGAAGTGCATCAACAGACAGGGCCGATGCTTCGCGCCGCGTGAAGGAAGGAGGGTGGACAAAACGGGACGGATGCGAGATTGATCGACGGAGCCTGCGGATCGCGGCAAGGGAGCCGTGGCGCTGGCGGTCAAAGCTCTTCCCCTGGAGGCCACCTTGCCCCGATGCTGTGCCGAAGTCGTCTCGGGCTCGAGAATCGCCGTGATTCTGGCGCTGGCCGGCGTCGTCGGAGCCGCGGCCTGCAAGAGTGACGGTGGCGGCGAACCGGGCGCGGGCAATCCCGGCAGCGGTGGCGCGGTGAACGGCGGCGCGGGCGGCGCCGTTGGCAGCGGTGGCGCGGCCCCAGGCAGCGGCGGTGCCGCGGGAGCCGGCACGGACGCGCCGGTCACCGTCGGAACCGGGGGCAGCGCCGGCGGCGCGCCCGGAACCGACGCCGCGCCGGCGGACGTCCCCGCGGGGGAGACGGGCGGCGCGGGCCCGGCGGACTCGGTGGTCTGGATGATCGACAACACCCAGTCGATCGGCGGCCACCCCACCACGGTTTCCGGCGCGCCGATGGTGATCGACGCGCCCGGTGGCGGCAAGGCCGTGCAGTTCAACGGCACCAACGACGCGCTCTTCGTCGATTACCATCCGCTGGCCGGGCTGGCCCAGTTCACGGTGGAGGTGATCTTCCGACCCGACGCCGGGGGCATGGCCGAGCAGCGCTTCTTCCACATGCAGGCAAACGGCAGCGAGAACCGCGTGCTGTTCGAGACGCGCCTTCCCGGCAACGGCATGTGGTTCATGGACACGTACGTGATGTCGAACGCGGGCGGCGCTCCGCTGTTCGCGCAGAATTCGCAGCACCCGATCGGCCCCTGGTATCACGCCGCCCTGATCGTCGACGGCAAGGAGATGCGCCACTACGTCAACGGCGTGCAGGAGCTGGCGGTCGGTCTCAAGTTCCAGCCACAGCTTCCCGGCCAAACGTCGTTCGGCGTGCGGCTGACCAAGGCTTACTGGTTCAAGGGCGCGATCCGGATGGCCCGCTTCACGCCGCGCGTGCTGACCCCCGACGAGTTCCTGAAAGCCACGAACTGAGCTCGGAGCCTGCCCGCCGCCCCTCGCGCCTTCGGCGCGAGCGCTAGCCCCGCCGGCGGGGCCGCCGGAGCGCGATGAAGACCATCGCGATGGTCATGATCAGCCACGCGCTGGAACCGCGAGTCGCGCTCACGGCGAGGGAGCACCCGCCGGAGCTGCTGGCGCTGCTCCCGGGCGGCGGCGACGTCGTGCCGGAGCCGCTGCCCGATGATCCTCCGGCGCCGGCGCCCGCCGCGGAGGCGCCGCCCGTGCCCGAGGCGCCGCCCGTGCCCGACGAAGCCGAGCCGCCGGCGTCCGCCGGTGCCGAAGCCTCGGCGGCGGCGTCGCCGATCGGCGACGTCGCGGCGTCGACCGATGTCGGGCTGCCGATCCCGGCGTCCGCGGACGGCGCGGCCAGCGCGGCGGTGATGATGTCCGCGGCGAACTTGCCGATGGCGACGGTGCCGGCGTTGTTCGGATGAACGCCGTCGGGAAAGTACTCGGGGTGGCCGATGAAGGCGTCGTGGTAGTTGATGACGGTCGCGTGGGTGTCGGCGGCGATCTGATCGATCTTCGGAAGGACCTGCATCTCCAGCACCGTCTTCGGGATGCCTTCCACGTCATGGATGACCATCGACTTGAAGAGGAACAGGCGCGGGTGGGTCGCCAGCGCCTGGAACATGTGCAGCATGTCCTCGTAGTCGCCGACGAACTCGTCCTTGTGCGTGGTCCAGTTCTGCGCCTTAGCGTCGTTGCCGCCGAACCAGAAGACCGCGATGTCCGGCGTGAACGCCAGCGCCGGCGGCAGGTGTGGCCAGTACGGATCGTCCCCCTTGCGCAGCATGGTGGTGCCACTGACACCGAAGTTCTTCACCTGAAACGCCGCGCCCAGCGCGCGCCCGAGCTCGTCGGGGAAATGGTGGCCGGCCGTCGAACCGTCGCCCGACGTGGTGCTGGCGCCGACGCACGCCACCTTGGTGACCGCGCCGCTCGCCGATGGGAGAAGAGCGATCGTCGCCAGCAGGGCGGCCGCCAGCGGCCAGCGTGTCACCGATGCAATCCAAGGAACGACAGTGACATTCATGACGGAATAGTTGCACTTTCCCACCCCGCCGGATCACGAAACTTGCCTCGGACGGCGGGAAAACCGCGCCCGGACGCGGCGCGGCTCGCGCGGGTCGGACCCCGGCAACCCTCGGCTGGTCCGTGAGAAACCTCGCGAATTGGATCAACCAGTCAATCCGGCTCGGCGCGCGCCGGAGCGAAAGACGCGGTACGCTGGCGCGATCGATGCGATCGACCATCACCCTCCTCGTCTTCTGCTCCCTCGGGTGCGCCGGCGCCGCCAGCCTGCGGCCCGACGGATCGCCGAGCGACGGACCGGCCGGCGCCGCGGAAGGATCGGCCGGCGCCGGCGCTGATTCAGGCGGGTGCCCGGCGCCGCCCGACGTCATTCTTCCACCGCCGCGCTGCAACTCGGTCGCGAACGGCGCGCACGCCGTGCCATTCACCGCGCGGACGGGCACGGCGCCGGTCCCGGCCGGCGGGCCCATCCGCGACGGTCTCTACGTCTCGACCGCCTCCGAGGGCTACGGCGCGATCGCGGCCAGCGGCCGCCGCGTCACGCTGGCGGTGATCGGCGGCGCGACCGAGATGCTGTGGACCGGGGAGGTGCTGGACGCGTCGGCTGCCACGGTCACGCTGTCGTTCACCGCCGACACGCGCATCGCCGCCTCCGGCAACCAGATCGCGTTCACCGTCGATTGCGTGTCGGCGTCGCCCTCGCCCATTCCAGCCGCCCTGACGTACACGGCCGACGGCGACCAGCTGATCCTGTCGCGGGCCGAGGGCGCGGATGTCGCCGTCACCACCTACACGCGCGCCGGCTGCCTCGGCACGCCATGAGCAAAGACGGCAACGGCGACCGCGGCGACCACAACCACCGGTCGGCTCGTCGGGATCCGGCTCCAGCACCGTGGCAACCGCCGTCGCCGCATGGCATTCTGGGCAGCGGCAATGTCTGAGCGTGACAGGCGGTCGGTGGTCTCGATGGCCGTGGGCGGGGAGCTGACGGATGCCAGCGGGCAGGTGACGTCGCTGGACCCCGATCGCGACCTGCTCGCCGTGCGCGAGATCGCCGAGGCCAGGCGCGCCATCGTGTCCGAGATCGGCAAGCGCATCGTCGGCCAGGCCGACGTCGTCGATCACCTGCTCATCGCGCTGTTCTCGCGCGGGCACTGTCTGTTCGTCGGCGTGCCGGGCCTGGCGAAGACGCTGCTCATCCAGACGCTGGCCGACGTGCTGGCGCTCAGCTCCGGGCGCATCCAGTTCACGCCCGATCTCATGCCGTCGGACATCACCGGCACCGACGTCCTGGAGGAGGACCGCGCCACCGGCCGCCGGGTGTTCCGCTTCGTGGCCGGCCCGATCTTCGCCAACGTGATTCTGGCCGATGAGGTGAACCGCACGCCGCCCAAGACGCAGGCCGCGCTGCTGCAGTCGATGCAGGAGTACCGCGTCTCCGCGGGCGGCAACACCTACGAGCTGCCGCTGCCCTTTCTGGTCTTCGCCACGCAGAACCCCATCGAGCAGGAGGGGACGTACCCGCTGCCGGAAGCGCAGCTGGATCGGTTCATGTTCCAGGTCGACGTCAACTACCCGTCGCGCGACGAGGAGGTGCAGATCGTCAACCAGATGACCACCGCCTACCGCCCGACCTTGCGCAAGGTGCTCTCGCCCGAACGGATCCTCGAGCTGCAGGACCTGGTGCTGCGCGTCCCCGCCGCCCCCCACGTCGTGCAGTACGCGGTGGCGCTGTGCCGGGCCACCCGTCCTGGCGAGCCGACGTCACCCGACTTCATCCGCAAGTACGTCTCCTGGGGCGCCGGCCCGCGCGCGTCGCAGTACCTGGTGCTGGCGGCCAAGGCGCGCGCGATCCTCTCGGGCCGTTACGCGGCCGCGATCGAAGACGTGCGCGCGCTGGCGGCGCCCGTGCTGGTCCATCGCGTGCTGCCCAACTTTCACGCCGAGGCCGACGGCCTCTCGGCGCGCAAGCTGGTCGAGCAGTTGATCGCGGCGGTTCGCCCCGCGGCGTGAGGAGCCTGCGTGTCGGCGACCAGCGCGGATGACGGTCGCGGACAGCGGGGCCCGGCGCGCTCGCTGGCGCTGGACCCGCTGGATCTGGCCAAGCTGGCCAATCTGTCCGTGCGCGCGCGCGTGATCGTCGAGGGCGCCTTCACGGGCACGCACCACAACCCCAGCGCCGGCACGTCGATCGAATTCGCCGAGCACAAGGAGTACGCGCCCGGCGACGACATCCGCCACATCGACTGGAAGGCCGTGGGGCGCATCGATCGCTACTACATCAAGCGGTTCGAGGACGAGACCGCGATGCGCACGTACCTGGTGGTCGACGCCTCGGCGTCGATGGGATACAAGCGCAGCGGCGTCAGCAAGCTGGACTATGCCGGCTACCTGGCGGCGGCGCTCGGCTACCTGCTGGCGCAGCAGGGTGATCCGGCCGGGCTGCTGATCTTCGACGAGAAGACGCGCCAGGTGCTGCCGCCGCGCTCGCGCGGGGGGCACGTGCGCGATCTGCTGCTGGCGCTGGAAGGCGCCTACGCCGCCGGGCGCACCGATCCCGGCCGCGCGCTGGGCCACATCAGCGAGCTGGCCGAGCGCCGCAGCCTGGTGGTGCTGTTCACCGATCTGCTGGACGCGCCCGCGCAGCTGGCGGATCGCCTGCGGCTTCTGCGCACGCATGGCCACGACGTGGTGCTGTTCCACCTGCTGGATCCCGACGAGATCGAGCTGCCCTTCACCGAGCTGACGCAGTTCGAGGGGATCGAGCCCGATGACACGCGCCGCCTCCTCACCGATCCGCGCGACCTGGCCGAGTCGTTTCGCCGCGAATCGCTGGCGCTGCGAGAGAGCTGGCGCCTGACCTGCCTGGAGTCGCGCGTCGAGTATCGCTTCGCCAGCACCGACACGCCGCCGGCCGACGTGCTGCGATCGTTTCTCTTCGCCCGCCAGCGGGCGCGGCGGTAGGGCGCGGCCATGCATTTTCTCGCCCCTTCGCTGCTGCTGGGCCTTCTCGCCGCGGCCTTGCCGTGGCTGATCCATCGCATCGGCCGGCGCCGCGCCAACCCGGTGCGCTTCGCGGCCATGGAGCTGCTCCTGCGCGCCGAGCGGCAGATCTCGGCGCGCCGCCGCCTGCGCGAGATCTTGCTTCTGCTGATGCGCACCGGGATCGCGGCCGCGCTGCCGCTGCTGTTCGCCAAGCCGTACACGGAGATCCGCTCGGACCTGCCGGCGACGACGGCGCTGCCGCAAGCGGCGGTCATCTTGCTGGACGACAGCGCGAGCATGCGCCGCACGCGCGACAACGACGGCACGCCGCTCTTCGATCGGGCGCGCCAGCGCGCGCGCGGCCTGCTCGACAACCTGGCGCCGGAGTCCGACGTCGCGCTGGTGATGGCGTCGGAAGGGACGGCGACGCCGGTGCCGGAGCCGACCGTTGATCGAGCACGCGTGCTGGCCGCGCTGGACGCCACCGCGTGCTCGGCGCGCCGGGCCGACTTCACGGGCGCCATGCGCAAGGCGGTGCAGGTGCTGACAGCGGCCCAGCGTCGCGAACGGATCATCTATCTCATCACGGATCTGCAGGCGGTCGGCTGGGAAGGCGTCACCGGCCTGCCCGAGGGCGAGCGCGGCGCGCCCGGCGTCGTGATCCTGGACGTCAACCAGGGCGTCGCCTGGCCGAACCGCGCCGTCGTCGATCTCACCGCCGAGCCCGCGCCAGAAGCCGGGCCACTCGGGGTCGCGGTCGTCGCGGAGATCGCCAACTTCGGCCCGGCGCCCGTGAACAACGTCGGCATCACCCTGCGCTTCGACGGCGCGCCCGTGGCCAAGGGCTTCGTGGACCTGCCCGCCAGCGGCCGCGCGCGCAAGCGCTTCCTGCACGCCATCGGCGCCGGCGCCTCCGTGCGCGAGGCCGAGGTGGAGATCGACCACGATCGCTTCCCGCTCGACGATCGCCGCTTCGCCCGCGTCGAGGTCTCGCGCGGCCTGCGCATCCTGGTCGTCGACGGCGATCCGCGCACCGTCCGCACCGAGGACGAGACGTTCTTTCTGGAGGCGGCGCTGCGCTCGGGCGGCAGCAGCTTCGCCGTCAGCACCGCGCTGCCCGACGAGCTGGGCGGCCGCATGCTGGCCGAGTTCGGATCGATCTTCATGGCCAACGTCGCCCGCCCGTCCGCCGACCTGGCGGCGGCGCTGGTGCGCTATGTGGAGACCGGCGGCGGTCTCTTCATCTCGGTCGGCGACAAGGTCGACGCCGACGTGTGGAACCAGCGCCTCGGGCGCCTGCTGCCGCAGCCCCTCGGCCTGCCGCGCACCGCATCGGCTCGCCCGGGCGCCGCCGCCGACGGCGAGACCGTCGACCTGCGCCCGGCCGAGCGCCTGGCCCCGCTCGACCGCCGGCAGCCGCTGCTGGCCGGGTTCCCGTCGCGCGGCGACGGACTGTCGTCGGCGCGGTTCTTTCAATTCATGTTGCTGGCCCCCGCCGCGGACGCCCCCAACCGCAGCGTGGTGCTGCGCTATGAAAACGGCGCCCCCGCCCTGGTCGAAGCGGAGGTGGGGCGCGGCCGCGTGCTGCTGCTGACCACCACCGTCGATCGCGAGTGGACGGATCTCCCGATCCGCCCCGGGTTTCTCCCCCTCATGCAGGAGGCGGCCCGGCGCCTGGCGGGCGCCCCGTCGGGCGAGGCGGTGGCGGCGCTGACCATCGGCCAGCGGCGCGAGATCTCCATCGGCGCCGACGACCGCCGCATCGAGGTGATCAAGCCGAGCGGCCAGTCACGCTGGCTGGTCCCCGAGGCGCGCCCCGGCGATCGCAAGCCGGTGCGATCGCTGCTGTTCACCGAGACCGACGAGCCCGGCTGGTATCGGGTGCGCGGCGCCCTCACCGACGGTTCGCAGGTCGATCGCCCCGACGATTCGTTCGTGGTCAACGTCGACACGCGCGAATCCGATCCGGCGGTGCTGCCCGCCGCGCAGCGGCCGGATCGCGCGCGCGTCGCCGCGGGTCCGGACGGCGCGCCCAAGCGCCGGCTTGAGCTGTGGCACGTTCTGGGGGCAACCGTGCTGGTGCTGGTGGTGATCGAATCGGCGCTGACCATCCGGTTTCGCCGTGGCCGTTTCGTGTGACAGGAGGAGGTCCGCCCATGAACAAGCAATTCGGCAACGACGATCGCCGGCTGGCCGATTTCGTCGCTCAGCTGTACCAGCCCGAGGACGAGCTTCTGCGCGAGGTGCGGGCCCGCACGGCCGCAGCCGGCCTACCCGACATCCAGGTGGCGCCGCTCGACGGGCGCCATCTCGAGCTATTGGCCCGGGCGGCGGGCGTGCGCCGCGCGGTTGAGATCGGCACGCTGGGCGGCTATTCCGGCGTCAGCCTGCTGCGCGGGATGGAGCCGGACGGCGTGCTGCACACCATCGAGCTGGAGCCGCGCCACGCCGCCGTCGCGCGCGAGACCTTCGAGCGCGCCGGCTACGCCGCCGGCAAGCGCGTGCACATCCACGTCGGCGCCGCGAAGGAGGTCTTGTCGTCGCTGAACACGCGCGGCCCGTTCGATCTGGTCTTCATCGACGCGGACAAGGAGAACTACCCGCTCTACCTCGACTGGGCGGCCAGCAACCTGCGCAAGGGCGGCGTCGTGCTCGGCGACAACGCCTTCCTCTTCGGCCGCCTGGCGGACAACCCGCGCGGCGAGAACGCCGCCGCCATCAACGCCATGCGCGCCTTTCACGAGACGCTGGCGCGAAGCGGTCTCTTCCGCGCCACGGTGCTGCCAACGGGCGAAGGCCTCGCCTTCGGCGTGCGCGTCTAGGAACGTGTCCCGGTATTCACCGGCACGCTCCGTACGCGGACGGACAACCCACCCTCCCCACCCCCGCGCCTTCGGCGCGACCGCTAGTCGGCGACCGGCGAGCGCGCCACCGCCGCCGTCGGCGAGCGGCGCGCGAAAGACGCCGCCAGCGCCCGGTGCTCGGCCCGACCCAGCAGCGCGGGCAGCGCCTCCGCGGGCGCGGGCATGGCTACCCGCGCCGCTGCCTTCAGCGCCGCCACGCGCGCCGCGCTCTCGGTCACGCGGGCGCGCACGTCGCTGCGGGCCTCGGCGGCCCGGACCAGGGCCTCGTGCGCGGCGATCTGGCGCGCCGCCGGCTCGCGCACCAGGAGATGGTCGGCGCCCGCCATCACGGCCGCCACCGCCAGCTCGTCGATCGGGTAGCGATCGGCCACCGCCTTCATTCCCAGATCGTCCGAGACCACGACGCCACGAAAGCCCAGCTCGTCGCGCAGAAGGTCGGTGAGGATCCGCCGCGACAGCGTCGCGGGCCGCTCGCCGTCCAGCGCCGGGTACAGCACGTGCGCGGTCATGATCGCCTCCATGCCGGCGCGCGCGGCGGCGAGGAAGGGGACGAGCTCGACGCGCCGCAGGCGTTCGAGGTCGTGGTCGACGACCGGCAGCTCGTGGTGCGAATCGGCGCGCGTGTCGCCGTGCCCGGGGAAGTGCTTGCCGCATCCGACCAGGCCGGCCGCGCGCAGCCCACGCCAGAACGCCAGCGCGTGCGTCGCCACCTCCTGCGCATCGACGCCGAAGGCGCGGTTGCCGATGACCGGATTTTGCGGGTTGGTGTGGACGTCCAGCACCGGCGCGAAGTCCCAGCCGATCCCCAGCGCCCCGAGCTCGTCGCCGAGGGCCCGCCCCACCCGCTCCGTCAGCGACGGATCGCCCGCGGCGCCGACCGACAGCATGTCGGGCCATTCGGTGAGGGGTGCGCGCAGCCGCTGCACCAGGCCCCCCTCCTGATCGACGGAGACCAGCAGCGGCGCCGCCGCCGGCGCCGCCCCGCGCAGGCGCGCCACCAGCGCCGCCACCTGGGCCGGTCCGGCGATGTTGGGCCGGAACAGCATGACGCCCCCGACGTGCGAGGCGGCGATGCGCAGCAGGAGATCCTCGGGCGCCTCTGTTCCGTCGAACCCGACCGACAGCAGCTGGCCGCAAAGCCGGGCTAGGGCCTTGCCCGGACCGCTCACGGCGTCTCCGGCGCGGCCCGATATCGCCGCCGTCGAGGCAACACGGCGGGCGGCCCGCCGGTCGAAGGGACCATCGCTGCATCATAGGACCGGCAGCGCCGCATTCCACTTTCAAATCAACAAGGTGCTGATATAAGGTGCGGACCTTTTTGGGACCTTCCGTCGAGATGATCACGGTCAAACGAATCGATCACGTGGCCATCGCCGTCGCTGATCGCGACGCCTCGGCCGCCGCGCTGCGATCAATCTTCGCGCTTGCGCCCGGGGCGCGCGAGCACGTGGCCGCGCAGATGACCGACGTCGCGTTCCTGCACGCCGGCGGCGACGCTGCGCTGGAGCTGATCGCCCCCGCCGGCAACGCCGCGCTGGAAAAGTTTCTCGCCCGGCGCGGGCCCGGCCTGCACCACATCTGCTTCGAGGTCGACGATCTGCCAGGCGCGCTGGCCCAGCTGAAGGCGGCCGGCGTGCGTCTGATCGACGAGCAGCCGCGCCTGGGCGCGCGCGGCCACCTGGTGGCCTTCCTGCACCCGTCGGCCACCGGCGGCGTGCTGTTCGAGCTCTGCGCGGCGGCCCCCGCCGCCGCCACCACGCCCGCGGGGACCGCACCATGAACAGCCGCCGTCGCCGGTTTCGCCCCACCCTGTTCGCCGCCGCCGCCACGCTGGCCGCCCTGCTGGCCGGTGGACGCGCCGCCGCCCAGATGGGGGGACCCGGCATGGGCCGCCCGGGTGGCGGCATGCCGGGATCGCCGCCCATGGGCCAGGAGCCGAAGGAGAACGGCCCCGCCGAGGAAGCGCCCGAGGAGGAGGCCCCGCCCGCCGATCTGGAGCCGCTGCAGGGGTACGCCAACCAGAAGCGCCGCCGCATGCAGATCGTCGACTTCGACGGTTACCTGCGCCTGCGCACCGATTACCTGCACAACTTCTTCCTCGGCCTCGGCTACTCGACGAAGAAGCAGCCGACGTACCTGTCGTCGTTCGCTGCCACGCACCAGAACTACGGCCTGCCGCCGTTTCCAGTGCCGCTCGACTGTCCGGCGCCGACGTCCACGTCGATGGATACCAACCCGAACCCGTTCGGGGCCTGCTATCGCAAGGACATGGGCGGCGCCAACATCCGCCTGCGCATCGAGCCCACGCTGAACGTGACCGACCAGGTTCGCGTGCACACACAGTTCGACGTCCTCGACAACACCATCCTGGGCTCGACGCCGGATTCGCTGGTCGGGCTGAACCGGCCGCCCGGCTCGCTGCCCGGCGGCGCGCCCGCCGATTATCTGTACACGACACAGGACCCGCCCGAGGTCGGCCAGAACGGGTTCGTGTCCAGCGTCCGCGCCAAGCGCGCCTGGGCCGAGATCGACACCGAGTTCGGCTCGCTGCGCTTCGGCCGCATGCCCTGGCACTGGGGCCGCGGCATCGCCTACAACGACGGCAGCTGCCAGGACTGCGACGGCGCCACCAACGTCGATCGGGTGATGGCCCTGACCCAGATCTACGGGCACCAGCTGGCGGTGGCCTGGGATCTCGGCGCGCAAGGGCTAACGTCGCAGCAGGTTCGCTTTGGACAAGAGGTGCCGGGCGGATATCCCATCGACCTTTCGCAGAACGACGACGTCCTGCAGCTGATGGCGTCGATCGCGCGCATCGACAACCCGCTGACCGTGCGCGAGCGCGTAGATCGCGGCGAGCTGGTCTTCAACTACGGCGTGCAGGTGGTCTATCGCAGCCAGGAGGACGCGGTCGCCCACGCGACCATGGACACCACCACCGACACGACGACCATGGGCAACCAGACGCTGGCCCCCACCGCAGCGCAACTGCCCAAGCTGGAGACGATCAACGCCCGGATCCTGACGCCCGACCTGTGGCTGAAGCTGCAATACAGGGCACTGACGCTGGAATTCGAAGGGATCGGCGTCTTCGGCCACGTCGACAACGCCGGCCCGCTGGCGGCCGACGGCGGGCCTCTGAGCCTGCGCCAGTTCGGCTGGGCGCTGGCGGGCGAGCTGCGGCTTTTGCACGACACCCTGTTCGTGGGCCTCGAGACCGGCGGCGCCACCGGCGATCAGGCGGAGGATCCGTCGGCGTATCTCAACTATCGCTGGCACTTCGTCCAGCAGCCGCCGGGCGACCACCGCATCTCCGACTTCAAGTTCTCGCCCGAGTACCACGTCGATCAGATCTTCTTCCACCAGATCATGGGCACCGTCACCAACGCCATCTACACCAAGCCGCAGATCGCCTACTGGTTCGATCTGCTGAACGGCCGCCAGCTGGGATTGAACGCGTCGTTCATCTACAGCATCGCGCAGGTGCCGGTGTCGACGCCAGGCAACGCGCTGAACTACGGGTTCGAGATGGATGTCGGCGCCAACTATCGCAACGTCGGCGAGGGATTCTATGCCGGCGTCACCTGGGCCGTCTTCTTCCCCTTCGCCGCCCTGAACCGCCCGGAGGACATCTGGCTCGGCGACGCGCGCAACGCCACCGCGGCCCAGATGCTGCGCATCTTCTTCGGCGTGAAGTTCTGAACGATTGATTGATCCGACCGGCGCGCGCGATCAAAGGCGCGGAAAGCAACTGTAGTTGCTGCAGCTGTGCCGGCGAAACCCGAAGCTGGTGACGATACGCTCGACCAGCGACTCCAAGCTGTCGCTCGGCGACGAGGCCCTCAAGGACTGACTCACGCAATCATCCGGCTCCTTCAAACCGTGGTTGTTCAGCCACAAGCCGGGCACCGTCGCTGCCACCCAGTGGTTGGCGATGCAATCGGAGACGGCGGGTTGGCTCGCGAGAGCCTCCGCCAGCTCGATGATGTCGCGGAAGGAACCGATCGCGCCGAAACCGAGGTGGCCGCTGGTGTCGATCGGCAGACCGTTCAGCGTGGCGCGGAAGCGGCCGGTCGGGTCGAATGAGTCCAGCGCGAAGCCGAACGGATCGATGACGGAATGACAGGCACCGCACATCGGAGCGACAGAGACGGCCCGCTCCAGGGCCTGGCGCGGAGTCTCCCCGGGGTTGGGCTGCGGCGCAGCCGGGGCTGGACCCGGCGCCGCTGGCAGCGCCCAGCAGAATAGTCGATCGACGAAAAAGGTGCCGCGGTGGGAGATCGAGGTGCGATCAGGCAGCGATGACAACGTCAGCAGGCTGGCGCTTGTCAACAGACCGGAGCGGACGCGCCCGTCCAGTGTGGCTGGCTGGAAATCCGCGCCGCTGATCCCGGTGACGCCGTAGATCTCGGCGACCGGCTGGTTCAGCCAGGTGCTGGTCGCGCGCAGCAGGTCGCGCACCCCACCGCCTCCGAAGACGATCCCTTCGACAAAGCGCACGGTCTCTTCCCGCATGCTCCTGTAAATGAGCGCCTGCTCGGGTGACGTGTCGGCCGCCGCCGCGCGCTGCGAGAGCGCGCGCAGGTTCAGCCAGGGATCGACGATGGCGGTCAGGCCCGACAGCCGCTTGTCGTCCGCCATCATCCGGCGCGCCTGACTCAAGATCTGTGGCGATTCTTGCAGCTGACCGGCCGCCGCTGCGGCGAAGAGCTCCGCGTCGGGCATCGAGCTGTAGATGAAATACGAGAGGCGCGACGCCACCTGATAATCGTCCAGCGCCAGCGGACGGTCCGCTGGCAGCTCGTACTCGATGCGATAGAAGTGCGGAGACTTCAGCGCCGCGGCGATCACGGCCTGGGCGGCGTTCTCCAGCGAACCTTGGGCTGTTTGAGCGACGGCCTGCAGGCTGGCGATCTGATCGGGCGTCGGCGGGCGGCGGAACGCGCGCAAGGCGAACGACGCGATGAACTGCTGCAGGCACTGGTCGGCGCCAGTGATGGCGGGATCGCAGGGCAGCAGCTTGCCGAGTTGACCGGCAGCCGTCATGGCCAGCGCGTCCGCTGACGCTTCGAACTGGGCGCGCTTCGTGTCCGAGGGCATCTCCTGGGGAACGAGGAACCCACGCTGGTCCACCTGGTCGGGCTCGAACCCGTCGGCCGGCGCGCTGACGTCACCCAGCAGGTCGCGCACGGTGGCGTTGTACTGCGCGTTGGTCATGACGAACGTTTCGGGCCGATCCGGGACACAACCCGCGGGCGGCGCGGGAGCCTCGATGACCATGCCCGCGTCGGAAGGCCCGGCATCGCGAGAGCCCGGTTCCAGCGTCGAACCGATCGAACTGCACGCGCCGGCGGTCAGCGACGCCACCGCCCAGAGACAGACCGGGCTCCTGCGCATGCTTCCATGCTACGCGACCGCCCAGCCCCCGCGCGCTATTTCGGCGCGTGCTTCGCGCCGCTGGCCTGGTAGCTCTGCAGGCGCTCCTCGGCCTCCTTGCGGCCGGGATCGGTGCGCGGGGCATACTGCAGAAATTTCTCGAACGCCGCCTTGGCCTTCTCCTCGTTCCGCTCCTGCGCGTAAAGAATGCCGAGATCGTAATAGGCGGCGGCCATCTTCGGGTTGAAGCCGAGGGCCGCCTGATACTCCGCGATGGCCTGATCGGCGTCGCGCTGGCGGCGGTAGACGACCGCCAGATCGAAGTGCAGGTCGGGGTCGTCGGGCTTCAGCGAGAGGGCCCGCTTGAGCGCGAAGATGGCGCCCGCCTTGTCGTCGGCCTTCGACTTGGCGACGCCCAGGTTGGTCCAGGCCTGGGCGTCGTTGGGCCGCAGCTCCGTCGCCTTCTGCAGCTCGGCGATCGCCTTCGGCAGATCGCCCTTGGTCTTGTACGCGAACCCCAGCGACAGGCGCGCCTCGTAATCGTCGGGCTTGAGCTCGACCGCGGCCTCCAGCTCGCGGATGCCGTCGTCGACGCGCTTGATGCGCACCAGCGCCGCGCCCAGGTTGGCGTGCGCGGTGGAGTCCTTCGGCTGCAGCTTGGCGCTGATCTCGTACTCGGCCACCGCCTTCTCGTAATTGCCCTGCGCGCGCCACAGGCTCCCCAGCGTCATGTGCGCCGACGCGTAGTCCGGGCGCAGCGCGATGGCCTTCTCGCACTCGGCGATGGCCTCGACCAGCTTCCCTTCGCGCTTGGCCTGCAGGCCCAGGTTGTAATGCGTCGCCGCCTCGTCGGCGCGGACCGGGCGGGGCGCCGCGCAAAGCAAAAGAGCCAATGCTCCCGTCGCCTTCGCCGTGGCCAGCCGTCGCAGAGAACGTCGCATCCGACCTCCTTCGCCCGACGTTACCACCCCCGTCAACATTGATGGCGGAAAGCGAGGATGGTCTTCGGGGCCGGTTCGGGTATTATTGAAATTGAATTTCATGTTACAGGCACTGCTGGTGACCTTCCGGGAGGGTCTCGAGTCCTTCCTGATCGTCGGGGTGATCGCCGCTTACCTGCGCAAGACCGGCCATCGGGATCTGGTGCGCGGCGTGCGCATCGGGTTCGCGGCCTCGCTGGTCATGTGCCTGGTCGGCGCCTGGCTGTGGCTGCAGGTCCCGAACCAGCCGCTCATCGAGGGCGTCGCCGCGCTCTCCGCCGCGCTGCTGGTGGG
>DATKEU010000079.1:0-9276 GCA_035544495.1 Polyangia bacterium | reverse complement strand
TTTCCAGCTCGGCGTGTGCGGGCGCACCGGCGCGCCGCTGGCCAGCGCGGCCAGCGCGGCGTCATCGGGGATGTTGCCGAAGCCCAGGCACTCCGAGGCGAAGCGCAAATTGCAGCGGCGGGCGTCGTCCAGCGGCCGGCGATACGCGCCCACGCCGTAGTACGACGTCGTACCCGCGGATGGTTGATGCGGGAAAGCGCCGCCGCTGGCGCTGGAAGGCCAGTACGGAACGTCGGGGCACAGCGCGCGCGCCAGGGCCGCCAGCGTTTCCCGGAACAGCGGGCGGTGCCAGGCGGCGCGCGGCGCGCCCCACATTGCGGCCTGCTGCTCGCCCTCGCTGTCGCCGCACAGCACGCCCAGCGACGGGCGCGCCTGCCAGCGGCGCAGCGCCTGCTCCGCTTCCGCCTTCACGCTGGCGACGAAGGCAGCGTCTTCCGGATAGTCCATGTTGGCGAACATGAAATCCTGCCAGACGAGGATGCCGAGCTGGTCGCAGAGATCGTGAAAGGTGTCGGACTCGTAGAGCAGCGGCCCGCAGACGCGGACCATGTTCATCCCGGCGTCGCGCGCCGCCAGCAGCGTCTCGCGAAGCGCGTCGGGCGCGTCGGCGAGCGAGACGGCGTCGACCGGCGTCCAGCAGGCGCCGCGACAGAAGATCGGCGTGCCGTTGACCGACAGCGCGAAGTCGCCGCCCTCGGTGGCGAGCCCGACGGTGCGGAACCCGACCCGGCCCAGCTCGACGGCCAGCGGATCGGCGCCGGCAACGTCGATCTGCGCCCGCGCGGCGTAGAGCGGCTGCGCGCCGTGCGTGTGCGGCCACCAGACGGCGGCGCCCGGAATCGAGACGGTCGCCGACAGCGACACCGGACCGGCTCCCTCCGGGAAACGCGGCGCCAGCGGCGCCTCGCGCGCGCGGCCGTCGGCGCCGGTGACGACCAGGCGCCCACCGCCGAGGCGCGCGCCACCGAGCGATTCCAGCTGCAGCGTGACCGCCACCAACCCGGTGTCACCCTGAAGCGACACGCGCAGGTCGCGGCTCTGTACGGCGAACGCGCGCGCGCGCTGCAGGCGCACCGGGCGCCACGGCCCGACGGGCGGCGCGGGCGGCGACCAGCCGGGCGTGCGGCCGAGCAACGTCGTGCGAAACCAGCGCAGCTGCTGGTGCTCGACCATCGGCGCGCGCCATCGCGGTCGCGGCCGGCGCGCCGCCAGCAGCGGATCCAGCGCGGCGAAGCGCATGACGAGATCGTTGCCGTCCCGCAGCCGATCGCCGATTTCCGCCGCCGACGCCACGAACATGTTCTCGCTGCGCAGGAGCGGCGCGCCGTTGAGAAACACCTCGGCGATCGTCGCCAGTCCATCGAAGCGCAGCGACAGCCGCTCGCCCGGGGCGGGCGGCGGGGCGGCGAAGCGGCAGCGAAACCACCAGTCGGCGCCGTCGAGGCGCGCCGGCGGCGCCACGCCGTCGAGCGCGCCGGTCGCCGCGAGCGCCCGCAGCGCGCCCGCCACCGTCCCCGGCACGACCGCCGGCAACCAGCGCGGCCCCAGCGCATCCAGCGCCGCCGGATCGGCCGCCGCGCCCGGCGCGGTCCAGGCGAAGGTCCACGGCCCGGCCAGCGGCGCGCTGGTGGCGGACGCGTCGCGATCCGCGGCTGCCACGTCCCGTCGCGGGCGGGCGGCGGCTAGCGCCCGCCCGTCAGCTCCTCGATGGCGGCGCGGATGGAGGCGATGCTCTCGAAGACGCTTCGTCTCAACATGACGTCGGGAAACTCGACGTCGAACGCCCCCTCCAGCGCCAGCATCACGTTGACGCTGGCGTGAGAGGTCATCCCCGCCTGGTAAAGATCGCCGTCCTCGCCCAGCGCCGCCACCTCCTTCGCCAGTCGCCCGTGCTCGGTGAGAATGTCGCGGATCCGAGTGGTGATCTCTTCTTTCATCGTCTATCGCCGCCCGGTCCTGGAGTTGATGATGACGGCGACGACCGCGCTGGCATAGTCGCCTTCGTGACTGAGGCTGAGCGACACACTGGACCAGCCCGCTTCCTCGGCCAGCTGGCGCGCGCGGCCGTGCAGCGCCAGATCCGTCCACCCGCCCGGCATCTGCTTGACCTCGATCGACCGCAGGTCCAGGCCCTGGTCGTCCAGGTGCAGCGCCTTCAGGGTGGCCTCCTTGGCGGCGAAGCGAGCGGCGAAACGCGCCGGCGCCATCATCGGGCTGGCGTTGCAGTAGGCGATCTCGTCGGGCGTACAGATTCGCCGCATGTACGCCTCGCCCAGGCTCGCGAGCGAGCGCGCCACCTGGCTTATCTGCACCAGATCGGCGCCGACGACCGCCTCGGGCCCGTCACCTCTGACGATGCTCATGCCCACCCCGCATCACTGGCGAAAACAGATGTGGGGGCGTTTCCTCGCTTGTCAAGCGGGGTGCCCCCCGACCAGCGCCGCCAGCGTGTCCATCCCGCGCTGCCAGGCCGACGCCGCGTCGTCGAGCAGGGTCGCGAAGTCGGCGGCGCGCTTCGCGCCCACCGCGCGCGCCCCTTTCAGGATCAGCGCCTTGGCGCCGGCCGAGATGTCGTTGAAAGCGCCGGCCGCCCGCCAGAGCGGGCTTCCCTCGGCGCCCGCGCCGCTGCCCGCCAGCCAGCGCAGATACAGGGACAGAAGCTCGAAGGCCGCGCCCATTTGCCGGACGGTCGCGAAGGCGTAGACGTGATAGCGGCCGAGGCCCTCGGTCTGCAGGCGGGCGATGTCGTCGGCGAAGACGCGGGAAAAGCGCGCGATCGGGTTTTCCGCCGGGCGGCGCCCGAGGTGCCGCGCCAGCAGCCCGGACGAGGCCACGCGCAGGTCGGCGGGCGGCAGCCGGCGCGCGCGATCCACGCGGATCAGCTCGGCGTAATACGGCATGTACGCCGGGTCGGGCGGCACGCCCAGGCGAAACAGCCCGGCAAAGTCGTCGCCGTCCAAAACGTAATAGCCGGCGTTATGAAAGTAGCCGAGGCGCCGCGCCTCGACGTCGATGTCGTTGACGATGATGGTCGTCTTCGTGTGCTGGGCGCGATAGTCAGTCCCCCTGGTGTCGGGGAGAAAGAAGGCGTCGGCCTCCGTGCTGACCAGCTTGCCGGCGGCTGTCTGGCGCGCGGCGTGCTGGACCAGCGGCTGCCAGACCGTCATCTCCTGCACGTCGACGCCGAACAGATCCCACAGCTCCGTGTGCGGCGGCTTGAAGAACGTCCATTGATCGTCCTCGAAGTCGACGGCGACAGTGAACGGCAGCATGGCCATCGGCTCCAGTCCCTGCGCGTGCAGGAGCTCGATCCAGATGTCGACGTAGCAGTTCTTCTCGATCCAGGCGCGATCCTCGCCGTGCAACGCGTGGCGCTGGTACGTCGCGGGATCCAGGGGAATGACGGCGGCTCGGCTCACGCTCGCGGCCACAGTCCATCGCGGACCTCTTTGGGCCACGCTCCGACGTCGCAGCCGTGGTGGCGGAACAGCGCCATCACGCAACGCTCGAGGCCGAAACCCAGGCACGCGGTGTGCGCCGTCTCGCCGGCGGCGGTCTTGATTGCGAACGTGTGGCCGAAGTGGTCCTGGTGATAGTTGAATGAGCAGACGGCGGTCGGGTGCTCCTCGGAGATCACGGGCACCAGCACCTCGAACTTCAACTTCTGATCTTTCTGGCTGACCGCCAGCATGCGCCCGCCGCGCCCGAAGAACGGATCGGACGCCACGTCCGGGCGCGCCGGCAAGCCCAGCGAGGTCAGGAGCGCGACGCCGCGCTGGACCCACAGGTCGCGCCAGGCGACGACCATCTCCGGGGTCCCCACGCGCACGAACTCGCGCACGCGAAACGCCTGCATGCGGGTCGGCTCGGGCGAGGGCTCGTGGCGGTATACCCAGTTCTGCATGTCGACCAGGCGTCCCGTCTCCGGGATGACCCCGGTGAAGCTGGGGTAGACCGGGTAGCAGGCCGCCGGGTTCAGCACCACGGACGTCATGCCCTGCAGGTCGGCCCACGGCTCGCCGGCGTGCACTTTCTCCGACAGGCGCTTGTGTTCGCGCTCGTTGCCGAAGAAGCTGAACACGGTGCCCGCCAGCTGCGGGAACGAGTCCAGGAAGTCGCTCCGCTCCAGCACCTTGCGATCGATGACGGGCGGGAACAGCATCACCTCGGCGCCGTCGTCGCGCGCCACGCGGGTGACGGCGTCGTTGAACCGCGCCAGCACATCCTCGAAGACCGGACCGCGGCCGAAGGCGCCGGGGACGCCCACCGGGATGATCAGGCGGTGCTTGACCAGATCCTCATAGAACCTTCCAGGGTCGTAAGCATTGGCCGGCACGCGTTCCTCCTCCTTGCCCTGTTCGCCTCTGTTCGCCTTCGCCTTCGCCTTCGCCGCGATCAGCTGGTCCAGTCGTCCTTGTAGACGAGCAGCAGCGACGCGCTCTTGGACAAGATGCGATCGTTGCCGATCATCAGCGCCGCCGACAGGCAATCGCGCAGGTGGCGCCCGACGGAGAACGGCGTGTCGTTCTTGTATCCCATGATCCCACAGATGCCGAGCGCGTGATGGACGATGTCCGCCGTCTGCTGCGACGTGGATATCTTGAGATTGTTCATCTTCAGCGCGAAACCCAGGCCCAGCAGCGCATCGTTCCCTTCCGGCGAGCCGAGGAGGCGATCGCATTCCGCGCTGACCGCCTGGACGTTGTTGCGCATCGACATCATGAGATTCGACAGCTCGGCCAGACGCAGCGCCGTCGGCGGCACGGTGCCCGGTTTCTTGCGCGCCTCGGCCCGGACGAAGGCGCTGGCGCGGGCGGCGGCGGCGCCGGCGATCCCCAGCCAGACGTTCGACCACAGGATGTGGGAAAACGGGACCATCGTCTGCGCCGACGAGTCCGCGAACGACCCGGGGACGATCTGCTCGTCGGGGCCGGCCGACGTCAGCTTGAAGCCCGGGCTGCACGTGCCGCGCATGCCCAGCGTGTCCCAGGCGGTCGTGCGTTGCAGAACAAAGTCGCCCTTGCGCAGCAGCACCAGCACTTGATCGCTGGCGGCGGCGTCGGGAGCGCGCCGGCACGTGACCAGCAGATCGTCGGCCTCCTGGCCGTACGAGATGGTGGTGGCGTCCTTGTTCAGCCGGAAGCGGCCCGTTTCACGCTCGACCGCGCAGATGCTGGAGCGGGTGTCGCCCCCGACGCCGACCTCGGAGGTCACCGAGGCGATGAGCAGCTGGCGCTCGCACAGCTCGGACAGATAGCGGCGAAAGAACGGGGACGAGAGGCCGTGGCGGACGAGGCAGGCAACCTGGATGTGGTGCATGGCCAGCACCATCCCCGCCGACGAGCAGTGCTGGGACAGCGCCGCGCACATGGCGCCGAGCTCGGTGATGCCAAGGCCCAGACCGCCGAGCTCCCTGGGGACGAAGGCGCCGAGGAGCTTTTCGCGCCTGACCTCCTCGATGGCCTCGCCGGGAAAGCGCGCGTTCCTGTCGACGTCGTCGGCGTGGCGCGCGGCCACCTCGGCGCCGATGCGGGCGGCTGCTGCGGACGCCGCTTTCAGGGAGTCCATCACGCGGGGACCTCACTCCAGTGACGGTGCGACGATATCATTTTTTGCGACACCCGAGCGACGGCTTCACAGCGACGACTCGACCGATGGTTCGCGCAGGAAGCGCTTGAGCGCGCGCAGCACGGGCAACGAGATCTCGTGGCCGCCGTCGAACGGGACGAAGATGTGGCGGGCGCCGGCGGCCCGCAGATCGGACGCCAGGTCGGCGGCGGCGGCGAACGACAGCTCGCGATCGGATCGACCATGGCTCTGAAATATCGGCACGCCGCGCGCGCTGTCCATGGATGCCCGCCAGGCGGCGTCGGTCACCCGCCCGCCGGACAGCAAGATCAGGCCCGCCAGCGACGGGTGGCCGCGCAGCACCAGGTCCAGCGAGAGAATCGCCCCCTGCGAAAAGCCCCCCAGAAACAGCGGCCGGGTCGGCCAGCGCGCCCGGGCTTCGGACAGCACGCCGGCCAGGCGCTGGCGCGCGGCTGGCAAGCCGGGCGGATCTTCGTCCCGGAGATCGCGCTCGTCACCGCGGGCGATGGCGGCGGCGCGCCTTCGGGTGTCGATCATCCACCAGGCGCGACCGCGCACGCCGCGCCCGGCGAGATCGAGCGGCCCCTCGGGAAACAGGAATAGCGCCGAAACGCCCAGCGAGGCGCCGAAAGGCGCCAGGTCGTCGGCCATCATGGAAAACCCGTGCAGCAGGACGACCACCGGCCGCGCGGCGGGCGCGACCGCGCCCGGCACCGCGTCGACCACGCGCACGTCGAGCCCGTTCAGTTTCGTGGTGGTTGTCGCGGCCCTGGCCGTGGATCTGGCCCTGGTCGTGGTTGTGGTCGTGGTCGCCGGGATCGTCACATATGAGTGTTGGGGCGTCTCGCCGCCGCAGCCAAGGGGCCCGCTGACCGGAATTTGGAAAAGAGATATGATGCGGCGATGCCAATCACGCCGGCCGCTGTCGGGGTGTCCCTCTTGCTGATCGCGGGCCTGAACGCCGGCCCGGCACGCGCCGCCGAGGACGAGGCCGCGGGCGACGATTTCATCGCCGACGCGCGCCTCCTCTACCGCGTGGCGGCCTGCGGACCGGCCAAGGCGGGCGCTCCCGGCGAAGAGGCGGCGGTGGCGGTGACGGCGGCATTGCCACCGGCGGTCGCCGACCAGCACTGCAAGGCGATGCGCGCGCTGGTGGCCGGCTGGAGGCGCCGCTGGATCGACAAGGCGGTGCCGTTTCTGGCCGAGATCGTGCCAGCGGCTCTACCGCCCGAGGTCGTCTATCCGTTCGGGGGCGGCGACCTGTTCACGGCGCTGGCGACGTTCCCGCGCGCCACCGTGATCACGACGCTGTCGCTGGAGCCGTCGGGCAACCCGACGGCGTTCGCGGCGGCGGCGCCCGACGTCGCCGAGCACGCGCTGGCGGTGTTTCGCGATCACGTCCGCCGCCTGTCGTTCGCCACCCACAGCAAGACCACCAACCTGCTCGAGTTCCGCCACGAAGCCTTGCCCGACCAGCTGGCCTTCGCGCTGCTGGCGCTGGTGGCGTTCGACTGCGAGCCGGTGCGCCTGCGCTATTTCGAGCTGGGCAGCGACGGCGGCGTCCGCTATCTGACCAGGGAGGCGATCGCGGCGCGCAAGACGCGGCAGTTCGCCAACATGGAGCTGGCGTTCCGGCAGCGCGGTGACGCCGCCGCGCCCGTGCGCGTGCACCGGCACCTGCAAGCGAACCTGGCCGACCAGCCGCTCACGCGCGCGCCCGGCGTGATCGCCCACCTGGCAAGCAAGGGACGCGTCACCGCCATGACCAAGGCGGCCAGCTATCTGCTGTGGTCGCCGTCGTTCACCCAGATTCGCAACTACCTGCTCGGCCACGCGGACTGGATGATCAGCGATTCGACGGGAATACCGGTGCGGTTCGCCGCCGGGGCCGGCTTCGAACAGCAGACGTGGGGGCAGTTCACCGGCGCGTTCCTCGCCGCCGCGCCCGAGCACCAGCAGGACTTCGTCGAGCTGTGGGCGGGCCAGCCGGTGCGCGCGCTGCCGTTCGGTTTCGGCTATCCCGACAAGGAGAACCACGACCACCTGCTGATCACGCGGCGGAGGCTGGCCGCGCCTTGATCCGGCGCCGGCACGCGCTGCTGGCGCCGCTGGCCTTGCTGCCCTCTGCGCGCGCGGCGGCGGCGGGCGCGGCGGCGGCGGGCGCGGCGGCGCCGGCGCGCGAGCTGCGGCTCGGCGGGCCCGAGGGGGTGGTGAGGGTTTTTCAGCCGCGCCGGTACGACGCCGCGACGGCCGGCGTGGCGATCTACGTCCACGGCCTTTACACCACCGTCGACCAGGCCTGGCACGAGCACCGCCTGCCCGCGCAGTTCGCGCGCAGCGGGCGCAACGCCCTGTTCATCGCGCCCGCCGCGCGCACCGCCGCGCCGGAAGCGCCGCCGTGGGGCGACCTGCAGGCGCTGCTGGATCGGGTGGCGCGCGCCGTCCCGATCCCGGGCGGCCCGCTGGTCGCCGCCGGCCACAGCGGCGCGTACAAGGAGATCGTCCTCTGGCTCTCCCACCCGCGCCTGCACACGCTGCTGTTTCTCGACGCGCTCTACGGCGGCGAACGGGAGCTGCGCGCCTGGCTGGAGGCGGCCGACGGGAACCGGCTGTGCCTGATCAGCCACGACACCATCCCGGCGGCGCGCGCCTTCATCGACGACATCCCGTACGCCGTCCATCGCCAGCGCGCGCCGCACCACTTCGGCGGCCTTGGCCGGGAAGCGCGCGCGGCCAAGCTGCTGTCCATGGACACGCGCACCGATCACTTCGCCATCGTGACCGACGGCCTGCTGTTGCCGATGCTGCTGCAGTGGGCGGGCCTGCCGGCGCGGCGCTGATCACGCGCCGAGAGCGCCGGCGACCTGGCGCTGTCGACGTCGATGGTGGCTCGTTCATGCCGCCGGTGTTCGACCGGCGTCGTCGGGCGCGCCCGCCGCCACGCGCAGCTTGAAGAGGTGGCACGCGCTGCCGAGTCGGCGAGACCAGCGCGCGCGGCGCTCGAACGAGCTCAGCGGGCCGAGGAGGAAGTGCCCCGTGTAAAAGAGCCCGATCGGTTCATCGGCGATGATCTCGAAGCCGTTGGCGCGGAAGTTCGCGCGCCACCAGCGCGGGTGAAAGAGCCACAGCTCGCTGAATACGTTGCCGCGCTCGCCGTGGCGGCCCTGCACGAAAGGTCCGAAGATGTACCCGAGCGCGACGAACGGCGCGGCGAGGAGCCCCACGATCTTCCGAGGCAGCGATCTGGCGCGCCGGGCGAGAGACAGCGAGAGCCTGGCCGCCTTCTGGAAGCCGACCGGGAACGCCGACAGCGTGGTCCAGAAGCGCCAGGCGTGCGTCGGCAGGACGTGGACGCAGTAGCCGCCTCTTCGCAAGGTCCGGCGGATCTCGGCGTGCAGCTGCGGCAGGTCGGTCACGTGTTCAAGCACGTTCGACGAGAAGACGATGTCGAACGTGGCGTCGGGGAACGGGATGTGGCGCCCGTCGTACTCGGTGATCGGGAACAGCCGATCGCCGGCGTAGTTCGACGCCTGGATCTCGATGGCGTCGACGGAGAAGCCGCGCGCCGCCAGGTCCAGCGCCTGCCGTCCCGTACCCGCGCCGATCTCGAGAATTCGCGCGCCGGGCTGCAGGTGCGCGGCGATCCGGGCGGTCTCGAACGTCCGTATGCGGTTGAGGAACTCGACG
>DATKEU010000078.1:0-2901 GCA_035544495.1 Polyangia bacterium | reverse complement strand
TACTTCGACGAAGCGCAACGGCGCGCGACGCAGGACGCGGCGGCCATCGCCGGTTTGAAAGTGGAGCGCATCATCAACGAGCCGACCGCCGCCGCGATGGCCTATGGCCTGCACAACCGATCCCGTGAGTTCCGCGCCGTCGTCCTGGATCTCGGCGGCGGCACCTTCGATGTGACCGTGCTCGAGGTCATGGAGGGCGTGATCGAGATTGGATCGTCCGCCGGCGACACCCGCCTTGGCGGCGAGGACTTCGTCGACTCGCTGGCCGATCTGGTGGCCTCGCGCGACGGCCGCGCCGAGACGCGCAATGATCCGCGCGCCTGGGCAGCGGTGCGCGCCGCCTGTGAACGCGCCAAGCGGCGTCTCTCGGCGCAGACGGAGGCGGAGGTGCTGCTGACAGAGGTCGGCCTTGGCGCCCGGCGAACGCTGTCCGTGCAGCAGACCGTCAGCCGCGAAGACGCCGAACGCGTCTGGGAGCCGCTTCTGGCGAGGATGCGCGCCCCGATCCGCCGCGCGCTGTCCGACGCACGGCTGCGTCCTGAACAGATCGACGAGGTGCTGGTCGTCGGCGGAGCGACGCGCATGCCGTGCGTGCTCAGGCTGGCCGCCGAGTTGTTCGGCCGGATGCCCTTGCGCAGCCTGCCCCCCGACGAGGCGGTCGCCTTCGGCGCGGCCATCCAGGCGGCGCTCAAGAGCCGTGACGCGGCGGTGGACGATCTGGTGGTCACCGATGTGGCTCCGTTCTCGATGGGCATCGCCACCGTCGACATGATGGGCAGCCGCGCCGTCAATGGTCTGTTCACGCCCGTGCTGGAACGAGGCACGGTCATTCCCGCCAGCCGGGTGAAGTCGTTCCACACCGTCCAGGCGATGCAGAAGGAGATCAAGGTCGAGATCTACCAGGGCGAACACGCGCTGTGCCGACAGAACCGGAAGCTGGGCGAGTTCACGATCGACTCCCTGCCGCCGCGCCCGGCCGGAGAGGCGTCGATCGATGTGCGGTTCAGCTACGACCTCAACGGCCTCCTAGAGGTCGAGGCGCTGGTGCCCGAGACCGGTCACAGAAAAGCCATCGCCCTCGAGCAAACGCCCGGACGACTGACGCCGGCGCAGGTCGCGCAGGCGCGCCAGGACATGGCGCGCCTGAAGTTTCACCCGCGCGACGCGCTGCCCAACACCACCGCGATGGCGCGCGCGGAGGCGATGTTCGCGGAGCTGACGGGCTTTCAACGCGAGCTTCTGGCCCGGCACATGAGCGACCTGCGGCTGGCCCTGGAGGGTCAGGATCCAGCGGCCATTGCCGCCTCACGTGAGCAGCTGATCGGTTTGATGGCGGCGCTGGCCGGCCGCGACTAGCGCCTTCGCTGGCGACAGACGCTCGCGGCGGCACCAGCGCGCCTCGACGCCCATGACAAGAACAGAGCGAGCCAGAGGCCGATGAGGCTCCCCGGCATCGCCTCGCCCGCCGCCACTGAGCACCCGCCCGACGACGAAGCGCCGGCACCCGAACCGGCGCCGCCGCCGCTTCCATGGGCGCCGTTGCCGCCCTTGCCTCCGGCGACTGTCCCGCCGCTGCCGCTGGAGCCGCCGGCAGCGCCGCTCGCGCCGCCTGATCCGGTCGCGCCATCCGGCGCCGCTGATGGGCCGTCCGCCACCGGCGGCGCCTCGGGCGCGGCGGCGTCGCGCGGCTCCCCCGCTGCCCCGTCTCCGTCGCCCGCGCCGGCGCCGCCGCCGTCAGCGTCCGGACTCGCGGTCAGCGCGGCGTAGATCGTCTGCGCCATTTTGGCGTTACCGGCGTCGCCCGGGTGAACGTTGTCGGGAAAGTCGGCGGCCGAGCCGCGCAGGGCGGTGTAGACGTCGATGAGCGGCGTGCCGGTGTCGGCGGCGATCTTCTTCAGCGCGGGGATGACGCCGCTGTCCATGTTGGCGGGGCTGATGGCGTACGGGTTCGGGCCGAAGACGGGCGGCGGCAGCACGACGAAGCTCTTCGGATGGCTGGCCAGCGCGGCGTAATGGGCCAGGAGCGCCTTGTAGTCGCCGTCGAACGCGGCGGCCTTGCTCCAGTTCGCCGGCTTGGTGTCGTTGGTGCCCAGCATGATGAGGACGATGTCCGGCGCGAACGTTCCCGAGCTGTTGTAGGCGGCCGTGTTCACGTACGGCGAGTCCCCGTTGTGCAGCAGCGTCGTGCCGCCCACGCCGAAGTTCATCACCTGATACCCGGCGCCCAGCAGCACGCCCAGCTGCGCCGGATAGGTCTTGGCCGGCGTCGACGACCGCGCCCCGACGGTGATGCTGTCACCAACGCACGCGACCTTGGTGATGGCGAAGGCTCGCCCCGCGATCAGCGTCGCCATCGCGAACACTGTCGCGCGAAGCCAGGTCATTGCCATTGCCATCATGGCTCCTCCTGCTGCATACAAGCCGGAAGCGCGAGGCCGGGGGACCCGCCGCTTCACGAGAACCGACGATATCCCAGGTCGCCACTGTCACGCCACCGCCAGCGGCGCGGGGACCGGTCAGGGCGGCAGGAAACCGGCCACTGTGCCATGCGGCGGCGAGCGCACTGGCCACCGGCCCAGCCACGGCACGGGATCCCAGTAGACCTCGGCCAGCTCCTTGGACGGGCGAATCGACAGCGCGAAATAAAGATGCCGGCTCTCGCCTTCGAGGCCGGTGTCGCCGAGCAGGCCGATGACGTCGCCCGCTTTCACGTGCGCCCCTCGCACCACGGCGCGCGGCGTGGCCGCGAGATGGAAGTACTGCGTGAACACCATCCCGCCAAAGTGGCTCAGGCGGACCGACAGGCCCCCGCGCGGATCGCGCCCATCGGTGACGACGCGATCGACGACGCCGTCCGCGACCGCGTAGACGTGTTCGCCCCACAGCTCGCCGCCGATGTCG
>DATKEU010000077.1:0-7423 GCA_035544495.1 Polyangia bacterium | reverse complement strand
GTGGGTCGGCTGCGCCGGCGCCTACGACGATCGCATCAAGAAGCAGACGCTGGCGCTGGTGGACGTCCTGCGCGAGGGCGGCGTCGACTTCGCCGTGCTGGGCCTGGAGGAGGGCTGCACCGGCGATCCGGCGCGGCGCTCTGGCAACGAGATGCTGTACCAGATGCAGGCGCAACAGAACGTCGAGACCATGAACGCCAGGAAGGTGAAGAAGGTCGTCACCGCCTGCCCGCACTGCCTGCACACCATCAAGAACGAGTACCCGCAGCTGGGCGGCAACTTCGAGGTTCGCCACCACACGCAGCTGATCCGCGAGCTGGTGGCGGCGGGCAAGATCGAGATCGACCAGCAGAAGACCAGCGGCGCCAAGGTCGCCTTTCACGACCCCTGCTATCTCGGGCGCTGGAACGACGAGTACGAGGCGCCCCGCCAGGTGCTGGACGCCCTGCCCGCCCAGCGCATCGAGCTGCCGCGCAACCGCCAGCACGGCTTCTGCTGCGGCGCCGGCGGCGGGCGCATGTGGATGGAGGAGAAGATCGGCACGCGCGTGAACCACAACCGCGTCGACGAGGTGATCGCCTCGGGCGCCGACACCGTCGCCACCGCCTGCCCGTTCTGCACGATCATGCTCCACGACGGCGTGCAGGACCGCGACGCCGCCGACAAGGTGCAGGTGATCAACGTCTCCGAGCTGGTGGCCAAGACGATGAAGCGCAAGCAGGAGCTGGCGGCGACGACGCTGACGGGCGACGACCTCGCGCGCTGATCTCTGAGCGTCCGTCCCGTTCAGGCGCCGTACTTGCCGGCGGCCGCCCGGCAGAACGGGCAATCGCCGCCGCTGTGCATGTGGGCGATCCCGCCGCCCGAAGCGTCGGCGCCGCGCTCGGCCTTGATGGCCGAGAAGACCATCAACGAATCGTGCAGCGGATCGCTCGAACGCGCGCCGGACGCGCCATCGGCGGTGGTGGGGGTGGCGGCGGCGGCGGTCTGCTGGGCGGCCTTCTGCTGGCGGGCCTGCGCTTCCATCTGCGACGCCTGCGCGGCGACCGCCAGGTCCTGCGCCGACGGATCGGCGGGCGCCAGGGCGGCGGCGCGCACGGTCTCGGCGTTCTGGATCGTCTCGTCGGGCGTGCGTCCGCTGGCCAGCTGCACCGGCACCTCGCCGCCGACGGCGTAGCGCCGGCCATCGGGGCCGGTCTCGTACGTGTACGAAGCGCCGCCGCCCAGGCCCCCCGCCGCCGCCATGTGCGCCGCCTCGTGCGCGCGCACGGCGACATCGCGCGCCGCCAGCTTCTGGACGACCTGCTGATCTTGCGGCGTCAGCTTCTTGCCGGCGCCCGCGGTCTTGTCGGTGTCGTCGGCCTTGTCGGTCTTGTCGTCGGCCGGTTTCCCCTCGCCGGGTTCCACGGCTTCGCGATCGTCGCCGGACGTCGACCCGGGCGCGGGCTCGCCCAGCCGGCGCTGCGCCTCCGGCGACAGGCGCACCACCACGCCCGGCGCGGCGTCGGACGATCCGCTGCCGTCGTCGGATGGCGCTGGACGCGCGCGGCTCGGCTCCCGCTCGCGGAGGGTGCCGATGGCGGACGTGCCGTTGTCGTCGATGCGGAGGTGCACGGAGCTCGGCGCCGACATCGGCAGATCGACGCGCTCTCTTTAAACGGGGGACCCTCCGTCAGCGGGCCGATGGCGCCGGGACGCGTCATGCGCGCCGTCACCGGTCCCCGGACAGCCTGTCCGACGTGGTCGTGCAAGTTGTCGCGAACCTTCGGTCGAACTGCATGCGCTGGCGCGGCGGCTTCGGCCGAGGAGGCTGAAACGCGCGGCGTGTCGATCTGGCGCCGGCCTTGCTGAGCGTC
This sequence comes from Polyangia bacterium, assembly GCA_035544495.1. GTDB lineage: Bacteria > Myxococcota_A > Polyangia > Fen-1088 > Fen-1088 > DATKEU01. The sequence continues at coordinate 5,567 of DATKEU010000077.1, read as the reverse complement.
GACCGCGTGGTGAACCCCTTTTCACAGATCATCGGAGGAAGAGTCATGAAACGATTCATCGTGAGAGAGAGTGTCGTTGGTCTCTTCGCTGTCCTCGGTGCGGCCGCCGCCGCGCCCGGCTGCGCCGACGAAGCAGGAACGCCCGATCAGCCCGCGCTCACCGCCAGTGAGACGTCGGCCTTGGTCCGAACGGGCGGGGATGACGACGAGCGCCCGGGAGCAGAGGCGGACGATCTGCTGCAGGTTCGCTGTCCGCACGACGTGCCGGCTGCGCTCAATCCGCCCGCCGAGGCCACTCTGGCGGCGGCACTCCCGGCGCGCGGGGTGCAGATCTACACCTGCGTCGTTCCACCTGCCTCCGCCGCTCCTGCGTGGACGCTGAAGGCGCCGCACGCGGTCCTGGGCAAGGGCCACGACGTGAAGGCGATCCATTTCGTCGGTCCCAGCTGGCAGGCCATCGACGGCAGTCTGGTCACCGGGACCAAGACAGCGTCCTCACCCGCCCCCGACGCAACCGCCATCCCCTGGCTTCTGCTGAAGGCCGCGACCAACGTGGGCGCGGGCGCGTTCGCCGACATCACCTGGGTCCAGCGCCTGGCCACCGAGGGCGGCGCCGCCCCCGCCACCGGCTGCGACGCCGCCCACCCGAACGCGGAGGTGCTGGTGTCGTACAGCGCCGACTACTTCTTCTATCGCACGGCCTCCCCTGGCCAGCGCGTCCGCCAGTGCGCGGCGCGCTGACCGGCAGCTGAACGTGGCCGGGCGGGCCGCCGCAGCACGCGGCCCGCCTGCGAACGGTCACGGTTGAATGACGACCACGGTGGCAACTCGCCCGGTTTCCCGCTGGTACCTGGCCGCGACGGTGGCGGCGGCGGCGGCCGCTTCTTGTTCTTGGGCCAGCAGCACGACCGATCCGCCGAAGCCGCCGCCGGTCAGACGCGCGCCCAGGACGCCGGGGACCGAGGTCGCGATCGCCACCAACCTGTCTATCTCGAGCACCGAGACCTCGTAGTCGGCGCGCAGCGAATCGTGGGCCGCCGCCAGGATCGGCCCCAGTTGTTCTCGCGTGCCGGCCTCCAGCGCCTGACGAAAAGCCAGCACGCGCGCGTTCTCGGTGATGACGTGCCGAGCGCGGCGGTCGAGCGGGTCCGGCAACCGCATGACGCGCGGCAGATCGGCAGGCGACAGATCGCGCAGCACCGCCACGCCCAGCAGGCGGGCCGCCTCCTCGACCTGACGGCGCCGCTCGCGGTAGCCGCCGTCTGCGTTGCGGTGGGGAATCCCGGACTCGATGACCACCAGGCGCAAGCCGTCGGGCAACGCCACCTTCTGCCAGGCCAGCGTGCGGGTATCCAGAAAAAGCGCGTGCGTCGGATCGCCGAAGCTACAGGCCAGCTGATCCATCCAGCCCACGGGAACGCCGACGAAGGTGGTCTCTGCCTGATGGGCCAGCTGAGCCAGCGTGAAATCGTCGGCGGGCAACTGCAACCCGGCCCGCAGGGCGCGCAGCAACGCCACCTGCAGGGCGGCGCTGGACGCCAGGCCGCCACCGACGGGGAGGTCCGTCGTGATGCGCGCGTCGAAGCCGCTCATGCGAAGTCCGGCCGCGCGGCCCGCCGCCGTCACGCCCTGGAGATAGTCCACCCAGTCGCCGCGTTTGGATTCGGCGCTCACGCGGAACGACACCACACCCGCCGCGGCCTGGCTGGCGCTGAACACACGGACGGTGTCGTCGCCGCGCGGGCGAAGCTCGACGCGCGTGCCCAGCGACAGCGCCACGGGCAACACCAGGCCCGCCTGATAGTCGGTGTGCTCGCCGATCAGGTTGACGCGACCGGGACACCAGGCATCCACAGTCGCCGCCCCTCCGAACAGATTTTCAAAGGTGGTCATCGACATTCACCGGCGGAGGCCCTCGAGTCGGCGCCGGGACGTCTCCCAGACTAGGGTGAGGGCGCCGACGAAACCAGCACCGCGTAGGGGTTCGACAATGCGTATGCCATCAGAAGAGCCGTCGCCAGCAGCATCCGGTTGGCGCGCGTTCGCGGGCCTGCGACGGTGACAGCCAGGCCGGCCATCGCGTACCAGGGCAGGTGCCAAGAGAAGACAAAAAGCACGAAGAGCAACATCACGGCGCTTGCCATCACGAACAGCGCGGCCCATTCCGCGCGGGCCGCTGCGACAAGCGCAACCAGAAAGCAGACGACAAAAACTGCCTGGGAAAGTCGCGCCAGCAGGGGCGCCGCCGATCCGGTCAGCGCCGACTTGCCCGTCGAGAGCAGATCGATGGTGGCGCCGAATCCCGCACGGCCGCCCCAGAACGGCAAATAAAGAAGAACCAGCACCAGCAGCAACAGGCCGCCCATTCCCACTGCCCGGCGCAGCCCCACGCGGGCCGTGGGCGCCTGGAAGACGTGGTGAACCAGGAACAGTCCCAGCACGCTGCCGGTGACGAACTTCACCGTCGCCGAGGCGAGCAACAGCAAGAACCCCGGCGCCGGCCGCCCCCGCTGCAAGAGAAGCAGGCCCAGCAACGCCAGGCCGACCATCACCGCGTCGTTGTGGCCGCTGCTGGCGGTCTCGATCAGAACCATCGGGTTCCAGGCCCACAACGCCGCCGCGCCGATGCCGTCGCCGTCGCCGTCGCCGCGCTCGCGGGCCAGGCGAAGGATCGCCCAGGTGCTGGCGATGTTGAACAACACCGCCATCGTCTTGAACGCCACCGCGGTGCCGTACACGCTGCCGCCGGCGATGGTCGTGACCAGCGCCGACAGCCACGTGAAGGTGGGCCCATAGTGAGTGGGCATGTCCGTCCAGTTGGCGAACGCCCACAGCGGATCGCGGGCAATCGCGTCACCCGGCGTGATCGCGGGATTCAGCCCGTAATGGCTGACCATTCGCCCGAACAGCGCGTAGTGGTACAGGTCCTCTGACAAGAGCGGCGGCAGGAAGATCAGCAGGGCCTGCGTCGCCACGCTCACCGCCATCACCACGCGCCACGCGCGCTGGCGCAAGGCGGGCTCGCTGATCCCGGCCAGCGTTCGCAGCCCGAAGAGATAGCTGCCCCACATCGCCATCAGCAGCAACAACCCCGTCGTGCGGAAGCCCGCCGGGCCGGGACCGCAGCATCCATTCGCTGGCACCAACCACAGAAAGTGGTCGCGGATACGGGGCGCCCAGCCGAGCGCGGGCGCCCAGCCGGGCGGCGTCCAGAAGAACAGCGCCACGAACGCTGGCGCCAGAATCGCCAATGCGATCCCGGCGACGACGAGCCAGCGCAGCCGCCCGTTCTCGGTCAAGGCCGCCCGCGCTGGACTCTACTCTTCGTCTTCGCGCGCGGCCGACAGGCGCGACAGCACGCCCATGTCCTCCAGAGTGGTGACGTCGCCCCGGGCGACGCCGCTCGTCGCGATCTCCTTCAGCAGGCGGCGCATGATCTTCCCCGAGCGCGTCTTCGGCAGCGCATCGGTGAAGCGGATCTCGTCGGGCCGGGCCAGCGCGCCGATCTCCTTGACCACGTGATCGGACAGCACCTTCTTCAGCGCGTCGGTCGCTTGCTGGCCCGCCTTCAAGGTGACGAAGGCGAACACCGCCTGACCCTTCAGCTCGTGCGGCGGCCCGACGACCGCCGCCTCCGCGACGCCCGAGTACGACACCAGCGCGCTCTCGATCTCCGCCGTGCCGAGGCGGTGCCCCGCCACGTTCAGCACGTCGTCGACGCGGCCCATGACCCAGAAGTACCCGTCCTCGTCGCACCGGGCGCCGTCGCCCGTGAAATAGACGCCCGGGATCTCCGACCAGTACGTCTTGACGAAGCGGTCCGGATCGCCGTGGATCCCGCGCATCATCGAGGGCCACGGCTCCTTGATCACCAAGAAGCCGCCTTCATTGGGCTTGCAAGGCGTGCCGTCGCGCTTGACCACCTGGGGCAGGACGCCGAAGAACGGCCGCGTGCAGCTGCCCGGCTTGGTCTCCGTGATCCCGGGAAGCGGCGAGATCATGATGCCGCCGGTCTCCGTCTGCCACCAGGTGTCGACGATGGGACAGCGCCCGCCCCCGATGGTCTCGTGGTACCACATCCACGCCTCGGGGTTGATCGGCTCGCCCACCGACCCGAGCAGGCGCAGCGACGCGAGGTCGTGCTTCTGCGGAAACTCGTTGCCCCAGCGCACGAAGGCCCGGATGGCGGTCGGCGCCGTGTAGAACACCGACACCTTGTGGCGCTCGACGATCGACCAGAAGCGATCTTTCTCGGGGTGGTCGGGCGCGCCCTCGTACATGACGGTGGTGGCGCCGTTCGACAGCGGGCCATAGACGACATAGCTGTGGCCGGTGACCCAGCCGATGTCGGCCGTGCACCAGTAGACGTCGTCCTCGTGGATGTCGAACACGTACTTGGTCGTCAGGTGCGCGCCCAGCAGATAGCCGCCGGTGGTGTGCACGACGCCTTTCGGCTTTCCGGTGGTGCCCGAGGTGTAAAGGATGAACAGCGGGTGCTCCGACGGCAGGCTGGCGGCCGGGCAGTCGGCCGACGCGGGCGGCACGCGCTCGTGCCACCAGTGGTCGCGCCCGGCCTTGAAGTCCACCGCCTCCCCCGTGCGGCGGACGACCAGGCAAGCCTGGACCGACGGCGTCTCCGCCAGCGCCCGATCGACGTTGCCCTTGAGGGGGATGACCTTGCCGCGCCGGTAGCCGCCGTCGGCCGTGATGCACAGCTTGGCGCCGCAGTCGTTGATCCGATCGCGCAGCGCCTCGGCCGAAAAGCCCCCGAACACGACGGTGTGCGCGGCCCCGATGCGCGTGCAGGCCAGCATGGCGATAGCCGCCTCCGGGATCATCGGCATATAGATGGCGACCCGATCGCCCGCCACCACGCCCAGCCCCTTGAGCGCGTTGGCGGCGCGGCAGACCTCCTGGTGCAACTCGGTGTACGTCAGCTTCTTCTGATCGCCGGGCTCGCCCTCCCACAGCAGCGCGACTTTGTCCCCGCGCGCGCCCAGGTGGCGATCCAGACAGTTGGCCGACAGGTTGATCTCTCCGCCGTCGAACCAGCGCGCCCACGGCAATTTCCAGTCGAGCACCTTCGTCCACGTCTTGGTCCAGGTCAGCTCGGCGACCGCCATCTCCGACCAGAACGCCTCCGGCTCGTCGATCGATCGGCGATAGAGACGCTCGTAGGTCGCTTGATCCTTGATCAACGCGCGCGCCGTGAACGACGCCGGTGGGGGAAACCGCCGCGCCTCGCGCGAGACCGACTGAATGACCCCCGTCGCGTCGGTGCCGCCCTGCCCTTCGGAGCTGTTCTTGGTCTGGTTTGCCATGGCGCTTCCTACCTTATTTCGAACCCTGAAAAATCGCCCGTTGCTTCCGCCCAATCGGTCTCGACGTTCGTGACCCGCGCGCCGCCCGGCCCGCGCCGCAGATACTCGAGGAACCCTAACACGGCGAGGTCGCCTCCCTCCGCCATGACCTCCACGGAGCCATCGGGTAGATTGCGCACCCAGCCCGCCAGCGCGAGGCGCCGCGCCTGCTGGGCGGTGGTGGCGCGGTAACCGACGCCCTGGACA
>DATKEU010000076.1:0-5314 GCA_035544495.1 Polyangia bacterium | reverse complement strand
AGGAACTGCCAGAACAGGTTCGGCGAGCGGGTCTGCTGCGGATCGTGATTGATGCCCGTCGTCTGGCACCAGATGACGGGATAGCCCGGCTTGCAGCCGTCGTATTGCACGCACAGCCCCGCGGCGTTCGCCGGAACCATCGTGTCCGGCTTGCTGGTCATCGCGCAGCCGTCGAGGGTCAGGAAGGTATTCCGCGCGGCCATGCCGCCGGCGATGCTGTTCTGCGTGTCGCTGGCGTCGTGGAGAAAGATGCTGGCGATCGGACCCTTGCAGTCGCGCGACGGGACGATCGCCGCCGTCAAACCGCCGCTGACGTTGGCCTTGGCCCGCAGGACGTTCGAACGCTGGCACCCGAGGATGTTCGTCATCCACGATCCGCTGCTGAACCCCATGGAGAAGACACGCGCCTTGTCCACGCACAGGTTGTCTTCCGCCCAGATCAGCAGCGCGTCGAAGACCGCCATGTCACGCGACATGGCCGATTGATCGTCGAAGCAGCCACCGGAGATCTGCTCGGGCGCGATGACGATGGCGTCGAATCCGGTCGCGTCCTGAATGTTGATCAGCTGGTCGCGGTGCGAGCCGCAGCCGTGAAAAGAGAAAATGGTCCGGTACGGCTTGTTCGGGTCATAGCCGGCCGGCAGGCGCAGGTGGTACGTGCGCGTGGCGCCGCCCACGACGATCGTCTTGTTGAACGCCCATTGCCCCGGGGGATCGGCCGCCGGCTTGGTGCAGCCGGCGCTGGCCGAAGCAGCGGCATCGCCGGCCGATGGCACGTCGCCGCCGGCTGCGTCGGGACCGCCGGGCGACGCCATCTCGGCGGCGGCGTCGGTGATCGGCGTGGCGCCCCCAGTCCCGTTGCCGCCGCCGCCGCCCGAACCGGACGGCGTCCCTGCGGCGTCGGTGCCGCCGCTCGCTCCTCCGCTGGCGGAGGGTGCGTCGGGTCCGGCTGCACCGGCGGGCGACCGGGTCGGACTGGCGTTGCCGCAACCGGCGAGCAGCGCGCCGGCGACAACGGTGGCGATTGCTGGACGGGCGCTGACGAACGATCGCGGCATACAGCCTCGCCTACTATTGACGAGCCGAGGGTCTTCATCAGGCAGGCGGGATTGCCGATTCAGTGGCGCCATCGCCGTCGGGCGCGCAGAACCTGTCGCGCTGCGACGGCAAATGATCGCCGCCGGGGCGCCACCACCCACCCGTCAAGGCGCGTTCCGCGACGGCGGCCCGATTTGCGCTAACCTTTGATCCGTTGCTCCGGATCTCGGCCATGGGCCTCGCGTGCAAGAAGAAGGCGGTCCGCTTGGCGCTTTACTGGGCCCTTGCGGCTTTGGCCTGGTTCCCGTCGTCGGCTTCCGCGGCCAGTTACTATCTGGACTGCACGGGGGGAAATGACGGCAACGCTGGAACGTCTCCCCAGACGGCCTGGAAAGGTCTGGCGAAGGCCAACGGCACCACCTTCCAACCTGGTGATTCGCTTCTCCTGCTCGCGGGTTGTCAGTGGACAGGGACTTTGAGCCCCGGTGGAATCGGCGCCGCCGGCAACGCGATCAAGATCGACAAGTACGGAACCGGTCCCTTGCCTCGCGTCGACGGCGCCGGCGCCCCCGCTGCCTTGACCCTGAAGGGGCAGGAATTCTGGGAGATCTCGAACCTGGATCTCATGAACGCGGCGGCGACACCGGGTCTGCGCACGGGTGTTCACATCATCGCCACGGGCGTTTCTCACCACGTCCACCTGACGGGCCTCAACGTCCATCAGATCAGCGGCCAGCTCGGCGCGGACCTGGCGTCCAAGGCCACCGGAGGCATCGGCTTCGAGTCTCAGGGACGCGACGCTCGATTCGACGACATCCTGGTCGAGAACTGCAGCATTTCGCACGCCGACAGCGTCGGGATCTTCACCTCGTCCAGTCAGGACACGCATCCCAGGGCGGCGGATTGGGCGCTGGCACAATGGACGAACGTCGTCATTCGCGGAAATCAACTGCTGGATATCGGAAAGAACGGCATCATCGTGCGCTCATCGAATGCGCCGTTGATCGAGTCGAACGTCATCAATGGCGCCGCCGCCCGTCTGCACGGGAATGCCATGTTCGTATTTGGCTGCCTCGACGCCGTCATGCAATTCAACGAGGTCTATAACACCAGTTACAGCGGCCTCGAGGGGGCGGCCACCGATCCGGATTACAACTGCCTGGGAACGATCGTGCAGTACAACTACAGCCACGACAATGGCGGCGGGCTGGTGAATCCAAACAATGCCCCAGGGGCGTACAACGACAACATCACGATTCGTTACAACGTCAGTCAGAACGACACCGGCAAGGTCATTGCATTCAGTGGCGCCACGACCAACACCAAGATTTACAACAACACGATCTACGTCGGCGCGACCCTGTCGCCGGCCATCATCGACTTTCACCAGTTCGGCGGCGCGGGAGGTTTCGCCGACAAAACCAGCTTCACCAACAACATCATTTACAACGCCGGCACCGGGGCCAGCTACGCGTTCGGAGCAGCGACGAATGTGTCCTTCGACTCGAACTGCTTCTTTGGCGGCCATCCGGCCGGAGAGCCGGCGGATCCCAACAAGATCTCGACCGATCCGCTGTTCGCCTCCGCGGGAACCGGTGGCCTGGGAAGGTCGACGCTGGCCGGTTATCTGCTCCGGTCCGCTTCACCCTGTGCCGCCAGCGGGGCGGTGATCGCGGACAACGGCGGGCGCGATTTCTTTGGAAACCCGTTGCCGAGCGGCAAGCCCGATCGCGGCGCGGCGCAGGGGAGGTCGCTCCCGGGTCCCTTGGCCGGTGATGCCGGAGCCTCGACCAGCGACGACGCTGGGAGCTTGCCCGATGCTGCCGGCGGCGGCGCGGGCGGCGGCGAGACCTCGAACGGCGGCGATGCGGCGGCCGCCAGCGGCGGCAGAGGCGCGACCACGGGTGGCGGCGGGAGCGGGGGCAGCCGCGCTGGCCAGCCTTCCGCAAGCTCGTCGAACGGCGGCTGTGCAGTGGGCGGCAGCACGCCCGCGGGAGACCCGTCGATCGGACTGTTCGTCCTCTGGTTGGGGCTCGTTTTGTGCCGTCACTCCGTGCGGTCGCCGACCAGCGCTATCTCCCGGTCGGAGAGCTCCATCCGGTAACCGACCCCGTAGACGGATGCGATGATCTCATCGGCGCTGTCGATCGCTTGCAGCTTGCGCCGCAGGTTCTTGACGTGGGTATCGACGGTCCGATCGGTGACCACGCGGCTGTCCTCGTACAGCGCGCGCAGCAGGCGGTCGCGCGACCACACCTTCCCCGGAGCGTGCGCGAGGGCCGCGATCAAGCGGAACTCGACCTGGGTCAAGCGCAGCTCGGTTCCCTCCAGCAGCGCGCGGCGGGCCGCCACCTCGATGCGCAGCCGGACCCGCGGCGCTGGAGTCGACGGCGCCGCCAGACGTGACCGCCGCAGGATGGCCTTGGCGCGCGCGACCACCTCACGCGGGCTGAACGGCTTGCAGACGTAATCGTCGGCCCCGGCGTCCAGGCCGATCAGGCGGTCAGCCTCGTCGACCCGCGCGGTGATCATGATGATCGGGGTCGGGCCCCGCCGGCGCACCTCGCGGCAGATCGACAGCCCGTCCATCCCCGGCAGCATCCAGTCGAGCAGGATCAGATCGAAAGCCTGCGCGTCGATGGTGTTCAGGGCGGCGGCGCCGTCGTCGATCGCCGTGCACCGATAGCCGGCGGCCTGCAGATAATTGACCAGGACGGCGCGCAACTTCGGCTCGTCCTCGACGACCAGGACGCGCTCGGCCGCTGACGATTCGGCGCTCACGAGCGTCCGCCTGGCGCGAGGGGCAGTCGGATCTCGACACGCAACCCGCCCAGCGGAGAGCGCGCGGCGGTGACGGTGCCGCCGTGGGCTTCGACGATCGTGCGGCAGATCGCCAGCCCCAGCCCGGTGCCGCCGGTGGCGCGACTGCGGGACGCCTCCTCGCGATAGAAACGCTCGAACAGCCGCGACAGGGCCGCGTCGCTGACCCCGTTGCCGCTGTCGTCCACGGTGATGACCGCGGACGCGCCATCACCAGCGCACGAGAGGATCACCTGCCCGCCGGCGGGCACGTACCGCTCGGCGTTCTCTAGCAAGTTGCCCAGCACCTGCTCCAGGCGCACCTGATCGCCGTCGACGAAGAATCGCCGCCCGCCGCGCGCGTCGTCCGCCAGGCGCAGCGTCAGGCCGCGCGCCGCCAGCCGCGGCGTCCAGGTCTCGATGGCCTCCGCCAGCAACGCCGTCACCTCCAGGCGTTCGCGCAGGTAGCGCAGCACGCCGACGTCGGACAGCGCCAGCTGCTGGATGTCGCTGACCAGGCGGGTCAGCTTGTTGATCTCCGACCGCAACGACCCGAGCGCCTCCGCGGTCGGCGCTCGCAGGCCGTCTTCCAGTTGCTCGATCTCGGCCCGCAGCACCGCCAGCGGCGTTCGCAGCTCGTGGGTGACGTCGGCCATGAACTGCCGCCGCATCCGATCGTCGCGCGCCAGCGTGTCGGCCAGCGCGTTGAAGCTCTGCGAGAGCTGCCCGATCTCGTCGTCGCCCGTCACGCTGACCCGCGCGCTGAAATCGCCCGCGCCCAGGCGCGCCGTCGCCGCGGCCAGTCGCCGCACCGGCGCCACCAGCGCGCGCGCCAGCACCAGCGCCGCCGCCGCCGCCAATACCAGGGCGCCGAACGCGATCACCAGGTTCATGCGCACCTGCTCGCGCTGGAACTGCAGGTCGGCCTGGTTGGTCAACTGGCGCAGCGGCATCCCGAACAGCGTGCCGACGACTCTGCCGTCGACGACGACATCAGCCTGCAGCGCATCCGGCCGGGGCGAGGCGCTGCCCGCCACCAGCGCGCCCTTGTCGTCGAACAGTGACAGCCCGGGCGGCTGATCGGCGCGCGCGCCGGCTCTGCGCACGGCTTGCGGCGCGCCTTCGAAACGTTCCCACAGGGCGCGATCCTCGCGCAGCGCCGTCCAGCCACCCTCGCGATAAAGGTGCGCCAGCCGGCGGGCCAGGCCCGCCATGCGGTTCTCCTCCATCCGGTTCACGTAGCTCAAGAAGCCGCGCTCGAAGCTGATGCGCGTTCCCAGGCTCATCGCCACCGCCACGGCGGCGCAGGCCACCAGGATCATCAGGAAGAGCTTGAGGCCGATCGGCAACCGAGAGAGCCAGCCGCGCCATCCGCTCATGTCGAAAGGATTGTGCCCGATCGTGCGCGGACCGGGGACCAGGTGGGGCCGCCGGCCGCGAAATTCACAGTTTCTTCAAAATTCGACGCTTCCGCCGA
>DATKEU010000075.1:0-4582 GCA_035544495.1 Polyangia bacterium | reverse complement strand
GCTGGTCGACGGTCGCCGCGCGCGAGACCACGCCCACGCAGTGGCGGCGCGTCGCGCCCGGCGCGTCCGAGTGGATGGCTATGGGCGGCAGCGAGCGGGCCTGGCTGGTGGGCAGCGAGCTGCGCCTCGGCGGCGCGTCGGAGCTGTACCTGCTCGGCGCCAGCGAGCTGCGCTTCCTGGGCGCCAGCGAGCGGATGTTGATGGGCGCCAGCGAGGTCCGGTTCCGGGGCGCCAGCGAGCGACTCGCCGCCGGCGCCAGCGAATCGCGTTTCCGCGGCGCCAGCGAGCGACTGGCGGCCGGCGCCAGCGAGCGGATCACGGCCGGCGCCAGCGAGCGGATCGTCGGCGCCAGCGAGCAGCACCTGGGCTATCCCGCCGCGGCCAGCGTCAAAGGAGCCGCCGGCGAGGCCGGGGGCGGAGGGTAGGCCCATGGCAGCCGGATATTTCTCGCTGGTCCTGCACGCCCACCTCCCCTTCGTCCGTCACCCGGAGGATCCGACGGTGATGGAAGAGCAGTGGCTGTACGAGGCCATCACCGGCACGTACCTGCCGCTCTTGCAGATGTTCGAGGGGCTGATCGCCGATCACGTCCCTTATCGGTGCACGGTCTCGCTGTCGGCGCCGCTGATGACGATGCTGACCGACGACTTACTGAAAGAGCGTTACGCCCACTCGATCGACAAGCTGATCGAGCTGGCCGAGAAGGAGATCGATCGCACCCGGAGCGAGCCGCACTACCAGCGCCTGGCCCAGATGTACTTCGATCGCTTTCAGTCGCTGCGCCACACCTGGCGCTGCCACCAGGGCGATCTGGTGCGCGCGTTTCGCCACCTGCAGGAGGCCGGCCGCGTCGAGGTGATCACCTCGACCGCCACGCACGCCTTCTTCCCGCTGATGGATCGCAACTGGGCCAACATCCGCGCCCAGGTCCACGTGGCCGCCGACCTCTACGAACGTCACTTCGGCCAGCGGCCGCGCGGCATGTGGCTGGGCGAGTGCGGCTATGTCCCGGGTGTCGACGAGCTCTTGCGCGAGGCCGCCATCCGCTATTTCTTCGTCGACACGCACGGCATCCTGTTCGCCGATCGCAACCCGGTCCACGGCGCCTACGCCCCGCTCTATTGCCCGAGCGGCGTGGCCGCGTTCGGCCGCGACATGGAGTCGTCGCAGCAGGTCTGGAGCGCCAAGGAAGGCTACCCGGGCGACAAGCAGTACCGCGACTTCTATCGCGACATCGGCTTCGACCTGCCGATGGATTACATCGGGCCGTACGTGCACCCGGAAGGCCACCGCATCTACACCGGCATCAAGTACCACGCGATCACGCACGATCAGCTGCACGACAAGTGGGTCTACGATCCCGACGTCGCCGTCCGCCGCGCCGGCGAGCACGCCATGCACTTTCGCGTGAACCGCATGGCGCAAGCTGAACGCCTGCGCGCCGGCATGGATCGCGAGCCGATGATCATCAGCCCGTACGACGCCGAGCTTTACGGCCACTGGTGGTACGAAGGACCGGTCTTCCTCGGGTACCTCTTCCGCCAGCTGCACTTCAACCAGGACACCGTCGACACCCTGACCCCCGGCGATTACCTGGATCGCTACCCGACCAACCAGGTCGCCACGCCGTGCGCGTCGTCGTGGGGCGCCAAGGGGTACAACGACTACTGGCTGAACGAGACCAACGGCTGGACGTACCGCCACCTGCACGTCGCCGCCGAGCGCATGATCGAGCTGGCGCGCCGCCACCCCGCGGCCGACCCCCTGACCACGCGCGCCCTGAACCAGGCGGCGCGCGAGCTGATGCTGGCCCAGAGCAGCGACTGGACCTTCATCATGAAGACCGGCACGACGGTGCCGTACGCCACGCGCCGGATCAACGAGCACATCCTGCAGTTCACCCGCCTCTACGACGATCTCAAGGCCGCCAAGGTCAGCGAGCCCTTCTTGTCCGATCTGGAGTCGCGGAATAACTTGTTTCCGCACATGGACTACCGGATCTACGCCAGTTAGCCGGGGGAGCCGACGTTGGACGTTGTCAGTCTTGGGGGAGCGGCCGCTCCGCCCGGGCCCGCGCTCAAGGTTTTGTTCGTCGCCTCGGAGTGCGCGCCCTTCGCCAAGACCGGTGGCCTGGCGGATGTCGTGGGCGCGCTGCCGCGCGCGCTGGCGGCGCTGGGGATCGACGTTCGGGTCGTCATGCCGCTCTACGCCGGCATGCCGTGGAACGACTTCGAGATCCTCGACGGCGCGCTGTCCGTTCCCATGTGGTGGGGCGCCGCCCACGCGCGCGTGCGCACCGGCGTTCTGCCCGGCAGCCGCGTTCCGGTCTACTGCCTGGAATACCACCGCTACTTCGATCGCCCGTTCCTGTACGGCCCGCCCGCCGAGGGTTACGCCGACAACCTCGAGCGGTTCACCTTCCTGTCGCGCGGGGCGCTGGAGACGTGCAAGGCCCTGGGCTGGATCCCGGACGTCGTGCACGCCAACGACTGGCAGGCGGCGCTGGTGCCCGTGTACCTGAACACCGTCGAGTGGGCGCAGCCGCTGCACGGGAGCGCCAGCGTCTACTCGATCCACAACCTCGCGTACCAGGGCGTCCTCGACGGCAACGCGCTCTTCATCACCGGGCTCGGGCGCGAGCACTACAACCCCGGCGAGTTCGAACACTTCGGGGCCATGAACCTGACCAAGGCCGCGCTTTCCCACGCCACGCTGCTGTCGACGGTCAGCCCGACCTACGCGCGCGAGATCCAGACCGGCGCGTACGGCTGCGGACTCGACGGCGTGCTGGCGTCGCGCGCCGCTGACTTGCGCGGCATCCTGAACGGCATCGACATCGACGAGTGGAACCCGGCCACCGACAAGCACCTGGCCGCGCGCTTCGACGCCCGCCGCATGGCCGGCAAGGCCAAGTGCAAGGCCGCCCTGCAGAAGGAGGCGGGCTTTCCCGTGCGCGCCGACGTCCCGGTGCTGGGGCTGGTCGGCCGCCTGACCGCGCAGAAAGGCGTCGACGTGCTGGCCCACGCGCTGGATCGCATCCTGAGCTGGGACGTGCAGGTGATCCTGCTCGGCACCGGCGATCCCGACGCCGAGCGCTTCTTCGCCCAGGCGGAAGGGATGCGCGGCGATCGCTTCCGCGCCTGGCTGCAGTTCGACAACGGCCGCGCCCACCGCATCGAGGCAGGCGCCGATTTTTTCCTGATGCCCTCGCGCTTCGAGCCCTGCGGCCTGAATCAGATGTACAGCCTGCGCTATGGCACGCTGCCGATCGTGCGCGGCACGGGCGGCCTGGTGGACACCGTCACCAACTACGACGAAGCGACCGGCGACGGGACCGGCTTTGTTCTTCACGACCTGCGCCCCGACAGCCTGGCGGACATCGTCGGCTGGGCGGTGTCGACGTTCTTCCAGCGCCCGCAGCACATCAAGGCCATGCGCCTGCGCGCCATGAGCCAGGACAACTCCTGGCGGCGCGCCGCCCTCGCCTATCACCAGCTCTATCTCGACGCCTACCAGCGCCGCCGCGGCCACGCCTTCGCGGGCGCGCTGGCGCCCGTCATCAGCGCCGCCTGAGGGCCGAGCTCAGCCGGCGCTCGCGCCGGGCGCGCGGCACGCCCACAGCTGGCGGCGCAGCGCCGCCGCGTCCAGCCCCTCGCCGATGAAGACCAGCTCGGTGCGGGGCGTCTCGGCGCCCCACGGCTCGCCCAGCGTCAGCGACGTGCGCGCCCCGGCGCGTTCGAGAAAGGCGCGGCGCGCCTCGCCGGCGATGTGGACGAAACCCTTCGCGCGCAGCAGCGCCTCGCCCAGCCGATCGCACAGCGCCAGCAGCGGCGGTCCCAGCAAGGGGACGTCGTCGGCGAAGGCCGCGGCGCCGAGCTGGCTGTGCTGGTGGGGCGCGTGCCCTCGGCGCGCCGCCCCCGGCCCGCGCGGCGCCGGGTTCAAGAGCCACGGGATGAGCTCGGCCGTGCCGGCCGCGGTCAGGGGAAAGCTGGCCCGCTCGGCGGCCGGGTTGCGCTGCGCCAGGATGCCGTGCAGGGCGACCGCCTGCTCGGCCCTGGCCAGATCCATCTTCGAGATCAGGATGCGATCCGCCGCCTCGACCTGCGCGCGCGCCTCCTCGTGGCGTTCGAGCTGGCGCGCCCCCGCCTCCGCGTCGACCACGCACACGACCCCGCCCGGCACCACCGGCGCCAGCCGCGGCGGCAGCGCCGCCAGCCCGTCGAGGATCGACCACGGCTCGGCGATGCCGGTCGTCTCCAGCACCACCAGCTCCGGTGACGAGCGCGCGATCACCTCGCGGATGCCGCGCCACAGCTCCGACTGCACGCGCACCTCGTGACAGACGCAGCCGCCGGCCAGCTCCATCACGTCGCCAGCCCGCGCCTTGATGAGGCGCGTGTCGATGTCGATGCGCCCGAGCTCGTTGATGATGACGCCGATGCGCCGCCGGTGCTGCTCGGTCAGCACGCGGTTGAGCACCGTCGTCTTCCCCGCCCCCAGAAAACCGGTGAGGATGATCAGCGGTACCGGCGCGCCGGCAGTCGCTTTTTCATCTTCATTTTCGATTTCGTCTTCGTTTTCG
>DATKEU010000074.1:0-9426 GCA_035544495.1 Polyangia bacterium | reverse complement strand
CTCTCCAGCTCGCGCGTCGAGAAGACGCCGATCTTGCTCGAGCCCAGGGCCGCGACGTAGAGCGTGCGTCCGTCGGGCGTGACCACCATCTCCGTCGGGAAGGCCAGGCTCTTGGCCGCCTCCTGGGGCGTGCCCTCCTGGCTGAAGTCGATGTGCTTGTTGAGGTGGCGCGCGCTCACGCTCGCGGCGGCGGGGTCGATCACGGTGATGCGGTTCTCGGCCATGTGGCCGCGGACCGATCCGGCGGGCGCCCCTTGCGTCGGACCGAACGCGTTGTGCCCTTCGAAGCGCACGTCGTTGCGCGCGTCCAGGTTCGACACGTAGACCTTCCCGCTTTGCGGATTGACCGCCATGTTGAACAGCACCGTCCCCACCGCGGCGAACACGCCGCTCGGGCGGGCGGCCGGCGGATTCGACATGGCGTCGATGGCGAACACGTCCTTGTCCGGAAGGCTGAGGCGCACGTGGCTGTCCCAGCGGCGCCCGACATTGTCCAGCCAGTGCGGCTGCCCGTCGGTCGGATCCACGCGCAGCTTGACGATGAGGCCGGTCGGCGGCTGCGGAACACCCTGGGCGTTGGTGTGCGGCGGCGGCACCCCGCCGTTCGGCGTGATGATGCGCTCGCCGAGGACCGTCGTGCGGTTGCCCGACTGGAAGGCGGCGGCGTACACGGTTCGCCCGTCGGCGGACGCGGCCAGCGCGCGCGGCGTGTCGGCGAAGAGCGTGATCACCGCCAGCGGCGAACCACCCAGCGAGTCGCCCAGATCGTCCGCGTCGAACACCCACACATCGGCGCGGCCCATGCCGGGCGTCGTCAGCTGCGGGTCGCGCCCGGTGTTCTGCCCGCGGTGCGCGGTGGTGATGAAGGCGCGCCCGCCGTGCGGCCCCGCGAACAGGATGTCGCGCGGTTCGTCTCCGACCAGCAGCGTGCGCCTGACGTGCGCGCGCTCGGGCCAGCTCACGTCGACGACGCTGACGCTGTCCGAGAGATGGTTGACGACCCAGACCTCGCCGGCGCCGCGCTCGGCGATCGCGACTGGTTCCAGCCCGACGGGGACGGAGGCGACCAGCTCCAGGTTTCCCCCGAGGACGCGAAAGATCTCCAGCCGCCCGTCGGGCGTGTTCGCCGCGTAGAGGTACCGCCCGTCGGCGGCGAGCGCGAGCGGACGCACCTGGCCGCTCTCGAACAGCGTGAAGGCTTTTTCAGGGATGTCGGGGCGGCGCGCGGTGAGCGCCGAAGACGTGACCGCGACCGCCGTCTCCTCTTCCGTGGAGGGCGTCGAGCAACCCGCGGCGACGGCTGAAGCGAGCACGACCGCAGCGACAGGAACAACAACCGATCTCAGCGTGGTGAATCTCATCGGACCTCCGCGCAAGGAACGCATAGCTTGCCGCTGAATTCCGTCGCGGCGTGCAACAAAAGCGCGACGACGAATGCGGGTGATCCACGACACTCGATCGAATTGCCGACGAGAGGTAATCGAGCCAACGTCTCGATTGCGTCGAGCGCTCGAAACTGGCGGTGGTTGACCGCGCCGGCGGAAGCGCACCCAGCTCGACCAGCCCGTCACCTGGGCGCGGGTTCCAGCACGATGTAGCCGGCGAAACGATCCAGCCCTTCGCGGCGGGCTGGCGGCGCCAGCGGGCCGAGCACGCGCTTGATGATGCGCACCCAAAACGGCCAGGGGACGGGGCGGCCGAGGCGGTCGCCCTCGGCGGGAAGAAATCGCGCCTCGCGCTGGCGCCAGCCGTGCGCGGCGAAGAAGCCGTGCCAGTCGTCGGGCTTGAACTTGAAGGGGCTCTCGCGCATGTGGCGGTTGATGCCGGCGCGCTCGCGGTACTGGTGGCTCTCTGGCGAGATGTAGTCGACGATCCAGCCGCCGACGTGGGCCAGCGCGCGCAGGTCGGCCGCCAGCGCGCCCGCCGCCGCGAGGTCCAGGTACGGCACCACGCCCTCGGTTAGCACCAGCATGCGCGCGGCGCGCGCGTCCAGCCCCGCCAGCAGCGCGCGGCGCCCGGGACCATCGCCGAGATCGAGACCGACGCGCTCGAGATGGCAACGAGGCGCCTCGCCGGCCAGCGCGCGTTCCTTGTAGGCGACGACCGCCGGGTAATCGACCTCGATCCAGCGGAGGTCGCGCGGCAGATCCAGCCGATACGGGCGGGCGTCCAGGCCGGCGCCGAGGTTGACGATCATGTCTGTCCCGCCGGCCAGCGCCGCGCGGATCAGCTCGTCGATCACCACCGTGCGCACCGCCAGCAGCCAGCCGCTCATGCGCCCGGTCGGCCACGCGGCCGCCAGCGCCTTCCCTTTGTCGCCAGCCAGGCGCGCCGCCAGCGGATCGCGAAACAGCGCGTCCGGACGTGCCGACTCGTCGGCGCGGAACTGCGCGACCAGGAACGCGGTGTCGGAGACGTGCTGGATCGCGCGCTGATCGGGCGCCGGGGTTGTCGGCATCACGGCATGTTCTACGCGATCGAATCGCCGCCGGCGCGCGCGCCCCCCGTGCAAACCCCTAGAGCGGGTACGGGCGCGGGCCGCGCGGCGGGAACAGCGTGGCCGCGATCTGCGCGGGCGCGACGCGGAAAGCGTCACCGAGGGCGCGCAGCACGATCACGGCCAGGCGCCCGTGCGGCGGGCGACGCGCCGCCGCGACGAACACGCTGTCGACGGCGATCCCGGCCGCCGCCGACGCGGTCTCGGCCAGCGCGGCTGGCTTCGCGCTCGCGGGCGCCGCCTTGACGTGCAGGGCGGCGCGCATGAGCGCGTGATAGCCGGCGGCCCAGAGCAGCCACGGTTCGGGCACGCCGCCGGACGCGGCCAGCGTGGCCTCTCGGGCGCGCCGCTCGAGCTCGCGCGCGCCAACGGTGTCCAGCTCGCGCAGGCAACCAGGGAACTCGCCGGCCAGCTCCCGCAGGCGCGCGCGCAGCGCCCGCGCCGCCGCGCCGTCGGGGGCGGGCCCGGCGCCCCGGCGATCACGCGCGTGGCGAAGCGCGACCAGCGCCTCGTACTTGCGCGCCAGAGCGGCCAGCGCGGCGGCGCCGATCTCGATCGTCACGGGCACTACGTCGCCTCGTGCAGGGCGCGCGCCACCTCGTCGGCCAGTGCGCGCCGCCGTTCGGCCAGGCGGCGGGCGGTGTCGAAGCGCCACGCCCGCAGCCACAGCACGCGCAGCGCCTCGGCCACGTCGCTGGTCAGCTCCTCGAAACGGAGCGCCGCATAGCCGCCGCCCAGACCGAGCGCGAACGTCAGCGCGCCCCAGCCCGGCCCCCGCCAGAGCCCGACGGCGATCGCCTCGGCCAGCCAGGCGACGAACAGGAACGAGGCCCCGGCGATCAGCTTCACCGTGCCGAGGACGTCCTCGTCGCGGGTCACCCGCTTGGCCACCTCGCCCGCCAGCCGGTACGGGATCCAGCCCAGCACGGCGCCCGCGACCGCGAACGGCAGCGCCAGCAGCATGCGCGCCACGGCGCCCAGGATCTGCCGCGGCCGCACCGATTGCAGCTCCAGCGCCCACGGGTTTTCCACCCCCAGGTGGCGCAGCGTGCGCGCGTAGGTGCGCGCGGCGGCGGCGACGGCCTCGACGCGCGCCGGATCGCGCGCCCGCAGGCGCTGGTAAGCGTCCAGCAGCGTGCGCGCGTAACGGTGCCGCGCGGCCATGTCATCGCCGCCGTCGCCGGCCGCGCCCGGCTCGGCCGTCCAGGTGGCGACGCTGGCGATCCCGGTCAGAAGCTCGCGCGTCTCCGCCTGCAGCACCACCGCGTCCAGGCGCTGCTTGATCTCCTCGGTGAGCGCGTCGACCGTCGCGCGCTCGTCCTGGCGATAGGCGGCCAGGCTGCTCGCCACGGCGATCGGCTCGCCCACCACCAGCAGGACGCGCGAGCGGAACAGCACCTTGCGTTCATAGTGCAGGCCCACCGGCAGCACGATGACGCCCAGGCGCGCCTGATTCCCCTGCTCGGCCTCCGCCGACAGCGCGATGCGCGCCGCCCCGGTCTTGAGCGGCCGCATCTGTGGGTCGGAGTGCGACGTACCCTCGGGGAACAGCGCCAGCGCTTCGCCGCGGGCCAGCGCCGCGCGGCAGCGGGCGAAGCTCTCGTCGTTGCGGCCGATGTCGGCGGCGCGCGCGCCCGCGTCGCGAACCCGGTAGATGGGGATCGTGCCGAAGGCGTCCATCGCCAGCCGGCCGAGGGGATTGCCAAACAGCGTGCTCTTGCCGAGAAAGCGGGCCGGGCGTCCCACCGCCACCCGCAGCAGCACCGGATCCAGCAGCCCGTTCGGGTGGTTGAGGACGAAGATGACCGGGCCGCCGCGCGGGATCTTCTCTTCACCCTCGATGACGCGCACCGGGTAGTAAAGGCGCACCAGCGATTCGAAAAGCCACCGGATGAGCGATGTTAAAGCGCGCCTCACGGACCGCCGATATTATCCGCGAAAGGGTTTACACTGCACCGTGGGCGGGCCTTCATGGACAACATGAACCGTTTCGGCAAGCCGAGCGGCGAGCCCGCCGGCGAAGCGCCGGCCGCCGGCCCCGCCGCGCCCGCTCGCGCCAGCGGCCGCGTCGTCATCGACATCGACGACATCCTGATCGGCCGCCGCTTTCAGCACTTCGAGGTGCGGGCGCGCCTCGGCCGCACGGCCGCCGGCACGGTCTACCTGGCTGACGACACCAGCCTGTGCCAGCCGGTGATGTTGACGATGCTGCGCCGGTCGTCGGGCGGCGCCGATCCGGGCCTGGTCGACGCGCTGGCGGCGCCTCGCCACCAGTCGCGCGTCGCTCATCAGAACGTCGCGCAGGTGCGTTTCGTCGGCACGGCCGACGGCAACCCGTTCGTCGTCACCGAGCACGTCGACGGCCGATCGCTGCGCGAGGAGATCAAGCACAGCGGCGCCATCTCCTGGATCGACGCCGTGGCGCACATGGTTCAGATCGTGCGCGCGCTGGAGGCGGCGCACGAGGTCGGGCTGGTGCACGGGGCGCTGACGCCGTCGAACATCATCTTGCGGCGCCGCGGTCCCGATGGCAGCGCTCCGGTCGACGTCAAGGTCGACGGCTTCGGCGTGGCGCCGACCGCCGACAGCCGCGACGGCGACGACCCGTACCTCGCGCCCGAGCAGCGCGCGGGCGGCGCGCCCAGCCTGCGCGGCGACATGTACGCGCTGGGCGTGATCTTCCATGAGATGCTGACCGCGGCCCCCCCACGCTCGGAGCGACCGCTGCCCGAGCGGCTGGCCCCGCAATACATTCGCCGGCTGGTGGCTTTCCTGAAGCGCGAGGATCCGAAGCAGCGCCCCTCCGGTTACGAAGAGCTGCTCGGCCGGCTGGAGGTGGCGCTGGTGGAGCCGCCCGCCGCCCAGCCGCTGGCCGCGCGCGCGGGCGCGTTCGTCATCGACATGTTGACGCTGGGTCTGGTCGTGATTGCGGCGGCGGTGCTCGGTCCCCGCATGGCGCCGGTTTCGCGCTGGGAGGCGATGCAGCTTGGCCTGCTGGGCTTCACCATCTACTCCGTCTGCGCGCACAAGCGCGGCGGTCAGACGCTGGGCAAGCAGATCTTCGGCGTGACGCTGTTCGAACCGCGCCAGGGCCTCGGCTGGCCAGGAATGATCGCCCGCCCGCTGGTGCAGCTGTGGGGGTTGTTCGCGGCGGCGGCGATGATTGACCTCGAGCTGGGATCGAATCCGGCCTGGGAGCAGATCGCCGATCAACTGGGTGGTCCCCTGATCGTCGTCGGCGTATTGTGGCTGCTGGGTTTTCTGGTGGTGCTGACCAACAAGGAAGCGATCGCCCTGCACGATCACGTCACCGGCACCTCGGTGGCCGCCAACTAGCCGGGGTGCGCGTGCGGTCGCCTGCCCGTCCCGCGCGCCGCCCCGTCGCTGTCCGGCCCGCCTTCGCGCGGGCGCGCGGGGCCGCCGCGCTGCTGGCCCTCGCCGCAGCGACGCTGGCGGCGTCGATCGCGCGGGCCGAGAAACCGGCGGTCGGGGCGGCGCCCGCGACCGACGACACCACGCCGCTGGTGCCGGGACCGCCCACCGACGCGCCCACGGCCGGCGTCTCGGTCGACACCACGTTTCTGCGGTCGGCCAACAACCTGTTCATCGTCTTTCCCAGCGCGCGGCTGCAGGTGGACGGCACGTTCTTCTCCGTCCAGTCGGTCAAGAGCGGCTTCCTGCTCAAGCGCGTGCGCCTGGAGCTGGCGGGCTGGATCGGGCCCGGCGTCTACTACAACATCTCGGGCGATTTCGCCTCGCCGGCCGGCGCCACCGACCCGGCAGCGCAAACGTTCCTGGCCAGCACCGACGACTATGTGGCCCTGGCGCCGTTCGGGGACGTCGCCATCCTGCAGGCCGGGCAGTTCGACGCTCCGTTCACGCTGGAGAACCGCATCTCCGATCGCTACACCGATTTCATCGAACGCTCGCAGGCCGTGCGCTCGGTCGGCGCGCCCACCAACAAGGAGGTCGGCCTCATGCTGCACGGCCTCGACGAGCGGCGGCTGTTCTATTACTCGATCGGCTTGTTCAACGGCGAAGGGGCCAACTTCCGCAACGT
This sequence comes from Polyangia bacterium, assembly GCA_035544495.1. Classification (GTDB taxonomy): domain Bacteria; phylum Myxococcota_A; class Polyangia; order Fen-1088; family Fen-1088; genus DATKEU01. Next base: position 2,869 of record DATKEU010000074.1, on the reverse strand, counting down.
CGACAATCAATTCGACGTGATCGGGCGCGGAACCGTCGCGCCGCTGCCGCTGGTGGCGCCAGGGCGGTTCGAGCGCATCAGCGTCGGCGGCTCGATCTGGCGGGGGCGGCACCTGAGCGGGCTGGCGTTGCCGACGCAAAGCACGGCGGGAGGATTTCCGTTCTTCAACCCGCGCTGGACCACCGGCCGCGATCCCGTCACCACCGTCGAGCTGCACCAGCAGGGGCGCCTGCTGGCCTACGGCTTCGAGCTGGACGCCCCCATCGGCCATCGCTTCGGCCTGCGCGGCGAGTACGTTTCGCGCCACCAGGAGCTGGCGGAGGACGACATCAGCACGGTCGGGATGCTGCGCACGCTGGGCAACGCCACCCTGGACGCGATCGGCGGGTACGGCGAGGCGTGGTTCTGGATCGTGGGCGACGATCAGATGCTGCCCCGCCCGGGGCTGGAGCTGCCGCTGCGCCTGCCGGCCGTGCTGGACGGCGCGGCCGACGACGGCCTGATGGTGGCGGCGCGGGTCGAGTTCGTGAAGGAAGACCTGCGCAGCGACGCGCCGGCCATCGCGGATCCCAACGTCGCCACCACGCGTCTGTTCACCGTCACGTTGGGCGCGAACTACTGGTACTCGAAACGCTTTCGCTTCTCGGTCAACTACAACCTGACGATGTTCGGCGGCACCAGCGAGAACGTCCGCGACATCACCGCCGCCAACCCCAACGTGCACGAGCTCCTGCTGCGGCTGGCGGTGGCGCTGTAGCGGGGTCCAGGCGTCCGGCTAGCGTCGCGAGAATCGTTTCAAGATCTCGCTCGCGGCCCGACGACCGGTCGCCAGCGCGCCGTGGACGGTCCCTAGATCACCGTTCGTGTTGGTGGCCTCGCCGGCGAAATAGAGTCGACTGTCCACCGGGGCGGCGAGCGCGGCCGGCGCGTCGACCGCGCCTCGCGGCTCCCAGCTATAGGCGCCCCGCGCCCATTCGTCCCGCCCCCAGTCGAAGAGGAGAGCGTCTTCGATGCCTCCGGTGAGTCTCCGTGGGCTGACTCCCAGGCCGCGCGCCAGCGATTCGACCGCTGCGTGAATCCGCCCCACATCCGAGCCGTCATGATCGGCGAAGCGGTCGGCGAAGCGGTCCGCGGCCGGGCCGGCCACCCAGCCGACCAGACAGCTGGACGGCGCCGGCGCCGGCACCCACCACGTGGGGACCGAAGCTCGCGACAGGTGGAGAAAGTTCACCGACGGCCCGACGTTCGAAAAAAGCCCCGCACCGAGGCGATCGCGGAAACGCACCACGACCTTGATGACACGGCCCATGGCCAGACGCGCGATCGCCTCGCGTTTCGCCGCCGGCAGAGGAGGGTGGAATTTCACGGCGCCGGGACCACGCCGCGTCTTCAGGATGCCGAGCGGCAATGTCACCAGCGCCACCTTGGCTCTCAGTCTCACGGGCGGACCACCCCAGGTGTTGTTGGCGATCGCCTCGATTCCGGGGGGTCCGTGCCGAACGGTCGTGACCGCGAGCGACAGCAGCACGCGGCCGCGGACCAGCAGCGGTCGCGCCAGATGTTCGGTCAAGGCATCGTAGCCACCGGGGACGCGAAAGAGGCGATCTCCCTGCTCTGCCTGCGCTGCCTCGGCTTGCTGGTGCAAGCCCTTCGCAGAGACGCGGGTGGCGTCGGCGGCGTTGAAGCCCTCCACGAATCCCCTGAGCAGCCGCCGCACGTCCGGTCGAAGTGGCCGGCGGCCAGCAGCCATCACATCGTCGTACGAAGCATCCTCGTCGGGCAGCCGTTCCATCCAGCTCTGGGCTTGCTGCCAGGCTCGACCAGCCGCGTGGACGTTTCCGCCAGCGACCAGCGCGTGCTTGGGCTTCATCTCGACGATCCGGGCCTTGCTTGCGCGAAGCCTTCGCACCAGGTCGGCGGGCCGCCCGTGGACGAATTCCGCGCCCGCCTCGACCGGTGCGGGCCAACCGGCCGGTCGATGTGTCTCAATGCGACCCCCGACGCGCGGTCGTGCCTCGACAACCAGAACATTCAACCCGGCACGATCGAGGTGACGGGCGGCCTCCAGCCCGGACACGCCGGCGCCGATGATGAGCACGTCGGCTGCTGAGCCTGATGTTGTCGATCGTCCTCGCATCATTCGACTGGTCGCTTCGCTCGATCGCCACGCCCACAATAGCGGAGGATCAAGGAAGCGACAGACGAACACACCTTTCCATCGGATTCGCGGCTCACGGCAACGGCCGTAAGGTTCGTTCGCGCTCGGGCAAGTGGCTCGGCATCGACACTCGATTTATCGCACCGTCGACGTAGTCGAGCGACCGAAGCTTGAATTGTCCGAGAGGCGCTCCATTTTCGTCCTGACGATCGATCTACTCAAAAAAAGGAGGGGAGCGATGCAAACCGATAAAAATGTCGAAGCCCTGAGCAGCCTGCTGCGCGGCGAGATTTCGGCGGTCGAGACGTACGATCAGGCGCTAGAGAAACTGAACGACGACGCGACGATCACCCAGGAGCTGCGGCGCTGCCGGTCATCACACCAAAATCGGGTCAACATGTTGCGCGGCGAGGTGTCGCGGTTCGGCGGACAACCGCCCGACGGGTCGGGCACCTGGGGCACGTTCGCGAAGCTGGTCGAAGGTGGTGCGAAGATCTTCGGCAAGAAGGCCGCGATAGCCGCCCTGGAAGAGGGCGAGGACCACGGCCTCAAGCAGTACCGCGAGGATCTGGCCAAGCTGGACGCTTCGGTGCGCTCGACGCTGGAAGCCCTCCTGCTGAGCGAGCAGGAAAAGACCCACCGTGCGATGAGTACTCTCAAGAAAACGATTCACTGATCGCGGGTCGAAAAATCCGGGGTGCGCTGGATCCG
>DATKEU010000073.1:0-3130 GCA_035544495.1 Polyangia bacterium | reverse complement strand
CGCGCGGGCCGCGAACGCTCAGGAGGCCTTGTCGGTGGTGGCCGCGATCCGACCGGCGCGCAGCTTGGCCCGGCGCGCTTTCAGCATGTACCGATAGGTCATCGTCTCCTTGGGCGGGATCACCATGCCGGTCAGGAAGCGCGCCGGGTTCATGAAGCGCTCGCTGATGCGGATCTCGAAGTGCAGGTGCGGCGGCGAGACCATGACGCCGGTGCGGCCGACCGCGCCGATGCGCTCGCCCGCCGTCACGCGATCGTTGACCGCGACGGTGTATGACGAAAGGTGCATGTAGCAGGAGACGGTCCGGTGCTCGTCGTCGTGCTTGATGCACACGTAGATGCCGCCCACGCCCAAGCGCCGCCGCGCATAGCGGGCGGTCTTATCGGGCGGCAGCACCGTGCGCGGGTGGCCGGGGACGTTGGCGCCGGCGAACATCACCGTGCCGTCGGCGATGGCCCGCACCGGCTCGCCCAGCGTGGCCGTGATGTCCAGGCCCCGGTGGCGGCGCGCGCCGCCGTCGCGTTCGTCGCCGGGGCCGCTGCTGGCGACGCGCGGGATCCCTTCCAGCGGCGAGACGATCGGTATCCCCAGCGGGCTGTCACGGGGCACGTCGGGCGCGCCTTCGTAATGGCGAATCATGCGCCGGCGCGCGGTGAGGACCAGATCCTCCTGGCCGCTGCCGTGCACCTCGTCGCCCCAGAGAAAATGCGAGACGGCGCTGCGATGCGGGACGCCCCCGAACAGCCGATCCAGCTCGGGGTGAATCTGCTCCCACATCTTGAGCAGGCGGGCGCCGGCCAGGATGCTGCGCCGCGGATCGCGCAGGGCCGCCGGCGTCAGATCGTCACGCCCGACCGGCGGCGGCGGCGTCCCCGGCGAAAGGTACATCGAGCGGCTGATGCGCAGCAGGCCCGTGCCCGCCTTTGAATCGCGATCCGGCTTGCAGTTGCTCTGCACCAGCGCCAACGCCGACAGCAGAAAGGGATCGACGCCGACGTCGGTGGCGCGCGCCAGCACGTCGCCGCTGAGGCCGGCGATGGCACCGTCGGCGGGGACGTTGCAAAGGTAGGCGAACGCGTCGTGAAAGCGGATGCCGTCGATGGGCGATGGCACCGGCGGCTCGGGTGGCCACGTGCCCGGGTCACGCAGCTGGTGCGCGGGCGCCGGCTCGACGGGCGGACGGCGGGCCTCCCACAGGCGATTTCGCGCCTGCACATCGCCGCACAACACCCAGACAGCGAACAGCAGGGCCGAAACAACCCGCGCCATGCGAACCCTTTATGGCATACACGTGCGTGGCGCGGGTAGCGTCGTCTTACATTTTCCTGACGATGGCGCCGCGCCGCTCCGGCCAAAGCACTGCCGGCAGGTCCAGCCTCCGGCACGGTCGCGTCTGCCTCCCCTTTTCCCCGATTTGGCTTATTCTCGGCGCCGCCCCCGCGCTTCCGCGACGCGTTTGACGTTTGCCATCGAGAGCCAGTTGATTCCCCACCCGTTCCGCAATTCCGGCCAAGGAGAATCGATGCGATCGCACTTGCCGCGACCCGTCTCGCCGACGACGGTCTCTGCCTGCCTGATGCTGGCGCTGCTCGCCTCCGCGCCCCCGCCCGCCCAGGCGGCGCCGAAGCCGGTCGCCGCCGCCAGCAGCGACGACGAGGCGCCCGACAGATCCGACGCGGACAGCGACGCCGACGACAAGCAGCCCCGGGAGTTCCGGTTCGAGTTCGGCCTCCTGGGTGGTTACCACTGGTTCACGAAGGACTACAGCCTCGGGCGCAACGTGGGCGATTCGACCGGCCTGTCACCCGCGGCCGCCGTCCTCGCGGGCGGCCGCCTGACGTTCAACTTCAATCCCTACGCAGCTCTGGAGCTGGAAGCGAGCGCCACGCCGACCCACACCCGCGACCAACAAACGGACTTGTGGATCTTCGGCTATCGCGGCCAGCTGCTCGTCAACTTCGTGGGCAGCGGTCCGTTCCGGCCGTTCGTCGTCCTCGGGTACGGCGCATACAGCTCGTTCGTGAAGAAGACGTCGATCTTGCCCGATGATACCGAGGGGTTCTTGCACGGCGGGCTGGGGTTCAAGCTTTTCTTCAGCGACCACGTCGGTCTTCGCCTCGAGGGTCGCATCACCGGCCCGCCGGCGTTCGCGTCCGGCGTCGTGCCCATCGGCAGTCACACCAACTTCGGTGGGTGGGACTACCAGGCGATGGGCAGCCTCTTTTTCACTTTCAGCGAGGTCGAGCACCCGAAGAGGGTGGTGATCCAGCGCGTGAAGGTGATCGAGAAGAACGTCACCACGGCGTCCTCCGATCCCGACGGCGACGGCATCGCCGGCGACGCTGACAAGTGCCCCAACCTCGCCGAGGACAAGGACGGCTTCGAGGACGAGGACGGCTGCCCCGATCCCGACAACGACAAGGACGGCATCCCCGATCTGCAGGACAAGTGCCCCAACCTGCCCGAGGACAAGGACGGCTTCGAGGACGAGGACGGCTGCCCGGATCCCGACAACGACAACGACGGCATCCCCGACGTCAAGGACAAGTGCCCGAACCAGCCGGAGACCAAGAACGGCTACCAGGACGAAGACGGCTGCCCCGACGAGCTGCCCAAGGCGGTGGCGCGCTTCACCGGCGTCATCGAAGGGATCAACTTCAAGTCCGGCTCGGCGGACATCACCTTCGGTTCGTTCGGCATCCTCGATCGCGCCGCGCAGGTGATGACCGAGTACCCCGACATCAACATCGAGATCTCGGGCCACACCGACAGCCGCGGCTCCGCCGACTACAACCGCGATCTGTCGTCGCGCCGGGCCGGGGCGGTCAAGAACTACCTGGTGTCGAAGGGCATCCGTCCCGACCGCCTGACGTCGATCGGCTACGGCATGGATCGCCCGATCGCCTCCAACAGGACCGACTCGGGCCGCGCCCGCAACCGCCGCACGGAGTTCCGGCTGATCCTGCCCGGCGAGGCGCCGCGCTGAGGATTGTCCGTCCCGCCTGTGGATCGCGGCCGCGTCAGCGAGCGGTCGCGGTCGCGATCTTCCAGTTGAAGTTCGGCGACTGAAACTTTCCGTAAAGGCGCACCCACAGCAGGATCGCGGCCTCCGTGCCGCGGGCGGCGGTGA
>DATKEU010000072.1:0-2706 GCA_035544495.1 Polyangia bacterium | reverse complement strand
GGACTGACGGGCGCGTCGACGGCCGCTCCGCCGCTGCCGCCGCCGCCGATCGCCGTGGCCCCCCCGCTGCCGCTTCCGCCGCCACCGCTGCCTCCGCTTCCGTTGGCCGTTGCGCCTCCGCTTCCGCTGGAGCCTGCGCCGCCCGAGCCGGGGGCCGCCCCACCTGTGCCACTCCCCCGCGTCTGACTGGCCCCACAGCCCGAGAGCAGCGCGCAGAGGAGAATGATTTCCGCGGCGACGAGAGTCTTCATGCGCAGAAGTTATGTTCCGCCTCGGCCCACTGTCGGTTCACCGATCCCTGCCGATGAGCTCGAAAACGCGGCGCCTCGGCGCGCCCTGGCGGTCTTCTGGCCGGCCCGGCCAATCTTTGGCTGGACCTCAAAGATCGACGTTTCTTTGGACCGCCTCTGGTTGCTCAATCCACCTATTTCCAGCGACCGAGCCGCGACGCTGGCGGCGAACCAGCTCCAACCCGAGGTGCCATCGTGCCACCAGATGTTTTCAACCGGCCATTCGCCGATCGGGCTCATCGATTTTTCGCGGCCGGCTTCGCGCTCTTTTTGACCGCTGTCGCCGGGCTTGCCTGCTCCGGACGGATCGGCGACGCCACCGGCGTTGGCCCGGGCATGGAGCCGCCGCCGTCGCTGCCACCGCCGCCCCCACAGAACCTGCCCCAGGGCGCCAGCGATCCAGGAGCGGTCGCCATTCATCGCCTTAACGGGTTCGAGTACGACAACACCATCAACGATCTCCTCGGACTTTCGCAGGACCTGGCGCAGCGCACGTTCATCCCGGATCAGGTCGGGAGTAGCGGGTTCGACAACGAGGCGTCCGCCTTCAGAATGTCGGACGCCGAGTTCGAGCAGTATTTCGACGCGGCCGACGCCCTGGCCGAGCAGGCCTTCGCCGACCCGGCGCTGGCCGCGCGGATCGTCACCTGCACGCCGGCGGCCGCCGCCGATGCCACCTGCTTGGGCGACATCATCAACCAGTTCGGCCAGCGCGCCTACCGCCGTCCGCTGGCGCCCGACGAGGTCAGTCGCTTTCAGGCGCTGGCGGCCGATGCTCTCCAGAACGGCGAGGACTTTCCGGGCGCCGTCAAACAGATCGTCAAGGCGATGCTGTCATCGCTGCAGTTCCTTTATCGGATCGAGATCGATCCCGATCCCAGCTCGCGGCAGGCGCACCGCCTCGGCGCGTACGAGCTCGCCAACCGCCTCTCGTATCTGCTCTGGAGCAGCATGCCCGATGCGCCGTTGTTCGCCGCCGCCCAGGCCGCGACCCTGGTCGACGACGCCATGCTGTCGGTTCAAGTCGATCGAATGCTTCAGGATCCACGCGCGAACAACTTCGTGGCCAGCTTTGCCGGCCAGTGGTTGGGAATGCGAGCGCTGTCCGCCCATCAGGTCGAGGCGACGGCATTCAAGAACTGGAACGAGCCCCTTCGCCAGGCGATGGTCCAGGAGGTCGCTCTTTTCTTCAACGAATTCCTGAACGGCGATCTCCCGTGGACGCAGTTCCTGACCGCGCCGGTGCACTTCGTGAACGGCCCACTGGCGGCACTGTACGGCTTCCCCAACATCGCGGCGACCGAGACCCAGATGACCAGGGTCGACAACGCCGATCCGCGCCGCATCGGGTTTCTGGGCCTCGGCGCCTTCCTGACGCAATCGTCGTTCTCGTATCGAACCGTGCCGACGCTGCGGGGCAAGTGGGTCTACGAGAACCTGCTGGGCGAGGACATCCCGGCGCCGCCGGCGAACGTGCCGCCGCTGGACGCGGCGAAGAACGCGGCCACGGACGTCTCGACGCAGGAAGAGAACGTGCGGGAACGTCTGGTGGCGCATCGGACGGATCCGGCCTGCGCCGCCTGTCATGCACTGCTGGATCCGATCGGCCTCGGCCTCGAGAATTTCGACGGGATCGGCGCCTACCGATCGGCATACGGCAACGGGCAGGCGATCGACGCCAGCGGGCTGCTGCCGGACGGAACCAAGTTCGACGGGTTGATTCAGCTCGCCAGCGCGCTGTCGCATGGGGCGAAGCAAACCGAGCTAGTCAACTTCGCCGCCAGACAGCTCATGACCTACGCCATCTCTCGGTCGCTGAACCTGCTGCCGCCAGCATCCAGCGACGGACCTTTCCTGGCGCAGATCCAGCAACAGTGGGCGAAGCAGGATTACCGGCTGAAGTCGCTGCTGAAAGACGTCGTCCTCAGCGAAACGTTTCGTTCCCGCAGAGGCGGAGATTGAGAGTGCTTCGATGAGTGGTGCACGAAATGCCGTTCCCCGGCGCTCCCTGCTCAAGGGCGGCGCCGTCGCTCTCGCGCTGCCGTGGCTGGAATCCCTGGCGCCCGGCCGCGCGGAGGCCGCCGGGGCGGCACCTGTCCGCCGGTACATGTCGATGTACTTTCCGAACGGGACCACCAACAGCTACTGGCTGCCGCCCACGCCGGGCACGGGCGGCGCGTTCTCGCTGGCGGGGACAATGGAGCCGGCGGCGCCCTCGAAGGCGAGCATGCTGATCCTGAACGGCGTCGGCAACTATTCGGCGTTCGCGGCGACCGGCACCGTCAGCCCGTCGCACGGCACGAACTGCGCCGGCGCCTACCATTGCTACGACGCGCGCAAGGCGACCGGCACCTCACAGGGCGGCGGGATCACCGTCGACCAGGTGATCGCCAATCAGATCGGCTCGCTGACCAAG
>DATKEU010000071.1:0-15261 GCA_035544495.1 Polyangia bacterium | reverse complement strand
ACCGCCTGCGCGACGCCGGCTTCGACGAGCAGATCGCGCCGCGGCCGGATTGCTCGCTGCTCTTCTTCCACCCGCACGGCGCCGCCGGTCCGCGCTTCCGCCTGCGCCGCGCGCCCGACGACGGCGAGCGCTGGACGCTGGCGGGCGACGCGACGACCATCGCGCACCCGCGGCTGCTGGAGATCGCGCGCGCCGAGCCGTCGCGCTTCTCGACCTCCGCGCTGCTGCGGCCCATCGTCCAGGACACGCTGCTGCCGACGGTGGCCTACGTCGGCGGCCCCGGCGAGATCAACTACTTTGCCGAGCTGCCCCCCCTCTACGTCGAGCTCGGCGCGCACATTCCGCTCGTGGTTCCGCGCGGGCGCTTCCGCTGCCTGGACGCGCGCGCGCGGCGGCTGCTGCGCGAGCTCGGCCTTTCGCCCGACGACGCCAGCCGGCCGCTCGCCGAGCTTTCCGATCGCCTGCCCGCCCGCGGCCCGCCCGGCGCGCCCGATCCGGCCGCCCTGCGCCGGCGCGTCGACGAGACGCTGGCGCCGGCGCTGGAGGCGATCCTCGCCGCCGCGCTGGCCGGCGACCCGTCGCTGGCCCGCGCCGCCGACCGCACGCGCGCCACGGTGACCCGCGCCGTCGGCCGGTTCGCCGGCCGTTACGAGCGCGCGTGGCTGGCACGCGACACCGTCACCAGCGATCGCTTTGAACGTTTGCGGGCCGCCCTGTGTCCGGATGGTGTGCCGCAGGAACGCGCCTATGCCTGGCCGTCGCTGGCCGGCCGCCTCGGCTGGCGGGTGCTCAAGCGCATGGTGCTGGACAGCCTGGAACGCGACGGCGCGTTCCAGACGGCGCTGCGGGACATCGAACCATGACGGAGCCGCTGCGCATCGGCATCGCCTGCTTCTCCACCTTCGGCGGCAGCGGCGTGATCGCCACCGAGGTCGGGATGCTGCTGGCCGCGCGCGGCCACCGCGTGCACGTGTTCAGCGACGAGCGCCCGGGCCGCCTGGACGTCGACCGGCCGAACATCGTCTTTCATCGCGTCGACGCCCGCCAGTACCCGCAGATCAAGGACAGCGCGTACCTGCTGGCGCTGGCCTCCGCCATCGTCGACGTCGCCCGCCGCGAGCGCCTGGACATCGTTCACGCCCACTATGCCCTGCCCCACGCGGTGGCGGCCGCGCTGGCGCGCCAGGTGCTGGGTGCCGACGGGCCCCGGCTGGTGACGACGTTGCACGGCACCGACATCACGCTGGTGGGCAGCGACCCGAGCTTTCTGCCCCTGACCCGCCATGCGATCCTGATCAGCGACGCGGTGACGACGCCGTCGGCGTGGCTGCGCGAGGTGACGCATCAGTTCCTGCAGGTGCCACCGGCGCGCGCCATCGACGTCATCCCCAACTTCGTCGACGGCGCGCGCTTCTCGCCGCCCCCGTCGCCGCCCCCGCTGGAGCCGCGCGTCCTGGTGCACGTCTCGAACTTCCGCCCCGTCAAGCGCGTCCCCGACGTGGTGCGCGTCTTCGCGCGCGTGCGCGCGGCGCGGCCCGCGCGCCTGCTGCTGGTCGGCGACGGACCGGACGCCGCCGACGTGCGCGCGCTGGCGTCCACGCTGGGCGTCGCCGACGACGTGCGTTTCCTCGGCGAGCGCGTCGATCTCACCGATTGCCTGCGCCAAAGCCACGTCTTCCTGCTGCCCAGCGAGACGGAGAGCTTCGGCCTCGCCGCGCTGGAGGCGATGGCCTGCGGCGTCCCCGTCGTCGCCGCGCGCGTCGGCGGCGTGTCCGAGGTGATCCTCGACGGAGAGACGGGCTTCCTGACGCCGCTCGGCGACGTGCCGGCGATGGCGGCCTCCGTGCGGCGTCTGCTCGACGACGAGCCGCTGCGCGCCCGGATGGCGGCGGCGGCGCGCCGGCGCGCGGTGACGGCCTTCCAGGTCGAGCCCGCGGTCGAGGCGTACGCGGCCGTCTACCGGCGCGTCCTGGGGATCTGACGGCCGCGGCCGGCGGTGGGTGGCTGAATCATCAATTAACCAGGGTTGGACTCCGCAGAAAACTGGCCGAAACGGTCCCTTGATATCGTGACGCCATGACGCGCATCGAGCTGGTCGAGACCATCGTGGCGGCCCGCCTGGCCAAGAAGCTCACCTGGCAACAGCTGGCGCAGGCACTGGGACGCAGCGAGGTGTGGACCACCTCCGCGTTGCTGGGGCAGCAGACCATGAACGCCGAGGAGGCGGCCGCCGCGGGGCGATTGCTGGAGCTCTCGGCCGACGCGGTGGCGCTGCTGCAGGTGCCGCCCAGCAAGGGCTCGCTCGGCTCCGCGCTGTCCACAGACCCGCTGATCTACCGGTTCCACGAGATCGTGCAGGTGTACGGCACCACGCTGAAGGAGCTGATTCACGAGAAGTTCGGCGACGGCATCATGAGCGCGATCGACTTCGAGATGGCGATGGAGAAGCTGCCCGATCCCAAGGGCGACCGCGTGAAGATCACGATGCACGGCAAGTTCCTGCCGTACCGGAAGTGGTAGCGACCGGACCGCAACGGCCAGCGACGTGTCAGAGGACGTCGTCGTGCGATCGGCCGGCCGGCGCGCACCTCACAGCTTCTTTTTCCAGTCGCCGAGCGCCGTCTTGATGTCGCCCGCGGCGAAGAAGCCGGGACCCTTCCCGCCCAGCTGCTGCGCCTTCTCCGCCAGCGGATAGGCCTGCTTGTAATCGCCCTTCGCCGCCAGAAGCTCGGCCTTGATCCACAGATTGAGCCAGTCCTCCTTCAACGCCAGCGACTGATCGACGTACTTGAGCCCGGTGTCGTAGTCCTTCTTGGTCTCCAGCATGTAGCGGGCCGCCACCGCGTACGGCCGCCAGCTGCCGCCCAGCACCGTTCCGATGCTGGCCATGATCTGCTTGTCCGTCTCGAGGGTGATGGGAATCGGCAGCCGCACCTTCTCCCATTCCAGATCCAGCGACGCGTTGCTGTCGGTGAAATCGCTAAATTGATAGGCCAGCCGCTCACGAAACGGGGCCGCCGCCGGCTGCACGCTGACGCGGACAGCGTCCAGATCCGCCTTGTAGTCGCTGCCGGTGCCGCTCTGATCGGCCTTCTTGTTCAGGATGACGGTCCAGGCCGACTTCGCGCTGGGGATGACGAACAGAGCGTAGCTGCCGGCGGTCACCGGCTTGCCGCCGAAGGCGACGTCCTTGCTGAAGGTCACCTTGGTCGCCTGGTTCGCGCCCGCGCGCCACAACTGATCGTACGGCACCACGCCGCCCCAGATCTTCCTGCCTTTGACGCCGGGGCTGCTGTACTCGACCGTCAGCTCGGTCAGCCCGACGGTCTGCGAGACCTTGGCGTTGGGGCTGGGCCGCGGCAGCTCCAGCTGCTGCCCAAAGGCCGATCCAGACGCGAAAGCTACCGCGGCGCCACACGCCAGCAGCAGCGAAAACCAGAGACCACGCGCGTTCAGCATGGCGATACGGATAGCGCCCGCGAACCGCTTTCGCAACTTCCCGAACCCGGGTTCGACGCCCGAACGCCGAGCGAGGGGAGTGCCCTAGCCAGCCAAGCCAGGCATCGAGAATCCGCTCGCGTTGAGCTCGCTGATGAGCTGCTCCTCTTGAGCCGCCGTCAGCTCGACCAGCGGCGGACGGCAGATCTTCCATTGCGGGTCGTTCGCGAAGTGCGCGACGGTGGCCTTGAGCGCCGGGATCATGGGCTGCTTCTGGACGATCTTGCGCGTGGCGATGATCGCGGCCTGCATGCGCTCGGCGTCGCCGGAGCGCCAGTTCTTGTACAGCTGGACGATCGGCCCCGGGTTGACGTTGCCGGTGGCGGTGATGCAGCCCTTGCCGCCGTTGCGCATGTTGTCGAGCAGGAAGACCTCGCTGCCGGCGAACACGTCGAAGCCGCTTGCGGCGAAGGCGTCGAGCATCGCTTTCGTGTTCGACCAGTCGCCGGAAGAGTCCTTCACGCCGGCGACGATCCCCGGGTACTTCGCCAGCAGCCTCTCGATCAGGCCCAGCGTGATCGGGACCTGCGACACCGGGGGGATGTGATAGAGGTAAAGTCGCAGTCGGTCGTCGCCCACGCGCTCGATCACCTCCGAGAAGTTGCGGTACAGCCCTTCGTCGGAGACGCCCTTGTAAAAGAACGGCGGTAGCATCAGCACGCCGGCGCAGCCGAGCTCGACCGCGGCGCGCGTCAGCTCGATCGAGTCCGAAAGAGCGCAGTGGCCGGTCCCCGGCATCAGCGCGGCCGCGGGCACGCCGCCTTCCACGAGCTTCTGCAACAGCGCGCGCTTCTCCGGAACGGACAGCGAGTTCGCCTCGCTGTTGGTGCCGAACACCGCCAGCCCCGCGCAGCCGCTGGCGAGCAGCCAGCGACAGTGGCGCACGAAGCGCTCGGCGTCGGGCGCGTAGTCGCGCTGAAATGGCGTGATGACGGGCGAGAGAACACCCTCGATGCGCGCTGCCCCGGTCGTGCCTGGTCTCATTTTCCGCCTTCCAGAATGCCGCGCGCGCCGCCGGCCGCTCGCCGCGCGCCGCCCGGGGCCGTTCAGGCATCCATGCTGACACGAAATACCGAACGGTTGGTCATTCTCCGCGCGGTCGTCGACGCGCGCGTTGAAACAGGCCGCTGGCGAGCGGCGCGAGCGCGCGGTTAGACTGGCCCTCGAGTTGCTGCGGCAGGACTGGTGCATTCGGCGCGGCGCCTTCGCCGTGGCGGTCTTCCTCTTGGTCGTCGGGCGCGCGTCGGCCGCACCGACCGCGGCGGCCAGCCTGGCCGAGGCGCGCGCCGCGCTGGAGGCGGGCCAGCCCGACCGGGCGGCGCGCATCGCCGAGCGCGTGGTGGCCGCGGATCCCGAGAATGGCGACGCGCACATGGTGCTGGGCCTGGCGCACTTCCGCGCCCACCGTTATCACGAAGCGGTCGAAGCGTTCGAAGCGGCGGCGCACGCCGCGCGACCGATCGCCGCGCCGGTGGTCGCATTCAACAAGGGCTCGGCGCTGTTCAAGGCCGGCCAGCCGGAGGCCGCCGAGCTGGCGTTCCTGGCCGCCGCCGCCGATCCAAAGCTGGCCGCGGTGGCCGTCGCCAACGCCGCCTGGGCCGCGTTGCAGGGCGAGCAGATCGAGCGCGCCCGCGAGCTGGCCGCGCGCGCCGCCGCGCAGCCGCGGGCCGCCGAGCTCGCCAGCGTGCTGGACGATCTGCGCCACGACATCGACGAGGAGGCGGAGCGCCTGGCCGACATCCGGGTCCGGCGCGTGCGCCGGGAGGCGCGCCAGGCCCTGGACCAGGGCAAATGGTTGCAGGCCATCGCCGGGTACAAGGTCGCGCTGCGCGAGGCGCAGAAGCTCGCCCGGCCGAGCGCCGAGCTCGGCGAGCTGAACTATGCGCTCGGCGTGGCGCAGTACCGCGCGGGGCGCTTCGAGGACGCCCGCCGATCCTTCAGCGCCGCCGCCGCGCTGGTTCCCAGCGAGGGCGAGTTCCTCATGATGGCCGCGGTCTCGGCGGCGCGCCTGGACGAGGTCACCGCCGCGCGCCACGGATTCGAGGAGGCCTTGCGCCGCGACAACAGCCCGGAGACCGCCGAGCTGATCCGCGGCTATCTGGAGGCGCTGTCGCCGGGCCTGGCCACGCGCGGTGACGGCGTCAGCCTGGGCGCGGCGGTCGTCATCGGCGTCGACAGCAACGTCGGCCAGTCGGGCGTGGGCCTCACCGAGACATTGACCAACACCGGCAGCAGCGGATTCCTCGAGGCGGCCCTGGATCTGGCGTGGCGCTTTCCGATCCGTGGAATCGGGCACGCCGAGCTGGCGTACAACTTCGACCAGACGGCGTTCTTCGACGGGGATCTGGACGAGTTCAGCCTGCAGCAACACACCCTCGAGGCGACCGGCGAGCTGCGCCCCCTGCCCTGGCTGCGCCTGGCCCTGCTGGGCGGCGGCGACCTCCTGTTCTCCGGCATCGCCGATTTTTCGCCCTTTCAGATCGGCGGCTCGCTGCGGCCGATGTTGTCGCTGGACGAAGGGCCCCATGCCCGCACCCGCCTCGAGCTGGAGCACTCGTGGAAGCACTCGCTCAGCACGGCCTTCGCCCACCTGAGCGGCACGCGCACCGACCTGACGATCGCGGAGGAGCTGGGCACGCACCGCTTGCGACTGGCGCTCGGCTATCGCTATCGCGACGAGGCGTTGCCCACGCCCGAACGCATCGACGTCGGCACGCTGCCAAACCTCGGCAACATCGGCGACTGCGTCATCGTTTCGTGCACGTATGTCATCCCTTACGGGTACACGGCCCACGCGGTGTCGATTCGCGGCACCGTCATCATGCCGCCGCTGGGACGGCTGTTCGGGTCGGCGTCGTACGAACGTCGCGACTACAGCGACGACAGCTACATCGAGTCGCCGTTCCGCCTGTTCGACCCGCATCGTACCCGCCGCCACGACCGGCGCTATGGGTTCGCCATCGCCCTCACGCTGGCGGCGGGAACCGCCTATGAAGCCACCTTGCGCTACGACCTGCTGGTCAGCCGCTCGAACATCGACAACACCGTCGATCCGCTGCTCTACGACGACAAGAACTTCACCAAGCACGTCGTCAGCGTCGAGGCCGCCAGCGACTGGATCTTCCGGCGCTGAGCTCGCCGCCGGCGCGCGCCGCTATTGCACGACGATCTTGAAGTCGTCCCACGCGGGCGTGTGGTTGGACTCGGTCTCCGGCTGGTTCCACAGGTGCAACGCCGGGTAGGTCTTGACCGCGCCGGCCGCGTCGACGGTGATGGCCGTGACGAAGATCTGCGGCAGGCCGCCGGCGTTGCGCCGCGACGAGAACGTCAGCCACCGGTACACGGTCCCGTTCGCGGTGCCCACCGTGGGCGCCCATTTGGGCCAGCTGTTGGTGACGCCCGGGCTCACTCGGTTGGCGCACTGGGGTGGATCATTGGCCAGGAGCCGCGTCGGCATCGGCGTGCCGTCGCGAGGCATGACGAAGATCTCCGCCTCCGGCACGTCGTAATTCGTGCCGGTGCTGGGCGCGCGCGTGAAGGCGATCAGCTGGTCATCGGGCGAGAACGCCGGATAGTAGGCGTGGAACCCGGGCACCCCGCCGCCCGGCAGGGGCTTGGCGTCGCCCCCCTTGCGGTCGTTATAAGGCACCGTGTACAGCGTGCCGACGCCGGTCTGGATGCGCACCCCGGTGTCGGTGATGCCGGTCGCCGAGGTGTAGACGATGCTCTGGCCGTCGTGGCTCCAGGCGGGGCAGACCGGGGTCCCGGTGTCGCCGTTGCGGGCGATGATCCCCCAGCCCACGTCTTGATCCATCGACGCCGCCTCCAGATCGGTCCAGATGATGTTCATGTTCTGCAGCATCGACAGCGCCACGTGATCGTGATCCTTCCAGTGCGCCGCCGAGAAGGCCGACAGCGGCTGGTACGGACGGCCGATCAGCTGGCGCGCGGCGGCGGTCAGGAACGGCGGCTCCATCATGGTGGTTCCCGATCGGATGGCCAGCGCCGCGGGATCGGCGTTCATGATGGCCAGGTTGGCGGCCATCCCGATGAACTGGCCATCGGGCGTCGAGACGTGGCAGCCGATGCACTGCACGGTGGGGCCGACCATGTTCGGCGTCATGACCGGCGTCACCGCCTCGTCGCCGACGTGGAAGCCCTTCAGGGACGGGACGCCCGACGTGGTCCAGTAGACGATCGACCCACCGACGGTGACGGGCGCGATGCGGAACGCCACCGGCGCGCTGACCGCCACCGTGGTCGCGCCGCCGGCGGCCATCGCCAGCGAGCGCACGGTGACCGTCACCGGGTCGCCGCCCTGGTGCGTGACCAGCTTGCCCCAGACGTCCTTGGGCATCGCCCAGCTGGTCTGGTCGGTGTAGACGACGAGATCGTTCTTCTGCTGATCGCTGTGGACGCGGATCTCGAACGCGGTCTGGCCCAGGCCCGGCTGAAAGCGGATGCGCGGGCGCAGCCAGTTCGAGGGAAACAGCGTCCCGTCCTGCGGATCCAGCACGCACGGCCCGGCGCCCGCCATCCCGGTGCCGGCGGGACCGAACATGCCGGGAATGGCCGCCCCGACGCCGACGACGATCGCGTCGGGGGGGAAGTCCGAACAGGTGGGGTTGCAGGCCGGGGGCACGGGCGCGCCGCCGCTGCCGCTGCCGCCCGCGTCGAGGACGACCGCCCCGCCGCTGCCGCCCGCGCCCGCGCCGGTCGAGGACCCGCCGCTGCCCGGGGCGCTGGCGTCCTCTCCGCCGCGCGTGCCGGCAACGTGACAGCCGCTCAGGGCAAACGCGAACCCCAGGAAAACCAGCAACGAACGTAAGCGACAGGCCATGGTGACATCCTTAGTGGACGCGCCGGCGGCCGACGGCAGGCAGGCTTCAGCGCGCGAGCTCTTCCTTAATCCATTCGCGCAGGCTCTCCGTGTCGCGGTTGTCGGTGTACTCGCGGCCGTTGATGTACAGCGTGGGCGTCGACGACAGGCCCAGCGTCGAACCGTCGACGCGGTCCTTCTGGACGCGCTCCTTGACCGCCTTCGACTCCATGTCCTGACGGAACTTGCTGACGTCGAGGCCGCTCTCCTTGGCGAACTTCTCCATCTCGGCGGGCGAGAGGCTGTCCTGGTTCACCCACAGCTTGTCCTCGAACTGCCAGAACTTCCCCTGCTTCTGCGCCGCCACCGCCGCCTCGGCGGCCATCCGGGCATAGGTGTGCTGGGGCAGCGGGTAGTGCTTGAAGTACAGCTTCACCTCGCCCTGGAACTCGTCCAGGATCTGGCGCAGCACCGGCTGCAGCCGCTTGCAGTGCGGGCACTCGTAGTCGGCGAACTCGATCAGCGTCACCTTGGCGTTGGGGCTGCCCTTCATCGGCGCCTCGGCGACGTCGATGATCTTCGGCGTCGTGCCGCGATAGCGCTTGGTCAAGGCCTCGCTGATCTCCGAATCGGTGTAGCCCTGGTCGACCAGCTTGGCGACGTAGCGAACGGCCGCCAGCGAACGGCGGCACGAAGCATCCTTCTTCGCGGAGGCGAGCAGGCTCTCGGCCTTGCCGCAGATCGCCGGCTCGCTGTTGACGATGCGGAAGAAGACCTTCTTCTGAAAGTCGTCGAACTTGGCGATGTCGACCCCCGCCGGGGCGACGGTGTCGGACGGCCCAGCCTTGTCGTCACCGCCCGGCGCGGTCTCGGCGGCGGCTGCCGGGGCCACGATCGCCTCGGGCGGACCCTTGGAACAGGCGGCCAGGACCGCCACCGTCGCGAACGGCGCCAGCGCGACGGCCAGCCGTGAAATCCCCGCGTTCGCCCTGCGCATGAACATTCGGTGGTTTCGTATGTATAGAAACCAACCGCCTGCGAGTCAACGACGCCCGACGCTGAACAGCGGCGCGCCGAGCGCATTGACGTCGCTGGCGGCAGCATCTATAAATCGCGGGGCGCGAAGGCACCCGCAAACCCATGACATCAGACTACGTTCCCGCAGCGCTGGCGATCTTGATCGGGGTCGGGTTCGCGCTGTTGCTCACGGCGGCGGCCAAGTACCTGGGGCACAGCCGTCCCAGCAAGGCGAAGGACTATCCCTACGAGTGCGGGTCAGAGGTGATCGGCAGCCCGCGCACGCGCTTCGAGGTCAAGTTCTACCAGGTTGCGATTCTCTTCCTGGTGTTCGACATCGAAACCGCGTTCCTGTACCCGTGGGCGCTGAAGTACCGCGAGCTCTCCTGCACGGGGCCGCTGCAGGACGGCCTGTGCACGGCCGGCGTCTCGTTCTTCGGCCTGGCGGAGGTCTTGGTTTTCATGGCGGTCCTGATCGTCGGGCTGGCCTACGTGTGGCGCAAGCGCGCCATCGGGTGGGAGTAGCGACATGGGTTTCGAGTTCGTCTACTCGTCGAAGCTGGAAGCGGCGGTCAACTGGGCGCGCAAGTTCTCGCTGTTCAGCTATCCGTTCGTGACCGCCTGCTGCGGCATGGAGTACATGTCGACGGCGGCGCCCAAGTACGACATCGCGCGCTTCGGCTCGGAGTTTCCGCGCTTCTCCCCGCGCCAGGCGGATCTGCTGATCATCGTCGGCACCATCACCGAACGGCAGGGGCCGGCGCTCCGCCGCATCTACGAGCAGATGTGCGAGCCGAAGTGGGTGATCGCCTTCGGCGTCTGCGCGTCGACGGGCGGCTTCTACCAGAACTACTCGACCATGCCGGGCGCGGATCAGGTGGTGCCCGTCGACGTCTACATCCCGGGCTGTCCGCCGCGCCCGGAGCAGGTGCTGGACGCGCTGGTCATGTTGCAGGAGCGCATCCAGCGCGGCGAGGGGCACAGCCAGATCGCCCTGCGTGTCGACCAGGGGTACGACGTGCCGGCCACGGCGATCCGCCCGGTCAGTCGCCCGGCGCCGGCCGCGCCCGCGGCAAAGGGCAAGTAAGGAAACCGAAGCACATGGCGCAACTGGTCCTCGACCGCTTGCTGGCGCAGTTCTCCGCCGGCGAGATCATCAAGACCGGATCGCAGCACGGCAACGAGTGGGCGCGCGTGCGCCCCGAAGCGTGGGCCGCGGTGGCGACGTTCCTGCGTGACGATCCGAGCACGGCGATGGAGATGCTCACCGATCTCACCGTGGTGGATCGCTTCGGCGACGAGCCGCGCTTCGACGTCGTGGTCCACCTGTACTCGGTCAGCAAGAAGCACCGCGTGCGCCTGTACGGCGGGGTGCCCGAGGAGAACGCGATCATCGATACCCTGGTGCCGGTGTGGCCGGGCGCGAACTGGCCCGAGCGCGAGGCGTACGATCTGTACGGCGTGCGCTTCAAGGGCCACCCCGATCTGCGGCGCCTGCTGATGTACCCGGAGTTCGTCGGCCACCCGCTGCGCAAGGACTATCCGAAGGAGAAGCGGCAGCCGCTGGTGCGCCGGCAGACCGGCGGCGCCGACTGAGGACGCGCGAGCGCCAACCAAAGAACAAAGAGCAACGACGATGGACACCGTAGCGTCAAGCCGCCGCATCGTGATGGGGATCCAGGACGCGGACGATCTCGAGCCCGACGCCCCCGATCTGCCGACGGAGCCGATGCCGCTGAACATGGGGCCCTCACACCCGGCCATGCACGGCACCGTGCGCATGGTACTGGACGTCGAGGGCGAGAAGATCACCAGCGCCGACGTGCAGATCGGCTATCTGCACCGCTGCTTCGAGAAGGAGTCCGAGTACGCGACCTGGACGCAGATCTTCCCCTACACGGATCGGCTGAACTACGTCTCGCCGATGCTGAACAACGTCGGCTACGCGATCGCGGTCGAGCGCTTGCTGGACATCGACAAGAAGATCCCGGAGCGGGCGCAGTACATCCGGGTCATCGTCGGCGAGATCTCGCGCATGACCGATCACATGACGTGTCTCGGCGCCGGGGCGATGGAGCTCGGCGCCTTCACGGTCTTTCTCTACATGCTGAAGGCGCGCGAGTGGCTGTACGAGCTGCAGGAGGAGGTCTCCGGCGCGCGCCTCACGCACAGCTATGTCCGCATCGGCGGCGTCATCGGCGATCTGACGCCGGGGTTCGCCGAGAAGCTGACCGAGGTTCTGGGCAAGATCCGCGTCGTGCTGTCCGACGTCTCCAAGCTCCTCGACAAGAACCGCATCTTCCGCGACCGCATGGACGGCATCGGCATCATCACCAAGCAGGAGGCGCTGGAGTACGGGCTGACCGGCCCGGTCGGGCGCTCGACGGGCCTGGCCTACGACGTCCGCAAGGATCACCCCTACCTCGTCTACGACCGCTTCGACTTCGACGTGCCGATCGGCTCGGTGGGCGACAACTTCGACCGCTACGCCGTGCGCGTCGAGGAGATCAAGCAGTCGATGAGCATCCTCGAGCAGGCGCTGGCGCAGATCCGCCCCGGGCCGGTGATGACGAACGACCCGCGCGTCGCGCTGCCCGCCAAGTCGGAGACGTACAACTCGATCGAGGCGATGATCGCCCACTTCAAGATCATCATGGACGGCATCCACGTCCCGCCCGGCGAGGTCTACTCGTTCACCGAGGGCGGCAACGGCGAGCTTGGCTTCTACCTGGTCTCCGACGGGACCGGACGGCCGTGGAAGTGCCGCGTGCGCCCGCCCTGCGTGCCGGCGGTGGCCATCATGAACAAGATATTGCCCGGGCTGTTCCTGGCCGATGTCGTCCCGACGTTCGGCATGATGAACATGATCGGCGGAGAGTGTGATCGCTAATGGCTGAGACCCCCGTTTCGTCGACGACCTCCCCTGCTCCGGCGCCCGCCTCGAGCTCCGCTGGCGCGGCTGTCGCGGCGCCGTCCGCCGACGCCGTCACGGTGACCATCGACGGCCGGGCGCACCAGTTCCCGAAAGGGACCAACCTGCTGGAGGCCTGCAACCAGGTCGGCTGCAACGTCCCCTACTTCTGCTATCACCCCGGCCTCTCGTCGCCCGCCGTCTGCCGGCAGTGCCTGGTCGACGTCAAGGGGCAGCCGAAGCCCGTGCCCTCTTGTTACACGCCGGTGGCCGACAAGATGGACGTGACCACCAACTCGCCGCGCGTGCTGGATGTCCGGCGGCAGATGCTGGAGTTCACGCTGCTCAACCACCCCATCGACTGCCCGATCTGCGACAAGGCCGGCGAGTGCACGCTGCAGAAGTACTACTTCGACTGGGACACGAAGTACGCGCGCAACGACGGCATCAAGGTGCACAAGGACAAGGTCGTCGACGTCGGCAAGCACATCGTCCTCGATCAGGAACGCTGCATCCTGTGCACCCGCTGCATCCGCGTCTGCGACGAGGTGGCGCACACGCACGAGCTGGAGATGGCCGACCGGGGCGACCACGAGGTGCTGACCACGGCGCCCGGGCGGCGCCTGGACAACCCGTATTCTCTGAACACCGTCGACGTCTGCCCGGTCGGCGCGCTGACGGCGAAGGACTTCCGCTTCGCCATGCGCGCCTGGGAGCTGTACTCGACCCCGTCGATCTGCCCGGGCTGCGCCACCGGCTGCAACGTGGAAGTGCACGCCTCGCACGGGCGCATCTACCGCCTGGTCCCACGCGTGAACCCGGCCGTCAACAAGCACTGGATGTGTGACGAAGGCCGCTTCACGTACAAGGAAGTCCACGCCCAGCGCCTGACCGCGCCGATGGTGGGCGGCGCGATGGTCGACTGGGACCGCGCCCTGGACGAGGCGACGAAGCGCCTGCGCCCGGCGCTGGACAGCGATCCCGGCAAGGTGGGCGTCGTCTTCAACGCCCAGAGCACCAACGAGGATCTCTACGCGCTGTCGCGCCTGGCCTTCCAGCACCTGGGCGTCGGCCAGGCGTACCTAGCCGGGCGCGATCAGGGCTGGCACGACGAGATCCTGGTCAGCGCCGACAAGAACCCCAACACCGCCGGCGCGGTGGCCATCGGCGGCTCGCGCCTCGGCAGCCTCATTGACCTGGCCAACGATCTGAAGAACGGCGACCTCACGGCGCTGCTGGTGCTGGGCAGCGACGGCATTCTCGTGGGGCCGAACGCGGCGGCGGCGATGCCGTTCGCCAACCTGTCGGCCCTGGTGGTGGTGAGCGCGCACCAGGATCCGCTGGTCGACGCCGCGCACGTGGCGCTGCCCATGGCGGCCTGGGCCGAGGTCGACGGCACGTTCACCAACCGCCTGGGCATGGTCCAGCGCATCCGCGCGGCGGTGCCGCCGGCGGGAGACTCGCTGCCGGGCTGGGACATCCTCTGCCACCTGGCGCGCAAGCTGGGCGCCACCATGGACTGGGACACGGCGAAGACCGTCTTCGGCGAGGCGCGCCAGAAGCTGCCGTTCATGCGCGACGCCGACTGGGGCCGGGCGCGGCTGCCGGTGCAGCTGCGCTTCGCGAACTCGAGGGGCTGATCGACATGGAATACGGAACGCTGGCATTCGACGCGCTGGCCGCCACCGCCAAGATCCTGTTCATGATCTTGGGCTTCGCGATGCCGCTGGCGTCGATCCTGACCTGGCTCGAGCGGCGGCAGTCGGCGATGATGCGGGACCGCCTGGGGCCGAACCGGGCCAACATCGGGCCGATCCGCGCCTGGGGCATCACGCACTTCCTCGCCGACGCGCTGAAGTTCCTGTTCAAGGAGGACTTCGTCCCGTCGAAGGCGCACAAGTTCCTGTTCATGTGGGCGCCGATCATGGCGATGGCCCCCGCGCTGATCGTGTCGGCCATCGTCCCCTTCGGGGCGCCGCTGTGCTGGGGGCACATCTTCGACAAGATGGGCCCGGGCGGGACGTGCGCGGAGCCGGTGCCGTTGCAGATCGCGCGCCTCGACGCCGGGCTGCTGTTCTACTTCGCCATCGCGTCGCTGTCGGTGTACGGCGCGACGCTGGCCGGGTGGGCGTCGCACAACAAGTGGGCGATGATGGGCGGGATGCGCGCCAGCTCGCAGATGATCTCGTACGAGGTCACGCTGGGCATGTCCATCCTCGGGTCGTTCCTGGTCTTCGGCACGCTGGAGCCGGGGGCGATGGTGGCGCAGCAGCAGTCGTTCCTGGACATCCACGACCTCGCGCACAGCTGGGGGATCTTCTCGCAGCCGATCGGGTTCGTGCTGTTCTTGACGGCGGCGATCGCCGAGACCAAGCGGACGCCGTTCGACATCCCGGAGGGCGAGCCGGAGATCATCGGCTATTTCGTCGAGTATTCGGGGCTGCGCTTCGGCATGTTCTTCCTGGGCGAGTTCCTGGAGATCGTCTTTTCCAGCGCCATCATCGTCACGGTGTTCCTGGGAGGCTGGCGCATGCCGGACATCTTCGGCCTCAACACCTGGCTGCTCGGGCACCTGCCCAACATCGGCTTCGTGCTGTTCAGCATGCTGATCTGGGGGGCGAAGGTCTTCCTGTTCTGCTCGTTCCAGCTGCTCATTCGCTGGTCGCTGCCGCGCTTCCGCTCGGACCAGCTGATGCGCCTTGGCTGGCAGCGCCTGTTGCCGGTGTCGATCGCCAACGTGGTGGTGACGGCGCTGGTGATTCTCTACTTTCAGCAACGGTAACGAGGGGGAGCGTCGTCATGGCCATCGGAGTCAAGGTCGTCAGCCGTCCGGGCAGCCTGAGCCAGCAAATGTTCTTGCCGGCGATCGCGGAAGGGCTGGGCGTCACGTTCCGTCACTTCGCGAAGAACTTCATCGGCAACCTGGTCGGGCTGCGCAGCAAGACCGACATCCAGACGATTCAATATCCCGAGGAGAAGAAGAAGTACCCGGAGCGCCACCGCGGCCTGCACCGGC
>DATKEU010000070.1:0-23590 GCA_035544495.1 Polyangia bacterium | reverse complement strand
CTTCGCCACGCTGACCCACAGCCTGAACCGCATGCGCCGCCCGCTGCGCGGCGAGAACGGGCAGATCGCCCAGCGCCTGTCGGACGACGAGGAGACAGCGCTGCAGATCGCGGTCGGCCTGGGGCTGGCTGGACTGGGGTTGGCGCTGGTCTCGTTCCTGGTCATCGTGCGGACGCTGCGCCCCTTGCGCGTGCTGCGGACACGCGTGCGCGAGCTGGCGGCCGGCGACTACGCGCGCCGCACGGGCGTCGCCTCGCACGACGAGATCGGCGATCTGGCGCGCGAGTTCGACGCCATGGCGGGCGCGCTGCAAGAGCGCGAGCAGCAGCTGGTCCGTTCGGAGCGGCTGGCCACCGTCGGGCGCATGGCTTCGCAGATCACGCACGAGGTGCGCAACCCGCTGGCGTCGATCGGTCTTTACGCCGAGCTGCTGGGCGACGAGATCGGCGCCGCCGGCGACGAGGCGCGGCGCTTGCTGTCGTCGATCAGCAGCGAGGTCGATCGCCTGACCGAGATCACCGAGACCTACCTGCGCTTCGCGCGCCTGCCGCGCGCCAAGCTGGAGCGCGAGGACCTGGGCGCGCTGGCGACGTCGGTGCTGGCGTTCGCGCGCGCCGAGCTGACGCAGGCGGGGATCGCGCTCGCGATCGAGGTCGGCGACGGGCTGCCGGAGATCATGGCCGACGAAAGCCAGCTGCGGCAGGCGCTGCTGAACCTGATTCGCAACGCGCGCGAGGCGCTGGACGGCGTGGCCGGCGCGCGGCTGCGCGTGGCGGTCCAGTCGGCGCCGCCGGAGGGGGTGCGCCTGGTCGTCGAGGACAACGGGCCGGGGATCGCGGGCGAGCACATGGGCAAGGTGTTCGAACCGTTCTTCTCGACCAAGGCGAAGGGGACCGGGCTGGGGCTGGCGCTGGTGCAGCAGATCGCGCTCGAGCACGGGGCGGCGGTCAGCGTCAGCAGCGAGCCCGGGCGCGGGACGACCTTCACGCTCACGTTCCCGGCCGCCGCGCCGCCGGAGGCGGAGGCCACGTCAGCGGGCGGCCGCGCTGTGAGCGGCAGCGCGGGCGGGCTGGCCGAGCCGGGTATAAAGGGCGGCCAGCGTCCGGTGAAGGTCGGCGCCGTCAGCGGGTGAAAAGAGCAGGGCGGTCTCGAAGGCGCGGGCGGCGGCCGCCGGCTGGCCCGTGGCGGACAGGGCGCGGCCCACGGCGGCGTGAATCTCGGGGTCGGCTGGATCGATGAACGTCGCCGCCTGGCCGAGGGCGATCACCCGGCTCGGCCGCCCGGCGCGCGCGCTGCCGAGCACCGCCTGCTTGGCCAGCGCGATGCTCTGGCTCTCCAGGCGCAAGGTCGCCTCTTGCTCGCCGAGCTTGTCGTCGGCGCGTCCCATGTCGCCGAGCAGCTCGATCAGGAGCGCGTGCGCCTCGACGCGCGTCGGATCGAAGGCGATCGCCTTTCGCAGGTGGGCCTCGGCGGCGGGCTGGTTCTTGCGGTGTATCTCGGCCAGCGCCAGGCGCACGCGGACGTCGTAGCCGTCGCCGCGGCCGCCCGGCAGCGCCAGCAGCGCCGAGAGCGCGCTCGCCGCCTGCTCGGCGTCCCGGCCCGCGAGGGCCAGCTCCGCGGTCAGAAACAGGACGGCGGCCGCGTCATCGCTCTCGGAAGCGGGCAGGCGGCTCGCCCGCGCCAGCGCGGCCGTCGCGGCCTGCTGATCTCCCTCCTCCAGCGCCGCCAGGCCCAGCGCCACCTGGGCGCGCACGTCGCGCGGCGCCTCGGCGGCGCGGCGCTCGGCCTCGTCGCGCGGGCGGCGCAAGGTCTGGGTCGGCACGTACTGGCGATCGTATCGTTCGGCCGCCTTCGCGAAGTCGGCCCGGAAGGCGGCCTCCAGCGCGTCGGCGCTCATGCCCGACAGGGCCTCCAGCACGTCGGCGCCGCGCGCGCCCCGGCCGTACTGCACCAGCGCCGCCCGGATCCTGGCGAAGCCGAAGCGGCGATCGAGAAAGTCCAGCGCCACCGCCGCGTGCGCGTAGGCGGCGGTGGCATCGTCCGCGCTCTGGGCGCGCGTGAACGCCGACGACAGATTCACCAGCGTCGGCAGGCGCCCGGTGCGCAGCCGCCCCCAGATCGCCACGTCGTCGTGCCGGCTCCAGTCGGGCCGCGCGCGCATCGTCTCCAGCTCGGCCAGCCCCTCGGTGAACCAGCGTGGCACGCGCGAGCGCGACAGCTCGATGGCGAAGACGTGCGCCAGCTCGTGCGCCAGCACCATGCCCCAGTTGAAGGCGGCGTTGGTGGGCGACTGCGAGGTGATGACGCGTCCGAAGCAGACGCCGGCGACGCCGATGGAGGGCAGCCCGACCGTGCGCACGGCGTAGTGAGCGGGATCGGCGTAGAGCTCCAGCACCACCGGGCCGCGCGGCGAAAAGCCATAGCGCGCGAGGTACCGGACATAGGTCTCCTCGAGGAACGGAGCAACCACGGCCTCGATGGCGGCGCGCGCTTCGGTCGGCACGCGCAGGCGCAGGTGCGCGGTCCCGACCGTGGTGTAAGCGGCCGGGATGACCTTGTCGAAGAGGTTGAGGAGGTTGAACGTGCGCGCGTCGTACGGATCGCGCTTCCATGCCCGGCGCAGCGTCGCCAGACCCTCCTCCTCGTCGCCCAGGCGCAACAGCGTCGTGCCCAGCGCCGACAGGCAGCGGGCGCTGTCGGGAGCGGCGCGCGCGCCCTCGTCGGCGACGGCGCGCGCGTCGTCATAGCGGCGGTGGTGATCCAGGGCCTCGGCCACGAAGGCGAAGAAGTCGCCGTCGCTGGGGTTCTCGGCCAGCCGCCCGTCGCGCTCGCGTTCGTACCCGGGGCGATCATCGCGCAGCAGCGCCGAGGCGGCGGCGATGCGCGCGGCGCCGCCGTCGCGCGGGTTCACCTTGCGCAGGGCGGCGACGATGCTCGCGGCCGCCGCGAAGTCCTCGGCGTCGAGAGCGATCTCCGCGCGCAGGGCCAGCGCGCCGGCGTGGCGCGGGTTGACCGCCAGCGCGCGCCCGAGCGCGGCCTCCGCCGCCGCCACGTCATAGCGCTGCTCCAGCAGCACGCGCGCCATCCCGACGTTTGCGTCGGGGTCGGTGGCGTCCAGCGCCAGGACATCGCGAAACGACGCTTCGGCTTCTCCGACCGCGTGCTTCTCGAGGAAGACGAAGCCCCAGTCCAGGTTGGCGGCGGTCGCCTTCGGCTCGGCCTTCACGGCGTCGCGCAGGACGTCGCTGGCGTCTTTCCAGTTGTTGTCCAGGCGGACGGCGGTGGCGATGGCGATCAGATTGGCCGCCCGGGCCCGGTTCACGCGTCCCTTCTTCCAGTCGTCGTAGCTGCGGTCGATGAGCGGCGCCAGCGCGCCCCGCTGGCCCGTCGCCTCGTAGAGGCGCATCAGGCAGTCACGCACCGGCAGATCGTCGGGCGCGGCGTCGGCGGCGGCCTCCAGACGGTGGCGCGCTTCGTCCGTGCGGCCGAGCGCCAGCGCCGCCCGCGCCGCCACGATCGTCGAGGCCGTGTCCCGCGCATCGATCTTGCCGGCGAGGCGCAGCGCCGCCTCGTAATCGCCGGCGCGCAGCGCCTGCTCGGCGCGCGCGCGGGCGCGGGCGGCGGCGGGGCCGGCCGTCGCCGCCCACCCATTTGGGTGCTGCCCGGAGACCGCCAGCGCGGTGAGAAGCAGACCCCGGAAGGAGTGGCGCACACGGAGAGCGTAGCGCAGGTCTGCTACAATAATCGCATGCCCAGCGAAGCGCGCGGCGAGCCCAGAGCGTCCGAACCCCGCCCCGAGGTGTTCGACGACTACGACGCGTTCGTGAAGCAGGCGATCCGCGACTATTACGACCGCGGCTGGAAAAACCGCCGCGGCAACTTCATCGCGCTGGTGATCGCCTCGGGCCAGATGGGTTCGCTGGCGGCCGATTCGATCCGCGACGGCTCCGGCCTCAAGCGCGCCGCCATCGGGGCCGCCGGCGTGGTCGCGCTGCGCGTGGGCCTGCGCTACGCGCTCACCGGGCCGCTGGGGATCATCCTCACCGGTGCCGCCGCGCTGTCCGCCGTCAGCTATCTGGTCAAGCACCAGAAAGAGATCGGCACCAAGGTGGGCGCTTACCGGACGCTGATCGCCGACGTGCGCACGAGATTCGAGGAGACCCAGGGCGGTTATCGCGCCGGCCGCTACGACGCCGCCAGCCGCAACCTGATGGTCGACGGCCTGCTCAAGCGGTTCCTCGAAGACATCGACGCCGTCCAATAGTCATCGCGCGGCGGTCGCGGACGCTCGGCGTCCGATTGTAAAATCGTGCCGCGGACACCGCGCCTGGCGGCCGCGCTTTCGTGGCATCTTCGCCGCATGAGCAAGCGCTGCTGGTTTTCCGCCTTCGTCCTCGCCGGCGGGTGCGCGACCGCGGGCCCCTCGCGACCACTGGCGGAGTTCCCCGCGCCCGCCGAGCTGGCCCGCATCGAAAGCCAGCCCGTCGCGCTGCCCGACCTCGGCGCCGCGCCGTTGCCGGCCGAGGGCTGGACGGTCGCCGCCGCCGCGGCCACCAGCGCACCCGACGAGACCTGGACACCCACCGGGCCCTGGGGACGCCATTTCCAGGCCGCCTTCGCCTCGACCGGCCGCAAGGCCCAGCTGACGCGGGCCATG
This sequence comes from Polyangia bacterium, assembly GCA_035544495.1. Classification (GTDB taxonomy): domain Bacteria; phylum Myxococcota_A; class Polyangia; order Fen-1088; family Fen-1088; genus DATKEU01. The sequence goes on along the minus strand of DATKEU010000070.1, from coordinate 18,933 downwards.
GCCTGCGTGGCCGAACAGATGGGGCGCTTCTATCTGCAGAACGACAGCGCGGGGCCCGATCTGCTGCAGCAGTTCGTGCTGGCGGCCTGCGGCTCGCTGGCACCCGCGGCTGGATACCAGTTGCTGACGACGGAGGTCCCGGCCGAAGCGACGGACGCGCAGCTCATCGCGCACTACGCCCCGCAGGCGACCCGCGACCTCATCGCCCAGGTACCGGCCGGCGCCACCGAGATCGGCAGCTGGGCGGGGCGGGCGAAACGCCGCTGGATCGCGCTCGCCACGTTCGCGACACGCCAGGTGGACGTCCAGCCGTTCTCGCTGGTCCCCGACGCCAGCGGGATCATCCGCTTCGAGGGACGGATGCACGCCGAGGTGTCGCTTTACGAGGCGTACATCAACCAGGGGCGCCACGGCGTGGCCGCTTGCCACTTCGACCCGCTGGTGGAGCGCCCGCAGTTCCGGGTCTGGTGCCAGCTTGCGCCCGACGACCAGGCGGCCTGGTTCCAGCTGCTGGTCGCGCCCCCGCGCAGCATGCTGGCCGTCCCGGTGCTGCAGGCGATGGCGCGCCGCGATCCCGGCCAGCCGATCACGTTGCTGCTGGCTTCCGCCCCCGCTGTCGCTGCGGCCCCGGGCGCGCCGGCCGCGGGCGACGACGGGGTGGTGGCTTTCCGCGGCCGCCTCGTCGCCGCGCTGAACGCCGTGCGGGTCGAGGCGGGGCTGGCCGCCGTGAGCGTGGAGGCGGCCCAGTCCGACGCGGCGGCGCGGCTGGCCAGCCAGTACTTCGGCGCCGCGCTGGGGAACCGCCAGCAGGAAGCGAGCACCATCGCGCTCGGGCTGATGGCCGGGTGGCAGGTGGCGGGAGCGATCCGGAACGGATCGTTCTTCAGCGCCGTGGTCCCCGGCGCGGGCGGCACGGACGCCTGGCTGCAGTGGGCGCTGACGTTGCCCATGGGCCGCCACACCTTGCTAGCCCGGGACATCGACACGCTGGCCGTCGGCAGCACGTCATTCCGCAAGGCGCGCGGCGCCGCGGTGCTGGTGGCCAGCTATCGCCTTCACCACGGCGACGACCACAGCGCCGACGCGACGCTGCTGTTCCAGCGCATCAGCGACGCCCGCCAGCGCGCCGGGCTGCCGCCCGCGCAGCGCATGAGCGGCCTTCGCCCGACGCTGGCCAAGGAAGTGGCGCGCGTGCAACGGGGCGAGCAGAACGCCCGGCAGGCGCTGGACGCGTCGCTGGAAGCGGCGGTCTACCGCCAGCACCGCGACATGCGCGGCTTGCTGATCGAGAGCATGTCCGTCGAGGACCTGGAGATCCCCAAGGAGATCCTGAACCAGGCGACCGTTTCGCTGGAGATCGCCATCGCCCACTACAAGCCGCCGGGGGCGGCCTGGGCCCAGATGGTGATCGTCCTCGTCTTCGCCTCGGCGGGCGGCGTCGCCACCTAGGGCCGTCAGGTGAGCATGATCGACTTCAGGCCGCCGGCGGCGAAGCGGACCAGGAGGCTCGAGCGCAGGACGTTCTCGATCTTGCCGCGGCCGAACTCCGGGTGGGCGATGATCTCGCCGGCCTTGTAGCGTTCCTTGGGGTCGAAGCGGCGGATATCGGTCGCGGCCTGGACCTCCTGGACCAGCGCTCGCTGCTGCTCGGCGCGTTTGGCGACCTCGGGGTCCACGGGGCCCGGTCGGCCGCGCGCCTCGCCGGTCGCGGCGGTGCCGTCGCTGGATTTGGTGCGCGCCGGCGTCGTGCGGTAGGCATGGCGCGAGTTGCAGACCTGACAGAGAACCTGCTTGGGCTCGACCCCGACCATGGCGACGATGTTGTGCGTGGTGGTCCCGCCGCACTTGCCACACCAGGCCTCGACCTCGCCGCCCACGCGCAGCGCGGTCCCGACGCCGACGCCGCGGCCGTGGCTCCAGGAGACGCCGGTGATGCGCCGCTCACCGACGGACGAGGTGCCGGCCTGCCGATCCGGCGTGCTCTCGGCTGTGACCTGGGCCACCTTCGGCAGCAACGAGGCGAGGCGCTTGACGTCGACGACGCGGCGGCCCAGCACCCGGTCGACACGCATCTGCTCGCCGGCCGAAAGGGCGGCGTACATCTCACGGTAACGGCGAGACAACCGTTCGACGGCCTCCTGCGCGGCCCGGACCAGGTCCCGCTCTTCCGAGCGTTCCTGCGCCAGATGCACCTGCAGCGTGGCTTCTCTCAACTCCTCCGAGATCTGGTCCAGTGTCGGGGCGCTCACGGATGCGAGTTTATTTCCCATGCCTGGGCCGCGACTTCAACGTCGTTGACGAAATTTACGAAGCCGTCGAGCCGGAGGGAGCAGGGGCCCAATCCGTGATTTCATCAAAGATGTGGCCGGGGTAATGTAGGTCGCGGAGTGCCGTCCGATTAACTGACCTGTGGTGAAAAAAGCCGATGAAGCCTAGTAACCGTGGTTTTGCCGTCTTCGCGTTCCTGCTCGCCGCTCCGACGCCAGCCCTCGCCCAGGGTGGCCCAGAAGAGGAGCCCATGCCGCCCAATTTTCAGAACGCGCGGCCCCTCGTTTCGGCGGCGGTCAAGGAACCAGCGCCCGAGGACACGCTGACCACGACCGAAGCAGTCGGGCCGACCGGGCCCGCCACCGGCGGGAACTCCGATTCTTACTTGCCCTCGCTGAGCGGTCCCATCGGGCTTTACCGCGTGAGCACCGCCGACGTGGGTCCGCGCAACCACCTGCGCCTGGCGCTGCACGGCGAGTTCTTCACCTCGTCGGGCCTGCTGATTGAAGGCGATCAGGACAAGCGCCTGCTCGGCGACTTCACGTTCGGTTTCACGGTTCACCCCAACGTCGAGATCTTCGGCGCGCTGCTGTCGTCGAGCAACCGCAACACGCGCGACTCCGAGCTCGGGCGGCGCGATCCGGAGCTGATCAAGTCGTTCGGCGACCTCGTGCTGGGCGGCAAGGCGGCGTTTCCCGTCGGCACCGGCATCAGCGTCGGGTTCGAGGGAGGATTCAAATTCCTGTCGGCGATCTCGGACCTGTCTTTCTCGGCCGATTCCACGTCGTTCTGGTTGGGACCGCTGGCGACGATCGATCTGCGGCCGCTGGTGAACGCGCCGGTGCGCTTTCACGTGAACGCCAACTTCTACGCCGACAACTCGCGCAACCTGCGCGATCTCAGCACGATGGCGACGGCCACGGACGGGAACGTCGTCACCGAGCAGACGAAGTGGGTGGCGCAGTTCGCTTACGGGATGGGCGCCAGCCGCTTCCGCGCCGCCGTCGGCGTGGAGGCGACATTCGACCAAATACTGATCCCGCTGCAGCCGTTCGCCGAGTATCACGCCGAGATCGTGACCGCCGACGCCGATGCGACCTTCGCCGAGTACATGCCACCTGCTTGCGACACGCCGGGCGGCCTGCCGTGCAAGGACAACCGCGACCAGCAGTGGGTCACCGCCGGTCTTCGCGCGCGTCTGTGGAAGGGGCTGACAGCCGATGCCGGCGTCGACGTGCGCATCCGATCGGTCGGATTTCCCTATGGCCCGCCCTTGCCGCCGTACAACGTCGTCTTCGGTGTGGCTTATCCGCTGGACATCGACGCCTTCCGGCGGCCGGTGATCGTCACGATCGAGAAAGAAGCCCCGCCCACCGTCGGGACCGTCGTCGGCCAGGTGAAGGACGCCAAGGACGGGAAGCCGGTCGGCGCCGCCATCGTTGCCGCCGAGGGGCGTTCGCGGGCGCGGGTCGCCACCGATCCCGACGGCTCGTTCCGCAGCGCGCCTCTCGAGCCGGGGCCCGCCGTTCTGGAGATCAGCGCGGCCGGTTACGAGACCAGCAAGGTGACGGCCAAAGTGGTGGCCGGCCAGCCGGTCGACCTGGCGTCGGTGGCGCTGACACCGAAGACACCGATGGGGAACGTGCGCGGCAAGATCTCCGACGACAAAGGGACGGGGCTGCAGGCGTCGCTGAAGTTCATGGGCCCGGACAACTTCGAGGCGAAGTCGGACGCGATGGGGCTTTTTTCGGCCTCGTTGCCGGCGGGACCTTACCGGGTGGTGGCCGAGGCGCCGGGGTTCCCGACCAAGGAGGCGGCGCTGGACGTCGCGGCCGCGCAAGACAAGCAGCTGAACATTGCCCTGCGCAACCGGCCGCCGAACCCGAACGTCACGCTGAACGACACCGGCATCAGCCTGAAACAGCCGGTGCGTTTCGTGTCGGGCACCGCCAAGCTCAGCAGCGCGGCGCAACCCGGGCTGGACGGCGTCGCCGACGTCATGGACGACCACCTGGAGATCCGCACGCTGCGCATCGAGGCGCACTGGGACGCCACGGCGGGCGACAAGAGCAAGGAGCTGACGCAGCAGCAGGCCGACGCGGTGAAGGCCTACCTCGTGAAGAAAGGCGTCGCGGAGAGCCGCATCGAAGCGGTGGGGATGGGCTCTGACAAGCCCCTGGTCCCCAACATCGGGCCGGCCAGCAAGACCAAGAACCGCCGGGTCGAGCTCACCGTCGTGAAATAGTCCGGCGGGGCAGGGGAGCCGGGCGCGTGGCGCGCCAGCCGGATCGGCCTCATAATCAAGGTCATGCGGGACCTACTCGAGCGGCTGAATTCCGTGGGGTTCGAGCGGACCAGACGAGCCCTGGCCGGGCTGAGCTTGAGCTTGTTTCTGGCGCTCTATCTGCTGGTGTCGCTGAACGCGCCCGAAGGGTGGGGCCCGGCTTTCCTCGCGCTGGCGGGTTGTTACCTGGTTGGTTTCATGGCCGTCGTGGCCGAGTGGTTCTGGGGGCGCTGGTTCGCGGCGGGTCTGGGCTGGTCGGGGCTGATGGTCGCGGTGGCCAGCCTGGCGATGGTTGGCTGGACGCCGCCGCTGGCCATCTACGGCGGGCTGCACGGGCTGATTGTGCTGTGCCTGACCGGCAAGAGGATGGCCGGTCGTTACGACCTGCAGGCTGCCTGGCGCCAGCGTTATGGCATGGACGAGTACGCCGTCGCCCGCCTGCGCAAGACGGTCACGCGCGCGGCGGCCTCGCTGCCGAGCCTGATCCTGTATGCCCTGGGCCCGAAGGAGCCGGGGCAGGGGATGGCCGTCATGGCCGTCGGCATCGGCGCGCTGCTGCTGGCGGCGGCCAGCCTGCGCGGTCTGGTGTTGCTGCGCACCTGGGGCGTGCTGGCGGCGGGCGCCGCTGCGATCGCGCTCGGAACCCTGGCCGCTTCCGTACCGGTGTCGACGCTGGTGCTGCCGCTGACGTGGCTGACGCCCGTCGGGTTCGCGCTCGGCTCCGTTCTGCCAGCGACGCTGCTGGGTCTGGCGGTGCTGCCGTTCCTGGGTCCGGCCCTGCGATTCTTGCGCGCGCGCTGATCGAAGAACCCGGACGGACCGGCGATGCTCCGTCGAGATCGTGCCGCAGAATCGACGATCTGACGCTCGACCGATGGTTCGCCTTCTGGCGCTCTGCTTCGTTGTCCTGGCTCCCGCGGCTTGCGGAAGGACGGAACCGTTGTCGCCCGGCGATGCGTCAGCGGTGATGGATACGAGCAATGCGCCCGGCCTCCCGGCCGCCGACAGCGGCGGGCGCGTGCCCTACCGCGCGCTCGCCCTCGCCACGGGCGAAACTCACGTCTGCGCGATCCTCGACGACCACAACGTCAAGTGCTGGGGGCACAACTCCTTCGGCCAGCTCGGGTACGGCGACACGCAGAGCCGTGGTCGCGCGACGTTCGAGATGGGCGACGCGCTGCCGATCGTCGATCTCGGGACGGCGCGGGCGGCCACCGCGGTAGCGGCGAGCCGTTACACCTCGTGCGCGATCCTCGATGATGGATCGCTGCGGTGCTGGGGATGGCATGGTCTGAGCGGCAGCGGCTCGGCGAACGAGATCGGCGACCAGCCGGGCGAGATGGGCGATCACCTGGCGGCCCTCGACTTCGGGGGCCGGCGACCCGTGCACGTCGCGATGGGCGATCTCGACGCCTGCGCCTCGATGGACGACGACACGATCTGGTGCTGGGGCGAGAGCGAAGTTGGCGGGAGGCCGAAGCGCCTCGCCGAGCTGCCGCTGATGCCCGTGCGGATGCTCGGCCCCGCCGCCGGCGGGGTCATCGCCGTGTACGAGGACGGCACGCTCAGTCCCGTCCTGCCTGGCCAGAGCGCCGTGCTCGCATTCGACCGAAAGGTCGTCTCCGTCGCGGGCAGCGGGAATGCCCCCCCGTGCGTGCTGTTCGACGACGGCAGCACGGCTTGCCACTATGGCGATTCCGATCGCGCCTGGCCGGCCGGCGTCATCGCCATCGGCTGCGAGCGCGACGGCGGTCTGTGCGCCGTCCTGTCGGACGGGACCGTCACGTGCCGCAGCCAGAGCTGCGTTCAACCGAGCTACTACCAGTGCGCCGACAACGGCGCCTTTTCCCTGGGCGCGCCCGCCGTGGCCGTGACCAGCAACGGCAGCGAGTTCGCGTGCGGCTTGCTGGCCGACGGAAACGTCAAGTGCTGGGGCGCTTCATCGACGCCCGCGTGGCTCCCGTCTCCGTGGTTCGGGGCCTCGATCGATGTCACGCAGACCAGGGCTGGATTGACCTACGCGTGGCACACGATCGATCTCGGCGGTCACCTCCCCTGAGCGTCCCCCGAGGCGAGCGTCAGCGAGCGGCGTCGCTGGTCTTGATGCGCATGGCGTAGAACGAGCGCCAGACGAAGACGACCGACACCAGGAAGAAGACGGCCGCCAGCACGGCGCTGGTGTGGCGGCTGAGGCCGACCGCCAGCTCGACCGCCAGCAGGCCGAAGAGCGTCGTGAACTTGATGACCGGGTTCATGGCCACCGACGAGGTATCCTTGAACGGATCGCCGACGGTGTCGCCGACGACGGTCGCGGCGTGCAGCGGCGTCCCCTTCTCCTTCAGCTCGACCTCGACCAGCTTCTTGGCGTTGTCCCAGGCGCCGCCCGCGTTGGCCATGAAGATCGCCTGGTAAAGACCGAAGAGGGCGATGGAGATGAGGTAGCCGATGAAGAAATACGGCTCGACGCACGCGAAGGCCAGCGTGCCGAAGAAGACGGTGAGAAAGATGTTGAACATCCCTTTCTGCGCGTACTGCGTGCAGATCTCGACCACCTTCTTGCTGTCGGCGATGCTGGCCTTGGTGGTGCTCTCGAGCTTGATGTTGGCCTTGATGAACTCGACGGCGCGGTAGGCGCCGGTCGACACCGCCTGCGTCGACGCGCCCGTGAACCAGTAGATCATGGCGCCGCCCGTGATGAGGCCCAGCAGGAACGGCGGGTGCAGCAGCGACAGGCGATCGAGGTCCGCGGTCAGCCCCTCCGTCAGGCTCATGATGATCGAGAAGATCATCGTGGTGGCACCGACGACCGCCGTGCCGATCAGCACCGGCTTGGCGGTGGCCTTGAACGTGTTGCCGGCGCCGTCGTTCTCCTCCAGGAGGTGCTTGGCGCGCTCGAAGTTCACGTCGAAGCCGAACTCCTTCTTCACCTGCTCCTTCACGTTGGGGATGCTCTCGATGACCGACAGCTCATAGACCGACTGGGCGTTGTCGGTGACCGGGCCGTAGGAGTCGACGGCGATGGTGACCGGGCCCATGCCCAGGAACCCGAAGGCGACCAGGCCGAAGGCGAACACCGCCGGCGCCCGCATGATCTGGCCGAGACCCTCGCCGCTGACGTAGTAGGCGATGCCCATCAGCGCGACGATGGCGATGCCCATCCAGTAGGCGCTGAAATTCCCGGCGGTCAGGCCCGACAGGATGTTCAGCGACGCGCCGCCCTCGCGCGAGGCCGTCACCACCTCGCGCACGTGCTTCGACTCCGTGGAGGTGAAGACCTTGACGACCTCGGGGATGATGGCGCCGGCCAGCGTGCCGCAGGTGATGATCGTCGACAGCTTCCACCACAGCGTCTCGTTGCCCGACGGGCCCAGACGCGGCAGCAGCACGTTCGAGACCAGGTAGGTCATCGCCACCGAGATCAGCGAGGTGATCCACACCAGCTGCGTCAGCGGCGCCTCGAAGTTCATCTTGTCGGCGTTCTGGTAGCGGCTGCGGACGATCGCCTCGTTGAACAGATACGACAGCCCGCTGGCGACGATCATCATGATGCGCATGGCGAAGATCCAGACCAGCAGCTGCACCTGGACGTCCGGGTTCGGCACCGCCAGCAGGATGAAGGTGATGAGCGCGACGCCGGTGACGCCGTAGGTCTCGAACCCGTCGGCGCTGGGGCCGACGGAGTCGCCGGCGTTGTCGCCCGTGCAGTCGGCGATGACGCCGGGGTTGCGCGCGTCGTCCTCCTTGATGTTGAAGACGATCTTCATCAGGTCAGAGCCGATGTCGGCGATCTTGGTGAAGATGCCGCCCGCGATGCGCAGCGCCGAGGCGCCCAGCGACTCGCCGATGGCGAACCCGATGAAGCAGGCGCCGGCGTAGTCGCGGGGCAGGAAGAGAAGAATGCACAACATCATCAACAGCTCTATCGAGATGAGCAGCATGCCGATGCTCATGCCGGCCTTGAGCGGGATGGCGTAGATCGCGTACGGCTTGCCCCTCAGGCTGGCGAAGGCGGTGCGTGAGTTGGCGAAGGTGTTGATGCGGATCCCGAACCAGGCGACGCCGTAGCTGCCGGCGATGCCGATCAGGCTGAAGAGCAGGATGACGATCACCTTGGTCGCTTCGAAGTGCCGGAGCACGCCGAAGTAGATGACCATGATGGTGCCGATGAAGACCTCGAGGATGAGGATGAACTTGCCCTGCGTGATGAGGTACGTCTTGCACGTCTCGTAGATCAGCTCCGAGATCTCCTTCATCGCCTGGTGCACCGGCAGGTTCCGGAGTTGCACGAAGATCACCAGCCCGAAGCCGAGGCCCAGCAGGCAGACGAAGAGGCCGGTGGTCAGCAGCGACGAGCCGGCCACGTTGCCCATGAAGGTGACGGTCCCGAGATCCGGCAGCACCAGGCTCGCCTCACCGCCGTGATGGGCGGCGTCTTCGGCCATCGCCAGCGGCGCCGCCGCCAGCAGGATCAGGACGCCGATGACGGCGCCGAAGAGAAGACGAGCGCAAGCGGATCGCTGCATGTCCGGGGTCTCCGTATGTTGGGAGGAATGACCTCGTGAGGGCCGGAAAACGAGAAAAGCGCCCCCGAAGGGCGCCTTGATATAGCCACAACGTTGCGTGAAGTAAAGCCGCCGCGCCGGGCGCGACTGGACCTAATCCTTCGCCTTCAGCACGAGAAGACGGTAGTTGGCGTAGCCGGCCTGGCCGCAGGAATAGATGATCTCCGTCAGCAGCCGGTAGGGCGTCGTCTGATCGGCGACCAGCATCAGCTGCGCCTCGAACTTTTGCCCGGTCAGCTCGGCGACGCGCTTCTCCCTGCGGGCGTGCTTTTCCAGGATGTCGACCAGCGGCGTGATGAAATAACCATTCTCGCCGTCGCGCTTGACCGCGGGATCGACCTTGCCGAAGTTGATGGGGGCGACGGCGTCGCCCTCGACCAGGATCACCTTCTTGGTGATGGTGACGACGACCGCCTCCTTGGGCTTGAGCTGGGTCATCGACTTTGGAACTTGCAGGTTCGAGTCGAAGGTGATGGTCGACGTCGTCGACGAGAAGGACTTGAGCAGGAAGACCAGGATGATGGTCATCATGTCCATCATCGGGGTGATGTTGAGGTCCTTGATGACCTCTGGCTCGGCCAGCTTGCGCGCGAACGAACGGATGGCCTTCTTGCCAGCCAGTCGGGTCATCACCGGCGTCGCGGCTGCCATCAGAGAATACCCGCCGCGAAGGCGACGTCGGGGAACAACGTCTTGCCTTCATCGGTCTGTCGCATGGCATCCAGCGTGGCGACCACGACGTCGTAGGAGATGTTGGCGTCGGCGTTGAAGTTGGCCTTGGTCTCGCTGGCGTTGTCGGGCGCGCCCTTGATCTCCAGCAGCTTGGCCGTCAGCGACTTGTAGTCGTACTGGCCGCTGCCCAGCTTCGGGATCAGCGGCAGCACGCCGCCCGAAGCGGCGACGGTGAAGCCGGTGGCTCCGACGGAGACCGTCAAGTTCAGCGGCGGCTTGTCCGGCTTGTCTTCGTCCGCCGCGCCCCCGCCGGAGGACAGCGTGGGGACCGTGACGTTGATGTTGCCGAGCGACACCTGGTTCACCACCGACGCCAGCAGGAAGATGATGATGTTGGTGACGATGTCCATGTAGGGGACCAGGTTCAGCTCTCCGGCTTCTTCCTCGATCTCCTCGTTGTGCTCTTTCATCCGGCGCATCGCTGCCCGGACCTGGCTTCGCGTCATCGAGACCCTCGCCGCATCGTCAACGAATCAGTCGCGATGGGTGTCAGGCCTTGGCGCCCTGGGTGGATTCCGCCAGCAGGTTCTCCAGCTTCAGCGCGAAGGCTTCCAGGTCGCTGACCTGTTTCTTCGACGCCGACGACAGGAACGCGTGCGCGATGATGCAGGTGACGGCGATGCCGAGACCCATGGCGGTGTTGTTCAACGCCTCGGAGATGCCTTTCGCCAGCAGGGCAGAGCGCTCTTCCGGCTTCGCGGCGGCCACGGCGCCGAAGGCGCGGATGAGGCCGACGACCGTGCCGAGGAGGCCGACCAGCGTGGCGATGTTGGCGATCGACCAGAGGATCTGCACGCGCTTCTTGAGGAGCGGCGTCACGTCGACCAGCGTCTCCTCGATCGCCTGCGCGATGGCGATCTCGCCGCGGTGAACGCGCTGCAGGCCGGCCCGCGCCACCTGCGCCACCGGCGCCTCGGTCGCGGAGCAGAGCTTCACGGCGCGATCGATGTTGTTGGCCAGCACCAGCTTCCGGATCTGTTCCAGGAATGCCCGCGCGTTCACCGAGCCCTTGCCCAGAAAGAAGATGGCCCGGTCGACGATGATCGCCAAGGTGATGATCGACACCACCAGGTTGACGTACATCAGGGTGCCGCCTTGCTCTAAGAACTGCGCGAGTCCTTGCATCTCTTCCTCCGCGTGCGCCGAGCGCCGCCTCGACCCTTAGGGTTTACGAAATTTTTGCGAACCGATTTTTGAAACGGAAGCCGGTGGAACTGTGGGATTTGGTGTGCCTAGCAGAGTCTTTTAGGCGGGTGGTTATGGTTCTGTGGCCGCTATCTTATCGGCGCCATTTTGGGTGTCAAGCAATCGGATCGCCGACAACAATTCAGGAGGCGCCGTCAACTGTCGGCTCGATGTGAATGACCACGTGAATGACCACGTCTCCACATCATCAGGCCGAGCGCCAAGACGTTCGACGTGGCGTCGAGGATCGAGTGCAGCGCGTTCAGCGCCAGCGTGATGAGAAAGACCGAGCAGGTGGTCGTGTCTGCACAATTCAGAACTCGGCATCGGAGAATCGCGCTCCGTAGGCGGCTGACTTGAAGGCAGGCGGCAGCGTGCCGCGCTTGAACGGGACCAGGCGGCTGCCCTTCTGCGCGGGTGGCGCGGCCAGTCCGCGCTCGGGATCGGCGCGCGCGAAGAGGATGCCGGGCGGCACGGGGAAATCGCGCGCGGGAACGCCGCGCAGCGCCTCGCGCATGTACGTCAGCCAGACGGGCAGGGCGACCTGGCCGCCGGTGGCGTCGTGGGCGATGGGCTTGAAGTCGTCGCGCCCGATCCAGACCCCGCACAGCAGCTCGGGCGTGAACCCGAAGAACCAGGCGTCGCGATAGTTGGTCGACGTGCCGGTCTTGCCGCCCGCGGGCCGGCCCAGCTCCCGCGCCTTCTTGGCGGTCCCGATCTCGACCACGCCCTTCATCATGTCGGTGACAATGTACGCCGTCTCCGCCGACAGCGGTCGGGGGCGCGGCTTGCCGGGGGGCGCCGCGTGCTCCTCCAGCACGCGCCCGTCGGCGTCCAGCAGGCGCGTGATGAAGAGCGGCGTCACCAGCTCACCGCCGGCGGGGAAGGTCGCCAGTCCGTACGCCACCTCTTGCAGCGTGAGGTCGGCGGTGCCGAGCGCCAGCGACAGCGCGTGCGGCAGCGGCGAGCGCACGCCCAGGCGGCGCATGGTATCGACGACGGCGTCCACGCCCATCTCGGCCACCAGCTGCGCGGAGACGGTGTTGATGCTCTTGGCGATGGCGGTGCGCAGGGTGAGCGGACCCAGGTATTCGCGCTTGTAGTTGTGCGGCGCCCAGACGCCGGAGGCGGTCTTGAACTTCACGGGCGCGTCGTACTTGATGGTCATCTCGGTCATGCCGCGGTCGACGGCGGCGGCATAGATGAATGGCTTGATCGCCGATCCGATCTGGCGATGCGCCTGGAAGGCTCGGTTGAACTGGCTCTTGCCGTAGTCGTACCCGCCGACCATCGACAGCAGGTGGCCGTCGCGCGGATCGAGGGCGATGAGCGCCCCTTGCACCGCCGGCGCGTTGGCCAGCGTGGCGAGGAGGCGGGGACGGCCGCGCGGGCCCGCGCCCGGGTCGATGTGAAAGCGCACGGGCAGGACGTCGCCGGCGGCGATGCGGGCATGAGCCGGCGGCTCGGGCGACTGCCACGTCAGCAGGCGCGCCTCGTCGGCTGGATCGACGGCGAAGGTCGACGCGCCCGAGGCGAGCACGACGTGGGGGCCGGCGGCGACGACGGCGGCGGCGTAGGTGGTGTCGGGATCGACGGCGGGCAGCGCCGCCGCTGGCTTCGTCGCGCTGCGCGCCGCGCGCGCCTCCGCCTCGGCGGCGCGGCGGGCGGCGCGGGCCTCGCCGACCACGTACTTGGCCATCGGCTCGGGCAGGTGATTGCCAGGCTGGGTGGCGTCGATGGTGGCCATCGGGATCGCCGGGCGGGGCTCGGGCAACAGCAGCTGATCGTCCGTCTCGGCGTCGTCCAGCTGATAGCCGGCGGGGCCGAACGGGCGCGGGCGCCCGCGCAGCAGCTTGCGCAGCTCCGCGCCGTCGAGGTGGCCGACCGGCCCGGCGAAGCCCAGCCTGCGCTGCAGGTCCTCGAGGCCCCCGCGCAACGCGGCCTCCGCGACGCGCTGCCGGCGCATGTCGAGGGTGGTGTAGACGCGCAGGCCGCGCTCGAGCAGCTCCTCGTCGCCGTAGTTGTCGGCGATGTAGCGGCGGATGGTCTCGACGAAGTAGGGGGCGGCGACGTTGGTCAGGCTGCGCCCGCGGGAGACCAGCACCAGCGCTTCGCGCCTCGCGGTCTCGGCGTCGGCTTCACTCAGGAAACCGAGGTTGCGCATCTGATCGATGACGTAGCGCTGGCGGGCCTGCGCACGCGGAAAATCGCGGAACGGGGTGGCGCGGCCGGGGGCCTTGGGCAGCCCGGCCAGCATGGCGGCTTCGGCGACGCTGAGATCCTTCGGCTCCTTGCCGAAGTACGCGCCGGCGGCGGCGGCGATGCCGTAGGCGCCCTGGCCCAGGTAGACGTGGTTGAGGTAGATGCCCAGGATCTGATCCTTGCCCAGGCGCGCTTCGATCCGGTGCGCCAGCATCGCCTCGCGCACCTTGCGCGACAGCGAGCGCTCGCGTCCGACGAGCAGCAGCTTGGCGACCTGCTGTGTGATGGTCGATCCGCCCTGGACGACGCGGCCGGCGCGCAGGTTCGCCCAGGCGGCGCGCAGGACGCCGAGGTAATCGATGCCGCCGTGCGAGTAGAAGCGGGCGTCCTCGGCGGCGACGAAGGCGCGCCGCACGGTGAGCGGGATGGCGTCGACGGGCAGGAGGACGCGTTTTTCGACGTAGAACTGACCGATCATCTCGCCGTCGGCGCTGAAGACCTGGCTGGCGCGCAACGGGCGGTAATCGGTGACCACGTCCAGGCGCGCGGGCAGATCGGATTCGAACGCGCGGTACATCCGGTAGCCGAGCGCGCAACCCAGCGCCACGGCGCCCACCGCCGCCACCAGCGCGACGCGCACGGCGGCGCGAGCAACCCGACGGAAACTTGTCATCGTCGTTCCTGGTTGCACTATTTGTCTATGGGCCGCCGGGGAACGGGCGTCAATTTATTGCGGGCAGCGACGGTGACGGCGGTGGTGGCGGCCGCGCTGTCGGTTGCGCGGCCGGCGCGCGCGGCGGACACGGCGGACGCGACGCCCGCCGCGCCGGCGCGCCAGTCGTTCCTGGTGGCGGCGTTCACGAACCGCGGCGGCCCGCGCACGCTGGACTTCCTGCGCGGCGGCTTGCCGGCGGTGATCGGCGAGCGGCTGGCGATGGCGCCGGCGCTGCGCTTCGCGGGCGGGCCGGCGGTGATCGAGCGCGGGTCGGTCGACGACACGCTGGCGCGCGCGGCGGCGGCGGGGGCGCGCTGGGTGATCGGCGGCGCGTTCGAGAAGCGGCCCGACTGGAAGATCGCGGTCAGCGTCGACGTGCACGCGGTGGGCGAACCTCGGCGCGTGGCCGGCCACGCCGAAGCGGTCGGCAGCAAGGAGGACGTGCCGCGCACGGCGCTGCGGGCGGCGCTGGAGGCGCTGGACGCCGCGGGCGTCAGCCCCGCGGCCGACGCCGGGCAGCGGGCGGCGATCGCGGCGCCGTTCGCCCGCGATCCCTACGCCTTCGTGCTGTACGGGCGGGGTGTGGCGGCCTATGTCGGCGTCGACGGCTACCCGTCGAAACCCGGCGGCGCCAGCGCGATGCGCGCCGAGCGGAACCTGACGCGGGCGCTGGTCATCGACCCGAGGGCGCCGGAGGTGCGCCGCTACCTCGGCGTGCTCCGCCTGGCCGCCGGGCAGCCCGGCCACGCGCGGGCGCTGTGGAGCTCGGCCGTCGAGCTGCGGCCGACGTACACGCTGGCCATCGCGGGCCTGGCGGCGCTCGATCGCACGGCCGGCCTGCCGACGGCACGCGAGCGATACGCGCAGGTGCTGGCGCTCGATCCCGATGATCTCGACGCCCGGCGCGCATACGGCGAGCTGCTGGCCGACGCGGGCGCGCTGGGCGAGGCGCGGGTGGCGCTGCAGGCGGTGGTGAAGGCGCGGCCGGGTGATCTTCGCGCGCGCCGCGCGCTGGCGCTGGTGCTGGCGTCGCAGCAGGCGGGCGCCGCGCTGGCGGACGAGCTGGCCGAGGTGGTTCGCCTGGATCCGGACGACGTCGACGCGCGGCTGGAGCTGGCGGCGGCGTACGCGGCGCCCGGCGCCGCCAGGAACGATCTGGCGATCGCCGCGTACGAGGAGATCCTGCGGCGCCGGCCGCGGCATGTGGTGGCGCTGAAGCTGATCGGTGATCTGCTGCGCGCCCGCGGCGAGGCCGAGCGAGCGGCCGGCTATTACGAGAGGCTGCGGCGCCTGTCGCCGCCCGACGATCCGCGCCCGCTGTTTCTGCTGGGCGTGACCTACGCCGACGCGGGCCGGCTGGGCGCCGCGGAGCGCATCTTCCTCGATGCGGCGCGGATCCGCGCCGTGCAGGCCGACGCCTACGCGAACCTGGGGGCGATCGCGTTCAAGCGCGCCGACGTCAAGCAGGCGCTGTGGTTCCTGTCGCGCGCGGCCAGGCGGCGGCCGGACAAGGCCAGCGTGCGTTTCAACTACGCGCTGGCGCTGGAGGCAGCCGAGCGGCACCCCGACGCGGCGGCCGAGCTGGCGGCGGCCGCGGGCGTCGCTCCCGACGACGCCGAGATCCGGTTCATGAGCGGCGTCGTCGCCCTGCGCATGGGCAACGCGGCCCTCGCCGAGGCCCACTTTCGCGAGGCGATGCGCCTCGACCCCGGCAACGAGAAGGCGCGCCACAACCTGGCGCTTCTGGAATCGCTGCGCGCCCCGGGCGCCGAGGGCTCGTTCACGCTGGTAAAGTGACCGCGCCCGGACGCAGGCGGCGGAGGGTGGCCGCCCGCGCTCACTCCTTCATCGCCACCGGGTTGCCGTCGAGGTCACGCACCTCGACGGTGCCGAACTTTCCCAGCGGCTCGCGCAGCGACTTCTCGTCGCCGACCACCACCACCGCCAGGCGCGACGGATCGAGGTACTTGCGCGCCACGCGGCGCACGTCGTCCTTGGTGACGGCCATGATCTTGCGCGTGTAGTCGCGCAGGTAGCTGTCGGGCAGGCCGTAGACGCCGATTTCGGCCAGCTGGCCGGCGACCGAGGCGCGGGTGGCGAAGCGGGCGGGGAATGACTTGGTGATCTGATCCTTGGCGCGCGCCAACTCGGCGTCGGTGACGTCGGCGTCGCGCATGCCGTTCATCTCGCGCATGATCTCGCCGACTGATTCGGCGGTGTGGGCGGCGACGAACTCGCCCCCGGCGGAGAACGGCCCTGGCGTCTTGCGGCTGTCGAACATCGATCGCGCTCCGTAGGTCCAGCCTTTCCCCTCGCGCAGGTTCAGATCCAGGCGGTAAAAGCCGCCCCCCAGGATCAGGTTCATCACCGTGATCGGGATGTAGTCCGGGTTGGTGCGCTCGATGCCGACCAGGCCGACGCGCACCGATGACTGCGGCGCCTGCGCCTTGTCGATCAGCACCACGTGCGTCTTGTTCGCGCCCGGCGCGGCCGGGGCGGTGGCCAGCACCGCCGGCGGCAGCTTGTGCGCCGGCACCTTGCCTGGCTTCCAGCCGCCCAGCGCGGCGCCCAGCTTGGCGCGCAGCTCGGGCTCGGTGGTGTCGCCGGCGACGATGAGGACGGCGTTGTTGGGCAGGTAGTGCGATCGATAGAACTTGATCAGATCGGCGGGCGCGATCGCCTTCAGGCTCTCCTCGACGCCGGCCAGCGGCCAGCCATAGGGGTGGCGCGGGCCGAACAGCACGCGCGACATGGCCAGCGACGCCACCGTGGGAGGAGCGTCCTTCCGGCGCGCGATGGCGGCGAGGACGTTGTCGCGGACGCGCGCGTACTCGCTCTCGTCGAAGCGCGGGTTCTGGACGACGTCGGCCCAGATGGCCAGCGCGGCGTCGAAGTTGCGCGTCAGGGTCGCCAGCGTCACCGTCGACGCGTCCCACGAGCTGCCGGTGCCGAGCGCCGCCCCCAGCACCGCCAGCTGGTCGGCGATCTGCAACGCCGTCCGCGTCTTCGTCCCTTCGTCGAGCATGTTGGCGGTCATCTCGGCCAGGCCCGCCATCTCGGGCGGGTTGGCGCCGCCCCCAGACTTCACGTAAAGGTTGAGGTCGATGAGCGGAAGGTCGTGGAACTCCGCCAACACAACCTCCAGGCCGTTCGGCAGCTTGAAGCGCTTGAACGCCGGCACGGCGAAGGCCGGCTCGGGCCCGGGAGCGGGCGCCTCGGCGCGGAAGGGCGCGTCGGGCGTGGCGCGCACGGGCGGTGGCGCGGGCGCGGGTGGCGGCACCGCCGCGGGCGCGGGCGGCGCCAGCGCGACCGGCGGGGCGGCCGGCGCGGGCGGGGGCGCCTGCGTCGCGCAGGCGGCGTCCAGCGCGGCCAGCGCGACGATGCCGCCCAGCGCGCGCGTCATCCGGTTCGACACTCCGGCGATCGGCGGTTTCATTTCCTCACCCGCCCCATGATGGGCGCCTCGGGATTCGGATCGACGGTGACGATCACGCGCGCGTCCTTGCGCAGATACTGGGCGGCCGCCGCCTGCAGCGCCGGCGCATCCAGGGCCAAGTAGCGGCGCAGGTCCTCGGTCAGAAAGCCGGGATCGCCGGCGCCGTCGTTGTAGGCCTGCAGGCGCTCGGCGCGGGCCAGCAGCGATTCCAGGCTGCGCACGGTCTCCGATTCGATCTGGTTCTTGGCGCGCTCCAGGTCGCGCGCGTCGACCGGGGTGGCGCGCAGGCGTTCGACCTCCTCGTCGATGACGGCGAGGATCTCGTCCAGCGTGTGACCGGGCAGCGGCGAGGCGGCGATCTCGAACGTGCTGCAGAGCTTCTGGCTCTGCTGGGCGGCGGTCACCGTCTGCGCGATCTTCATGTCGTAGACCAGACGCTGGTACAGGCGAGACGACTTGCCGCCCGCCATCACGCTGGCCACCAGATCCAGCTCGCGGTCGCCGGGGGCGAACTGCGCCGGCGTGATGTACGAGATGGTGAGCTGCGGCTGCTGAACCTTGGCCTCGAGGGCGATGCGCTTCTGCCGGTCCAGGCGCGGCGCCGGTGGCACCTCGCGGACGATGGGATCGCCCGAAGGGATGGGACCGAAATATTTGTCGACCAGCTCCTTGGTCTTCGCGCGATCGATGTCGCCGGCGATGACCAGCGTGGCGTCGTTCGGCGTGTAGTAACGGCGGAAGAACGCCTTGACGTCGTCGACGCTGGCCGCGGAGAGATCCTCCATCGATCCGATCACCTCGTGAAAGTACGGATGCGACGGTGGATAGAGCGCTTCCAGCGTGACCTTTGTCACAAGGCCCATGGGGCGGTTCTCGACGCGCTGGCGGCGCTCGTTCTTGACGACGTCGCGCTGGTTGTCGAGCGTCTCCTTGAAGCCTGGGCGATCCAGGAGGAAGCCCATGCGATCGCTCTCCAGCCACAGCGCCAGCTCCAGCTGGTTGGTGGGGACGACCTCGAAGTAGTTGGTGTGATCGTCGCCGGTCGATCCGTTGGTGTTCGAGGCGCCGGCCTTCTGCAGATATTCGAAGTACTTGTCCTCGCCGATGTGCTTCGTGCCCTGGAACATCACGTGCTCGAACAGGTGGGCGAAACCAGTGCGCCCCACCGCCTCGTCCTTGGAGCCGACCTTGTACCAGAGGTCGACCGCGATCTGCGGGATGCGGTGGTCCTCGTGCAGGATCACCTCCAGGCCATTCGGTAGCGCGTACTTCTCGAACGGCAGCACGACCTCGCGCGGGGTGGGGGCGGCCGGAGGCGCGATGAAGCCGGGGTAGTGCGCGGCGGTCAGAAGCGGCAGCAGCGGGACGCAAAGCAGACAGAGGGTCCGGGCGGTGACTTTCATCGGCGGGTTGTTTACCACGCTGCTCCGGACGGATCCCGCCCGCCGGCGCGCGCCGACGGTGAGGGCGCGCCGCTCGGGACGGGAGCGTGTGACAACGCGGTGTCGCAAAAGAGAGCTTGATCCGTCGACGCGATGGAGGGACGTTA
>DATKEU010000069.1:0-3390 GCA_035544495.1 Polyangia bacterium | reverse complement strand
GGTCGGTCCCGCGGAACATCATGTGCTCGAAGAAATGGGCGAAGCCCGACTTGCCCGGCTCGACCTCGTTGCGGCTGCCGGCGCGCACCACCGTGTAATACGCCACCAGCCCCGGCGAGTCGTAGTCGATCACCACCACCTGCAGGCCGTTCGGCAGCCGCTTTTCGTGCACGGAAAACGGAAACGCGAGGCCCATGTTCATGACGGCGGCCGCGATGATCAGGAAACGGTTCAGCAGCACTTTTGCTACCATGATACCGGACCATGGTCACGCCGCACGCGGTCTCGCGCTTCACGGTCACCGGTCGGCTGCTGATCGCGGGCGCGCTGCAGAGGGGCGCCGTGATTGTCGACGGCCGCGCCATCGCCGCCGTCGTCGGCGAGAGCGAGCTGGACGCGGTCGCGCTGCCCGAGCCCGTGCTGCGCGCGAACATCGTGTCGCCGGGGCTCATCGACCTGCAGGTCAACGGCGCCTTCGGTTGCGAGGTGGGCGCGGACGCCAGCGCCCTGCGCGGCCTCGCCGCCGCCCTGCCCGCCACCGGCGTGACCGCTTTCTTGCCCGCGCTGGTCACGCGCGACGCGGCCGGGTACCGCGCCGCCCGCCGCGCCTTCGGCCACGCTCGTGGCGCGCCGGGCGCGCGCATGCTGGGCCTGCACCTCGAGGGGCCGTTCCTGGCGCCGTCGCGCGCCGGCGCTCACCGGCGCGATCTGATCCGCGACCCCGACGACAAGCTGGCCGACGAGCTGATCGAAGGCGACGACGTCCGCCTGATGACGGTGGCGCCCGAGCGGCCAGGCGCGCTGGAGCTGATCCGCCGCCTGCGCGATCGCGGGATCGTCATCAGCCTGGGCCACACCGACGCCACCTTCGATCAGTTCGAAGCGGGCGTCGACGCGGGCGCCACCATGACCACGCACCTCTTCAACGCGTCGTCGATGTTCCACCACCGCGCCCCCGGCGCCGTCGGCGCCGCGCTGGTCGACGAACGGATCGTCGCCGGCCTGATCGCGGACGGCGTGCACGCGCACTTCGCGGCGTTGAACCTGGCCTTGCGCGCCAAGGGTGCCGAGCGCCTGGCGCTGGTGACCGACGCCGTGGCGGCGGCCGGGTGCGGGCCGGGAACGTTCGCGCTCGGCGGCGAGACCGTGGTCTCCGACGGGGCGGTGGTGCGCCTGTCCGACGGGACGCTGGCGGGATCGACGCTGACCATGGACCGCGCCGTGCGCACCATGCTGACCTTCACCGGCGCCGAGCTCGAGGACGCGCTGACCATGGCGACGGAGACGCCGGCCAATGTCCTCGGGTTGACGGCGCAGGGGCGCTTGCAGGTTGGAGCCGACGCCGACCTCGTGCTGTGGGACAACGCGCTCGAGGTGGCGATGACCTTCATCGGCGGCGCGCTGGCATTCGAGCGGTAGGGCGCATCCCGCGCTCCCACGCCGGCCGCACAAAGAAAAACGCGCACGGACCGGGCGGTCCGTGCGCGTTTTTTGGGTTGCTTTCGGTGAGAGAGGCCTAGTTGACCGGAGTGATGGTCCAGATCTGGTTGGTGCGGCCGTAGTAGTACCACTGGTGCGTCTTGGCGCCATCCGTCAGGGAGGTGTTCTCGATGTCCAGGGCCTTGGCGCTGTGGCGGGCGACGACGCTGAAGCCGTTGCCGGTCGGCGAGATGGCCCAGTTCTGGTTCAGACCCGCGTGGTAGTCCGACTGGTCGATGGTGGCGCCGTCGGACATGTCCGCCGCGAGGACTTCCAGAGCCTTGCCGTTCTGCTTGTTGATGATCTTGAAGTAGCCGCCGTCGACGGCGGTGATGTACCACTTCTGGTTGTCCTTGTTGAGCCAGGTCCACTGCTGCAGCTGGAGGCCGTTCTGCGTGATGTACGGGAGCGGAATGTCCAGCACCTTGCCGCTGTTCACCGAGGTGAACGAGTAGGCCTGACCGGCGACGAACGCGGGGGCGTTCTGGCGCCACACGGTGATGGGCGCGTTGTAACCCTTGCACGAGGCGTAGCCGTCGTTCTGGTTCGGCGAGGCGGGCGCGGTGCAGTTGCTGGCGCACTGAGCGTCCATGCCGAACGGGTTGGTGTAGGGCGCGTTGGCCTGGTAGGCGCCCAGACGGCCAGGGACCACCGAGCGATCGTAGGCCGGACCGTTGCAGTAGAACGCGTCGACCGTTCCTGTCGCGGGGTTCGGCGTGAAGATGTTGCCGAAGTAAGTGCCTTCCTGGTTGGGATAGGTCGAGCTCTGGCCCCAGCCAATCGGGGTGAGCGGCGAATCCAGCCACAGCGGGATGTGCACGCCCGCGGTGTTCACGTGGGCCATCATGCAAGCCGAGACGGCCTGCTGGCAGTTGGCGTCACAGGAGCCATTCTCCCATCCCGCGCCGACGCCGATGGCGCCCTGGTACGTGTACCAGGTGTTGCTCGGATCCTGCTTCGTGATGCTCCGACCCGCCGGCAGCGCGCACCTGACCAGGTACGAGGTGGTCACGCGTCCGGGCTGCGTGGTCATCAGCCCGTTGAACGAGCTCAACCCGTTGAACGAGCTGAGCCCGTTGTACACGCTGAGCCCATTTTGCGAGCCGAGCCCGTTGAACGAGCTCAACCCATTGATTTGCGCCATGCCGTTCTCGCTGGCGGTAGCGGCGCCTTGTTCGGCGCTGGTGTCGGATGTAACCGCATCGGAGCAACCCATTCCGGACCCAATGAGTGCCAGAGATGCCACTGAAAGAGTCATTCTGGTTCTCATGTCTTTGCCTCTGCGCGATAAGAAAGCAGGAAGGAAGCCAACAATTTTTTTGGCGCTATAATCCTAAGTGGCTGATTTCACGTGGTAGGAGAAGGGGGGATTTGTTGCCGCGACGACAACAGCGTTGCCTGCCGGGCGAACACGCGGCGGGGGCGTCGGGGCGCCTCCTCAGCAAGCGCGCAGGCGTTCGTGCGCCCTTGGCGCACGAGGGCGTGCAGGACGTGCGAGGGGTCCGCGTACGTAGCCCGCCCGTCACGCGGACGGGCTCTCCGGGGACACGCTCTCTAGTGGATGCGCGGGCCGTGCGGCAGCGCGGCCAGGATCGCCGCTTCGCGCTCGGCGAAGAAGCTCAGGCGATCGTCGAAGACATCGGCCGGGACGAGCGGGGCGGCGAGATCGAGAAAGATCTCGGCGTGGCGCTCCTCGGCGCCGGCCAGCGACCGGTAGAAGTCGGCCAGCTCCGGCTCGCCGGTGCGCGCGAACCCGTCGGCCAGGCAACCGAGCCGCTCGTGCGAGCGCGCCTCGATGAAGGCCGCCGCCAACAGCGCGTCCAGCAGGCGTTCCGGCTCGACGCCGCGCACTTCGGCCAGCAGCGCCCGCGCGTACCGGTTCGGCGTGTCGGCGCGCGGCACCCAGCCGCG
>DATKEU010000068.1:0-6482 GCA_035544495.1 Polyangia bacterium | reverse complement strand
CTCGGCACGCGCTTCGCCGTCGCCCATGCCGCCGTGCCGACCACCTTTCTCTCGTGGCGCATCGATGGCAGCACCATCAGCAGCGCCAGCCCCGGCGACTTCGTGCGCACGATGCGGCTGCTGCACCAGCGCTACCGGACGCTGGTCCCGGATGACGACGCCGCCCTCCTGGCCAGTCAGGCGGCCATGAGCGGGCTGGGCGCCCAACCGACGGCGCCGACCGCGCCCACCGCGCCCACCGCGCCGTCCACCATCGTCATCCCCGCGCGCACCGCCCAGCGGCCGGCGGCGATTGCCCTGCTGCCATGAACGATCCCGTGTCGACACCCTCGCCCGAGACGGCCTTCAAGAACGCGCGCGTCCTCATCACCGGCGGCCTCGGCTTCATCGGCTCGACGCTGGCGGCGCGCCTGGTCGAGCTCGGCGCCGACGTCACGCTGGTCGACACGCTGATCCCCACCTATGGCGGCAACCTGTTCAACATCGACGCCATCCGCGCGCGCGTGCGCGTGAACATCTCCGACGTGCGCGACACGTACAGCTTTCAATACCTGGTCCAGAAGCAGGACTTTCTCTTCAACCTGGCGGGCCAGACCAGCCACCTCGATTCGATGCTGGACCCCTTCACCGATCTCGACATCAACTGCCGCTCGCAGCTGTCCATCCTGGAGGCCTGCCGCCACCACAACCCGTCGCTGAAGGTGGTGTTCGCCAGCACTCGCCAGATCTACGGCAAGCCCGACTATCAGCCGGTCGACGAGAAGCACCTGCTTCGCCCCGTCGACGTCAACGGCATCAACAAGATGGCCGGCGAGTGGTACCACATCTTGTACAACAACGTGTACGGCGTGCGCGCCTGCGCCCTGCGCCTGACCAACACGTACGGCCCGCGCATGCGCATCAAGGACGCGCGCCAGACCTTCCTGGGGATCTGGATCCGCACGCTGCTGGAAGGCCGCCCGTTCGAGGTGTGGGGCGGCGATCAGCTGCGCGACTTCACCTACGTCGACGACGCCGCCGATGCCCTGCTGCTGGCGGCGCTGACCGAGCGCTCGAACGGCATGGTCTACAACGTGGGCGGCCACAAGCCGATCGCGCTCAAGGCCCTGGCCGATCTGCTGGTCGACGTGGCGGGCGGCGGCAGTTACCTCCTGAAAGAGTTCCCCGCCGACCGCAAGCGCATCGACATCGGCGACTACTACGCGGACGACCGCTTGATCCGCCAGCAGCTCGGCTGGTCACCCGAGGTGACCCTGGCGGAGGGGCTGCGCCGCTCGGTCGAATATTTTCGCCAGCACCTCGATCATTACCGCTGATCCTCCGATTGTCCCTTGCGATGGTCCCTTCCGACAGCCCCTTGCGATGGTCCCTTCCGATAGCCCCGACACTCGAGCGATGACAAACGCCATCCCGCAGACCAACCCGCGCGCCAGCTACCACGCGCACAAGGCCGAGATCGACGCCGCCCTGGCGCGCGTGATGGAGGGCGGCCGCTATATCCTGGGCCCGGAGGTCGCCGCCTTCGAATCGGCGTTCGCCGCGTTCGTGTGGGCGAGCGCCGGGCGCGGGCACGCCGTCGGCGTCGCCAACGGCACCGACGCGCTGACGCTGGCCCTGCGCGCCTGCGGCGTCGGCCCGGACGACGTCGTCGTCGCGCCCTCGCACACGGCCGGCGCCACCATCGCCGCCATCGAGCTCGCCGGCGCGATGCCTCTCTTCGTCGACATCGATCCGGCGACGTTCACGCTGGACCCGAACGCGCTCGCCGCCGCGCTGGCACGCCCGTCCGCCGGCGTGAACCGCGCCGCCATCCGCGCCGTCGTCGCCGTCCACCTCTACGGCCAGCTCTGCGACATGCCGGCCATCACCGGCATCGCCGCGCGCGAGGACCTGATCGTGATCGAGGACTGCGCGCAGGCGCACGGCGCCACGCTGGACGGCCGCGCCGCCGGCACCTGGGGCGCCGCCGCCGCCTTCAGCTTTTACCCGACCAAGAACCTGGGCGCCTTCGGCGACGGCGGCGCCGTCGTCACCGCTGATTCCGCGACCGCGGAGCGCCTGCGCGCGCTGCGCGAGTACGGCTGGCGCCAGCGCTACGTCAGCAGCGAGCCGGGCCCCGACGGGCGCAGCCTGGGAATGAACAGCCGCCTCGACGAGCTGCAGGCCGCGGTCCTGGGCGTGAAGCTGCCGCACCTTCACACCGACAACGCGCGCCGGGCCGGCATCGCCGCCCGCTATGACGCCGGCCTGCGCGCCGCCGATGTCGTCACGCCGCCGCGCCGCCCGGGCGCTGGGCACGTCTTTCACCAGTACGTCATCCGCTGCGCGCGGCGCGACGATCTGCGCGCCAGCCTGCAAGCGCTGGGGATCGGCACGCTGATCCACTATCCGGTGCCCGTGCACCTGCAACCGGCGTATCAGGGACGCGTCCCCGTGGCCGGGGCGCTGGCGCACACCGAGGCCGCCTGCCGCGAGATCCTCAGCCTGCCGATGTTCCCCGAGCTCGCCGACGCCGACGTCGAGCGCGTCGTCGCCGGCGTGGCCGGCGTCGTCGGCGCCGCGCCCCGAAGCCCCGCGATCAGCGTGCCCGCGTCGCGCCCGCCCGCGCACGCGGCCGCGCCCGCGCCGGCGGTCGCGCCCGCAGCGCCGCAGCCCGCCCCGACGTGCATCTTCATCAACACCTACTACGCCGCCTTTCTGGAGGCGCACTACCGCCGCCAACCCGAGTTGATCGGCGCGTCCTACGCGCAACAGAAAGCCAGCCTGCAGGCGACGTGCTTCGGCGACAGCGACTTCTACTCCCAGGGCCTGAAACAGGCCGGCTGGGTCGCCGACGATATCATCGCCAACTGCGGCCCCTTGCAGAGCGCCTGGGCGCGTGAGGCGGACGTCAATCTCCCCGACTACCTCGACGTCCTGGTCGAACAGCTCCGGCGCCTGCGCCCGCAGGTCATCTACCTGCAGGATCTCAGCCTCGCGACGCCAGCGATCCTCGCCCGGCTGCGCCCGCTGTGCGAGCTTCTGGTCGGGCAGATTGCCTCGCCCGTGCCGCCGCAAGCCGACGCCAAGGCCCTGGACATCATCTTCACGTCGTTCCCGCACTTCGCGGAGCGCTTTCGCCAGTCGGGCATCACCGCGTACTACCAGCCGCTCGCCTTCGATCCGCGCGTGCTGGACCTGCCCCCGACGGAGAGCGACCGCCACTCGCTGACCTTCGTGGGCGGCATCTCGCCCCACCACCCGGCCGGAACGGAGCTGCTGACCGCGCTGGCCAACGCCCTGCCGATCGAAATCTACGGCTACGGCGCCGATTCGCTGCCGGAAGACTCGCGCGTCCGCGCCCGCCACCTGGGCGAGGCCTGGGGCGCAAAGATGTTCGGCCTGCTGCGCGCCTCCGGCGTCACCGTCAATCGCCACATTGCCGTCGCCGAAGACAACGCGAACAACATGCGCCTCTACGAAGCAACCGGCTGCGGCGCGCTCCTCATCACCGACTACAAGACCAACCTGGGCCAGCTGTTCGAGATCGGAAAGGAGGTCGTCGCCTACCGCACGCCCGAGGAATGCGTCGCCCTCTGTCAGTACTACCTTGCTCACCCCGAGCAGGCGGCCGCCATCGCCCGCGCCGGCCAGCAGCGCACGCTGCGCGATCACACCTACGCCCGGCGCATGCGCGACACGGCCGAGATCCTCGCCCGTCACCTGCGCCTCGAACGCCAGCCGGCGGTCGCGCAGCCGCCCGTCGATCTCGGCGCCATCTCCACCGGCTACGCGCCGCTCAGCGCCGACGCCGTCACCACGCAGCTGACCGACGCGTGGAAGGACGACACCCTGCCCGGCAAGCAGCGCGCCCTGGTCACGCGCGAGCTGGGCGGCATGTACAAGGGCAGCCCCGTCACCCCGTTCGAGGTGCTGGCCCGCGCCCTGCGCCCGCTGCTGGCGCGGCACCCGTCGGCGCCCGTCCTGGAGATCGGCTGCGCCAGCGGTTACTACCGCGAAGTCCTGCGCTATCTCCTCGGGCAGCCCGTCGACTACACCGGCGTCGACTATTCGCCCGCGATGATCGACATGGCCGTCGACTATTACCCGCAGGGCAAGTTCCTGGTCGGCGACGGCGCCAAGCTGCCCTTCGGCGATCAGTCCTTTCCCATCGTCGTCTCCTCCTGCGTGCTGCTGCACGTCCCCAACTATCACCAGCACATCCGCGAGACCGCGCGCGTCGCCGGCCGCGTCGTCGTCGCCCACCGCACGCCCGTGTGCCGCGCGCGCAAGACCCATCACCTGCGCAAGAAAGGCTATGGCGTCGACATGGTCGAGCTGCGCTTCAACGAGGGCGAGCTGGTGTCGCTGCTGGCGGAGTCGGGCCTGACCGTCGTCTCGCAACAAGAGTTCCACGCCGACCCGCAGCGCGACGAATACGGCGTCACGTACGTCTGCCAGCGCGCCGGACAGGAGATGTTCTGATGTCGTCGCGCCGATACTTCTGCACGCTGGCCGATCGCAATTACCTGGTGCGCGGCCTGGCCCTCATCGAATCGCTGCAACGCCACGAACGCGGCGACTACACGCTGTACTTCGTTTGCCTGGACGAGCTCACGCGCGTCGTCCTCACGGCGCTGGACCACCCCAACGTCGTCCCCGTCCCCCTGCACGCCATCGAGGCCGGCGACGAGGCGCTGGCCGCCGCGCGCGCCAACCGCACCTTCGTCGAGTACTACTGGACGCTGACCCCGTCGATCATCCGCTGGCTGATCCAGCATTACCCCGCGATCGACGTCCTCACTTACCTGGACGCCGATCTCTACTTCTTCTCGCCGTCGGACCCGGTCTATGCCGAGCTGGGTTCGCGGTCGATCCTCATCCACGAGCATCGCTTCACGCCGGACCTGGCGTACATGGTCGCCCAGAGCGGCCGGTTCAACGTCGGCTTGCTCTCGTTCCGGCGCGACGCCGACGGCATGGGCGCCCTGGAGTGGTGGCGCGACCGCTGCAACGAGTGGTGCTACCAGCGCGTGGAGAGCGGCAAGTTCGGCGACCAGATGTATCTCGACGACTGGCCGACGCGCTTTCGCAACGTGGTGGTCTTGCAAAACGTGGGCGCGGGCCTGGCGCCCTGGAACGTCGGCAACTACCGCATCAGCGCCGAGAACGGCAAGACGCCCACCGTCGACGGCGGCCCGGTCGTCTTCTATCACTTTCACTCGTTGCAGGTCCCCCGCCCCGACGTCGTGCTGACCAGCAAGCACTCCGGTTTTCCGCTGGTCGAGCAACTGCTGCGCGGCTGCTACGTCCCCTACGCCGAAGCGCTGTGGCGGCAGGGGATGGCGGTCAAGGCCGTGCTGCCGACGTTCGCCTTCGGGATGAACGAGAAGATCAGCATCACGCCCGGGCACACCCTGCTGGTCCGGCAGAGTCCGCAGAACGTCGACATCGGCATCGGCTCGTACCGGCGCTTTCCGTTCCCCGGCGGCTGGGAAGCGCGCTGGGCCGTGCTGCCCGAGGAGGCGCGCCAGCGCGCGGCCCACCCATGACCACCACAGCCAGCGCCGCCCTGACCCCGCCGTTCGCCGCCGATCCGTCGCGCCCGTTCGGCCGCCGCCCGCGCTACGCCGCGCCCGCCACTTTAGCCCCGGCGCAGCTGCTGCAGCACGCGGTCGACTGTTACATCAAGGGGCGTCTCTATGACGCCCTCGACGTCTGCGAGCAGGCGATGGGCCGTTTTCCGCCGCTCGCGCGCGACGCCCTGCTGCTGGCGTACGAGATGTACCTGCCGCTGGGCGACGCCGACAGGTTCACGCTGTACCAGGCTCGGCACTACAACTTTGGCATTCGCCCCGGCGACAAGGTCCTCGACATCGGCAGCGGCAACCACCCGCTGGCCTTCGCCACCCACCTGGCCGATCTGGCCGTCGAGGACAACAACTACGGCCGCGCCGGCAGCCCGTTCAAGCACCTCGCCGGCCGGCCAGTGTTCAACTGCCCGGTGGAACAGATGCCGTTCGCCGACAAGGAATTCGACTTCGTCTACTGCTCGCACGTGCTGGAGCACGTCGCCGATCCCGAGCGCGCCTGCCGCGAGCTCCAGCGCGTGGGCAAGCGCGGCTACCTGGAGACACCCACACTGGGCAAAGACATGTGGCTGAACGTCGGCAAGATCAGCCACCACCGCTGGCACGTCGCCCTGTTCAGTGACGTCCTCGAGTTCACCGAGTACGCCCCCCGCGATCTCGACGGCGTCGAGACCGACCTGCTGCTGGACATGCACGTGCGCCCGCAAACCGATCGCGAGAAGGCGTTCTCGGCGCTGGTGCTGCTGAAGTCCGACATCCTGAACACGATGCTGCTGTGGGAAGGTCAGTTCCGGATGTCGGCCCGCCGCCAGGCAGGCGGACACACGGGCTGAACCGGCGCGGGACCGACCGGCAGATGACCGGGTTCGCGGGATAACGCCATTCGCCCGCGAGCGGCTCGGTGCTGGGGAC
>DATKEU010000067.1:0-12377 GCA_035544495.1 Polyangia bacterium | reverse complement strand
CGGGCCACGACCGCCCGTACGGCGGCGCTCAGCAGCTCCTCGATACGCGAGATGTCGTCGCGACCCGCCAGGTAATCGGCCCGGGCGACCCGCACGCCCCGGTCATCGTCCACGTCCATGTCCGACGCGAACGTGATGCGCGACAGTCCCAGCCGCGCCGAGGCGACGGCGCACCCCGCCGAGGCGCCGGCCGCTGACAGCGCCGAGGCCGCCACGATCTGGACTTCGGTCGCTGGTTTCGGCGCGGACGGCAAACGGCTCCTCGCGATGAGGTATCACGGGAATCATTCCCCGCGCACTGGTATCGAAGCCGCGCCGCGGAAGTTGCGTACCAATCGCGCTATTCGTGGCGCAGCGCCGCCAGGGGATCCAGCGCCGACGCTCGCCGCGCTGGATAGAAGCCGAAGAAGACGCCCACGCCGATTGAGAAAGCCGTCGCTAGCAGCATTCCCTGGGCGGAGATGGTGATCGGCCATTCCAGGAGGCGCTCCACCGCGACGGCGCTGGCCAAGCTCAACAGAATCCCCAGACCACCGCCGAAGAGACTGAGGATGATCCCCTCCGCCAGAAACTGAAACTGCACCGCCCGGCGGGTGGCGCCCACCGCCAGCCGCACGCCGATCTCGCGCGTCCGTTCGGTGACCGATGCCAGCATCACGTTCATGATGCCGATCCCACCCACCAGCAGCGAGATCGACGCCACCGATACCAGCAGCAGGGCAAATGTCCTCGCCGTCTCGATCTGCACCTTGATGATCTCGTCGGGCCGCCTGATGTTGAAATCATCCTCCTGCCCGGGGATGATGCCGTGACGCTGGCGCAGCAAGCTGACGATCTGATCGATCGCGGGCGCCACCGCCTGGGGCGTGACCGCGGAGCAGAGGATGTCGTCCAGCCAGGTGAATCCCTTCCCCCGGATCTTCGACTGCGCCGCGGTGAACGGAAGGACGATGGTGTCGTCCTGATCCTGGCCGAACCCTGTCTGACCCTTGGGCGCCAGCAGGCCGACCACCTGAAAAACATAGCGTTCGACGCGGATCAAGCGACCAACCGGCGATTCGTCCCCGAAGAGCTGCTGCCGCACCGTCTGCCCGATCAGGCAGACGTTCGCCGCCGCATCGACGTCGCTCTTGAAGAAGGCGGCGCCCTCCGCGACCGGCCAGGCCTTGATGTCGACGTACTCCGCGCCGACGCCCCGATAGTGCGAAGTCCAGCTGCGGCGGCCATAAGCCAGGTGAATGGTGCCGTCGACGTTGGGCGTGGCGCTCTTGATCAGCGGCACCTCGGCGCGGATGGCGTCCAGATCGCCCAGTGTCAGAGACGTGGTGCCGTGGCTGCCCGTCCGCGCCCCGTTGATGTTGCGCGAGCCGGCCTCGACCCACACCAGGTTGTCACCCAGCTTCTTCAGTTGATCGGCGGTGCGCGCGGAACCGGCATTCCCGATGGCCACGACCAGCACGACCGCCGCGATGCCGATGGTGACTCCCAGCGTGCTGAGGCCGCTGCGCAGCTTGTGACGCCGCAGCGCTCGAACCGCGCACAGAAAAATGGCCCACGTTCGGGAAGACGACCACGCCATGCCCAGCGGGAAGCTTACCCGGAAGAACCCGCGCCGGCGTTAGCCAGGCGGGGGATTGGAACGCCCGACGGATTTTCGTTTCGCGCCCGGCGGTAGCCGTCAGTTCTCGGTGAAAGCCTTCAGCCGGTGGCCACGCGATGCGTGCTGCAGCTTGCGCAGCGCCTTGGCCTCGATCTGCCGGATGCGCTCGCGGGTGACGTTGAAGTCCTGGCCCACCTCTTCCAGGGTGTGGTCGGTCTTCTCGCCGATCCCGAAGCGCATGCGCAGAACCTTCTCCTCGCGCGGGGTCAGCGTGGCCAGCACCCTGCGCGTCTGATCCGCCAGATCCATCGAGATGACGGCGTCGGCCGGCGACAGCGCGCCCCGGTCTTCGATGAAGTCGCCCAGGTGGGAATCCCCCTCGTCGCCGACGGGACTCTCCAGCGAGATGGGTTCCTTGGCCAGGCGCAGGACCTTGCGGACCTTGTCCAGCGGCAGCTCCATCTTGGCGCTGATCTCCTCCTGGGTCGGCTCGCGTCCCAGCTCTTGCACCAGGTAGCGGTTCGTGCGGACCAGCTTGTTCATCGTCTCGATCATGTGCACCGGGATGCGGATCGTGCGGGCCTGATCGGCGATCGCGCGCGTGACCGCCTGCCGGATCCACCACGTCGCATAGGTCGAGAACTTGTATCCCCGCTTGTAGTCGAACTTGTCGACTGCTCGCATGAGCCCGATGTTGCCCTCCTGGATCAGGTCCAAGAACTGCAGCCCGCGGTTCGAGTACTTCTTTCCGATCGACACCACCAGGCGCAGGTTGGCCTCGATGAGTTCGGTCTTGGCCTTCTCTGCCATGCGCTCGCCGTCCTCGATCTCGCGCACCGTCGCGCGCAGGACCCGGGCCGTCAGCTTGGCCTCGCTCTCGACCTTCCTTCGCCGCTTCTGGGCACTGTCAATGGCCCGAGAAATCTCCTCGACCTCACCCACGCGCAGTCCCAGCTTTTGCGACACCGCCCGGGCCCGCAAGGGCGACGAACGGATCTCCCGCAGCGTTTGCCGGAACTCCTTCACCGACAACCCCGACTGCCGCTCGCGATCGCTGATCTCCCGATCGCTCTGGTCGATTCGCTGAACGAACTGCTTCAGCTTCTGAACGATGTCGTTGATCCGCTTCTTCTTGAACCGCAGCTCTTGCAGCACCGCCAGGATCGCCGCCTGCGAATCCTCCAGTTGCTTCTGCTTTTTCTTCTTGGTCGCCGCCGCGGCCGGTTCGTTCAGCTTCTCGACCAGCGTCGCTTGCGCCTTCCACAGGCGCCGAATCTTGTCGATCAGCTTGCAGGCACGCTCGACGTGCCACACCTCGTTGACCTCGCCGTCCTCACCGTCCTCGGGCTCCTCGTCGGCGTCCTTGATGACGTCGCGGACGCGGATCTCATTCTTGCGCAGCTTTTCGCCCAGGTCGAGAATATCCTCGATCGCCACCGACGAGTTGAGGACCACCTTCAGGACGCGCCGCTCGCCCTCCTCGATGCGCTTGGCGACCGCGACCTCGCTCTCGCGCGTCAGCAGTCCGACCGAACCCATCTTGCGCAGGTAGATGCGCACGGGATCGCCGGTCGAGGTGGCACCGCCGGCGTCCTCTTCGCCCGCCGCCTCGGGCGTGGCGTCGTCTTCGGCGATTTCTTCTTCTTCCTCCGCACCGTCGGCCGCTGTGGCCGTGTCGGCGTCGCCCTTCTCGGCGCCCTTGCGCTTCGCCGCCGCGTCGACCAGCTCGATGCCCGCCGCCGAGAACGCGGCCAGCCAGTCGTCCATCTGCGGGGACGACGCAAATCCTTCGGGCATGTGCTCCTGGATCTCGTCGTAGGACAGGAAGCCCTTGGCCTTGCCCCTGGCGATCAGGTCAGCCTTCTGGCGCTCGCGCTCCTTGTGCGATGCCGACTCTTTCTTGTCGTCCCTCTTGCCCGCAAGTGATTCCGATTCCGGATCGAAGGTGTGGTTCATTTATACGACTCGCCCTCGGTCTCGGTGTCAGCGCTGGACAGATCGTTGACGGACGGCATTCTCATCATGTCCTTTCGGGCCACCTGCCAGCACTTCTGCACGATCCAGGACATCGATCGATCCTGGCGCATCGCTTCGTTTCCGATCTCGGTCAGCATTTCCTCTGGGAAGTACAAGCTTTGTTTCCTCTTGTTCGATCCGGTCATACTTTGATCGTACGCGCAATCCACGCCGGGCGTGGTACAAACTCAGGCTGTCGTCGGAAGCGCCGATGCCAGAAGGACCACCAGAATGGCAGCACCTCGTCATTATCTGCACGGCGACTACTTGGAGCCCTCCGACCGGCGTCCGGGAAGCGTGGTTTACTGCGCGTTCTGCGACGGCTTCTGCCTGCCCCAGCATTTCTCCGACGAGCATGAAGGCGCCGAGAACATTGCCCGCCTCAGCGTGGGCAAGAGAGTGCTTCACCGGGCACGGCAGACCGTTGACCGCCCGGCCAACGCCCCGAATTTCTTCGAAGGCGCCCCGGATCCGGTTTGACGCAAGCCCGTTCTCCGGAAGGGTCCGGATAGCAGGTTCGCGATGGGTCGACTGGTTCCCAGTCGGTGGGCTGGTCAGATGACCTTGACGGCGCTGGCCTGTGGCCCCTTTTTGCCCTGGACGACCTCGAACTGAACCTTGGTGCCCTCCTGCAGAAGGGCGCCGCCGATGTCGTTGGCGTGAACGAACACGTCCTTCCCACCGCCCTCCGGCGTGATGAAACCAAACCCCTTAGCCACATTGAAGAACTTGACGGTGCCTTTTTGCATTGGGCGACATATTGAGGCACCGGTGGCTCGGGCGCAACCAACTTGCGCGCTCGTCTCGCAACAGATCGTCCCGCCGTCGCCTTGCACCCCGTCGGGGACTTCGGTCGAGCTCGGGACGTACTCTGAAAAATGGTGGTCATGGCAACGCCCAGCCGCGGCTCGATCCGGACCAGCTGTTGCGCGTGGTGGCCGACATCGAATCGTTCTTCCTGGGTCCGATAAACGTCAGCTATTCCCGATAGTTTCGCGGAAAACGATTGAGCGCCGGACCAACCGCTCGCGCCACCTCGCTCAGCGAACGGTGTGGACCAGGACGACGTCCCGGTCGCGGCCGGGGTCGTGGCAGACGGCGCACGATTCGCTGCCGTTGCTGTCGGTCATGACGGCAAAGTGCGCGCGGGCGGTGCCCGAGTCGTGGCACGATCCGCACGACGTTTGCCACGCTCCGGTGGGCGTGGTGGCCGCCGGATGGCTCCGATCGGCGGGGGACTGCCAGGCGTTGCTGGCGCCGTGGCAGGCGCGGCAATCCTTCACGCCGCTCGGCATGGCGGGGAACTCCACGTCGGCGAACGAGACCACGGCGAAGTTGTTGGGGTAAGCGCCCGCGCCGAAGCCGACCACGCCGTAGCTAGCGCCGTCGGGGAGATCCACGCCCATGTGCACCTTGTGCAGCATGACGCGGAATTCGATCGACGCGCCTGCCGTGGCGGGGGCGTTGGCGGCGACGTAGCGCGGGCGATCTTCGGAGCCGGCGTTGCCGTGGCAGAGCAAGCAGGTTTCGACGCCACGTCGGCCGCCGCCGTGCCCGTACACGTCGGTGTGGCAATTGTAGCAAGCGGCGCTGCTGGCGATGATCGACACCGGCACGATCGCCGTCGCCGAGCCCACCAGGAAGTCGACGGTGGCCGGCGGCGATGTGCTGCGGTAGCTGTTGCTCTCGCCGTTGCTGGTCAGGGTCAGCGTGCGCGAGCCCCAGACACCAACCGTGTACGTTCCCGGGACCAGCGGCAGCCCCTTCCACTTGCCGCCCGCTGGCCCGATGTCGGGCGAATCGTTCAGCGGCGGGCCGTAGACCGCCGGCATGACGAAGTCGGTGGTGTACGACGCCAGCACGACGGCGCCGGCGCCGAATTCGGTCATCTCGGTGATGACGCCGCTGGCGCCCGCGACGGTGTAGTCGGTGTTGATGGTCTTCATCGTCAGAGTCACCTTGGTGACGCTGGCCCCGGCGGCGTGCGCGCTGCGCAGGCCCGGCTGATAGCCAGCGGTCGCGGCCCCGGCGAACCACAGTCGGTTTCCGTCGACCAGCTGCACGCGCAGGTACTCCTGCAGGCCGGCGGCGCCGTCGTCGACGACGATGTAGTCGTTGCGCCCAAAACCGGCCGCCGACTGCACGTCGACGTAGTTTTGCAGCGCGGCCGCGGCGGCGCCGAGCGTGGTGGCGGCTCCGGTGGCGGTACGGACGAAGACCGAGGTGGCGGCGCCGGTCAGGTTCCAGATCGGCAGGCGCGCGACCGTAAAGACATCCCCGATGGCGGCCGTCGACGTGCCGATGATCTCCAGGTTCACGACATCGGGCAGGTTCAGGTTCCAGGGGCCGGCGCCCGTCAGGGCCGCCGCCGGAATCGTCGACGACAGCAACAGGTTGCGGTTCGACGTCGGCCCGTTCACCACCACGCTGACGGCGGGCAGGCTGGCGGCTGGCAGCGCGGCGCCCGAGCCGTCGGTGATGTTGACGGTGACAGCGATCTTCTCGCCCACGTCCAGCTTGTTGTTGCCGTTGACCGCTCCGGCCTCGTGCACGTTCGACAGCGAGACGATGAGTCCGGGGTTGAACGACGGATCGTCGATCGGGTGGACATGGCCCGCACGTGGCGAGCCGCCCACCGCCAACGAATCGACCTGGTGGCAGGTCAGGCACATCGAATCGTCGGGCTGCGGCGGCATGCCGGCCGGCGTGTTCTTCTTGACCGGCTTGGTCCAGTCGATGTCGTCATGGCACGAGCCGCACACCCGGCGCGACTCGTGGTTGTAGGCGAAATCGCCCTGCGCCGGCGCGGGCAGCGGCCCGTTGCCGTCGGGATCGCCGTGGCACTTGCCGCAGGCGATGACGCCGCTGCGGACCTTGTCGTCCAGGGCCTGCTGGGCGGCGGAAAGCACGGAGTAGCCGGTGTTGCGCGGGGTGGGGAACGACAGGCTCGGCCACACCGGGAACTCGACGTCGGAGAAGTCGGACGGGGTCGTGCCGCCGCCGACGACGTACGGTTTGGGGGTCACGGCATAGTTGCGCGTGCCGTCGGCGTTCACGCCCACGCCCAGCACCGATGGAAGGTGCGCCCCGCTGTGGATCTTGTGGATCATCTGCGAGAACTCGATGGTCACGGGCGTGGCGTCGCCCGTGTCGGTGCTGTTCCTGTCCTCCGCGCCGGCGGTGTGGCAGGTGACGCACAGCTTGGTGTCGCGGTAGGTGCCGCCGTGGGCCTGCAGCGTGACGTGGCACTGGTTGCAGTTCCCCAGCGTCGTCACCTCGCGCGGTTCGATGGCGGCGGCGCTGCCCAGCAGGAA
This sequence comes from Polyangia bacterium, assembly GCA_035544495.1. Taxonomy (GTDB): domain Bacteria; phylum Myxococcota_A; class Polyangia; order Fen-1088; family Fen-1088; genus DATKEU01. The sequence continues at coordinate 5,447 of DATKEU010000067.1, read as the reverse complement.
GTCGAACGTCTGCGATCCGACGTCGCGATAGATGGTGCCTTCGATGAGGTAGTTCTTGTACACGCGCAGGGCCACCGTGTACGTCCCGTGCTCCAGGGGCTGGCCGGTCAGCTCGCCGTCGGTGAACTTGGTCGTGTCGTAGAGAGGCGGGCCGTACGTCAGGGGGAGCCCGCTGGCGAACACGTAGGTGTAAGACCCGTCGGCGTTGCGGGTGGCGCGCGCCTTGACGTCGGTCAGGCTCAGCTGATCACGTCCACTCGGCAGTACGCGCTGATAGTGGGAGGTCGGCCCGGCGATCCAGATAGCGGCGTTGTCGATGCCCGAGAGGGGCAGGTCGGCGCCGGCGCCGTTCTTGATGGTGAAGGTGACCGCCACCTTGTCGCCGATGTTGAACTTGCCGCCGTCGCCCGTTCCGCCCGCCAGCGACGCGATATGCACCACCGCGCCTGGTAGCGGGTCGAACACGGTGAGGGCCACCGGGCCGGCCGGCGTCTCGGGCGGCAGGATCGCCGATGTGCCGTCCGAGCAGACCACGGTCTTGGGGCCGCCGTCCTCGCCGCCCGTGATCGTGCAGGTGGCGCCGCCGTCGGTCGCGGGGGGCAGCGGCACCGAGGTACCATCGTCGCAGGTCAGGGTCCTGGCGCCGCCGTCGGGGGCGCTGGTGATGGTGCACGACTTGCCGGCCTCGCCGGAGGGCAAGGGCACGGCGGCGGCATCACCGCAGATGATCGACTGGGCGCCGCCGTCGGCGCTGCTGATGGTGCAGTCGCTGCCCGCCGGACCGGCGGCCCCGCGAGGCCCCGTGCATCCGGCGACCACGCCTGCCCCCACGCTTCCCACCAGGCCGACCACGAGCAATTTAAAAACACGCATGAGTTCCTCCTCCTGCGATCAGACGAAGACAGTGCCGGCCCGCGCACGGGCGGGTCGGGCGACGCCAGCGGCCGGATGGGCGGGCCGCGGCTGGTTTACAGGTGACATGTGAGGCACATCGGGTTGCGATCGATCTCGTCCTTGGGGTGCTTGCCCGTCCATCCCATCGGGTGCGGGTTGCCGCCGATGCCGCCCACGCGATGGCAGTCGACGCAGTTCGATTTCGCGCCCTGGTCGTGGCAGCTGGCGCAGGCGGCGATGTCACGGCGGGCGAGCGGGCCGTGCGAGTTCGGCCCGGGGAACGAGAACCCGGGCGGGTGCGGATTGCGCGGGTTGCCGCCCGTCGGCGTCAGGTTTTCGGCGGTGTGGCAGCTGTCGCAGAACGATTGCCCGTGGCATCGACTGCACATCGCCGAATCGGCGCGCGCCTCGACGGCGTGGCGGCTGACGTAGTCGGCGCGGTGAATGAAGTCCGCCGTCACGCGCTCGGGGAACTTGGCCTCGATGGGCAGCGCCACGGTGCGGGCGTGACAGTCGGCGCAGAACGTCTGGTCGTGGCACTGCGCGCACCCCTCGGCGCTGGCGCGCGCGGCCGGCCCGTGCTGGCGCACGAAGTTTCCCTGGTGCGAGAACATCGTCAGCGGCGCGAGCGGGAACCGGCGCAGGTCGACGTGGCAGCCGTTGCACTTGCTCGCGTCCAGCTCGGCCTGGTGCTCGTGGCACCCGGTGCAGGTGCTCATGGGCGGCACCGTCGATTCGGCGCGTGTCAGCTCGGACAGCTTGAGGTGGCAGCGCGCGCAGTCCTCCTTCACGCGTTCGATGTGGTCGGCGTGGGAGAGGCGCAGCGTGGCCTCTCTGGGAGGATAAGTGGCGGGGTGGCCGGGATCGCGGTGGCAGAAGCCACAGTCGCCCTGCGCCTTCTTCTCCTTGTGGCACTCGAGGCACTTGGCTTCGGCCGGCAGGAACTTCCCTTCCAGCGTCTTGGCGTCGTAGATCTCCTCGTGGCACGCCAGGCAAGGCACGCTGGCTTTGGCGTGCGCGGCGTGGGAGAAGTGGACTCCGTCGGCTTCCGAGGCGTGCTTGCCTTCCTGGGCGGCGAGGCGCGTGCACGCCGCCGCCGGCACCAGCAGCAGCAGCAGCGCCACCGCGCCCAGCGCCGCCGTTCGCGACCGCGCCCCCGTGTTCGGCGGTGCGGTCACGGGCGCACCTGCCGGATCTGGTGAGAGAACTGATAGGCAAGCTTGGCCATCGCCTCGAAACGCCGCTCGGCAAACGGGGTCACGCTGCCGATCCCGACGACCTGCGCGCGCCAGCCCGGTTTGAAGTCGTAAGAGACGGTGGCGGCGCCGTTGAAAGACCGGTCATGGCCGTTGACGTCGCCCTCGAAGAAGAAGGCGCTGGCATCCAGAGTGGCCAGCACCCGCGGCGCCAGCCAGCCGAGCGCGAACAGCCGCCCCATGGTGTAGCCGTGGTCCCCTGGCAGCACCAGGAGGCGCGCCTCGACGCCGACGCTGTCCCGGTTGTCGCCGAACAGGGCATGCGTCAGCTTGGCGCTGGCGTCGTGGCCGGTTCCCTGCTCGTCGAGGATGACGTGATAATCGCCCTGCAGGCGCAGGCAGTTGCAAAGGCGCACATAAAAGTAGGCGCCGACCTCGTCGCGTGTCTCCTGCGAGAACACGGAGAAGATCGAGTTGCGCGGCAGGAACAGATCGGGCGCCGTGCGCCGGTATCCGGCCGTCACCTCCAGCTTGCTGCTAAGCTGACCGGTGGCGGTGGCCTGCGCCTCCGCCACCCGCTCGTCGTACAGGCTGTAGCGAACGAAGCCGGTCAGCGAGACCGCCGACAGGCGCGGCAGGACGAAGCGCGCGTCGCCGGCCAGGTCCTGGCGGGCGATGTCGCCGTGGTCGAGCACCTGCAGGAACGACACGCCGGCCTCGCTGTCGAAGCCCGGTTTGAAGAAGGCACGCCCGCCGAACATGAAGTCGCCGCGGTGGACGGCAAAGCGCGGCGTCACCGGCACGCCCGCCTGAGCCGACAGACCCGCCCAGCGCACCGGCGCCAGCGTCACGTTGGCGCCGTCGAAGGCGAGGTTGCGGCCCGCCCCCGCCACCAGCATCTGCCGCCCCAGGCGCACCGTCAGGCGCCGCTTGCCCAGCTTGCCCTCGACGTAGGCGATGTCGAGATCGCCGAAGCCGTGCTTGCCGTCGTCGGTGCCGGTCAGCGTGACCTCGCCCCAGCCCGACATGATCACATTGAGATCGTCGACGCCGCGCAGGCGGATGTCGGTGGCTCGCAGCGATACGAGCTCGAAGACCGGGACCGTGGTGTGCACGACGCCGTCGCGCGGATCCTGGCGCCCGCTGACCAGCGTGGTCGACGTGGCGTCGATGGTGTCGGCGCGCGCCGCCCCGGGCGCGGCGGTCACGGCGGCGGCGCCAGTCGCCAGGAGAGCGCCGATCCACAACCGCGCCGGTCGTCTTCGGTGTCGCCCGCGGCGATCACATCGAGACATCGATCGCTCCATTCATGTGGAAGCTGGTCTCGGCCCCGGGCGCGCCGGCGATGATGATGTTCCCGAACGGATCGACCGTGCGCCGGTGACAGACCGCGCAGTCGAGGCGGGTCATGGTCGGTTGGTGCGGCGCCAGCGCGGGCGGGGCGCCGTGGCAGGCGGCGCCGCACGTCAGGCCGGTCGCGTCTGTCCACACCGGCGCGCGATCCAGGTTGGCGGTGGTGTCGCCGGCGAGCTTGGCGCCGCCGCCATGGCAATAGACGCCAGCGCAGGTGCCGGTGGCGCCGTCGAAAGACGGTTGCGCCCCGTCGGCTGCTGCCAGCGCTCCCACTGTCGGATCGGTCGGAAAGACCTCCGCTGGATAGACGTCGGCGCCCGGGCCGTGGCCGCCGATGTGGCCGGGATCGCCGACCTCCTTCGGCGTGCGGTGACACTCGGTGCAGGCGATGGGCGCGCCCAGGTGCGCCTTGCCCTGTACATGCGCCTGGTGCGCGCCCACTCCCGGCGCGGTGGGCGCGGTCTGCCCAGACAGATCGGGCGGCGGCGCGGGGGTGGTCATGCTGCCGTGGCAGCCGGCGCAGCCCTTGTCGGCGGGCCCGAGATCGACCTTGCCGTTGACGTGCAGGTCGGCGGCGATGATCGTCCGATCGCGATCGACCACCGATGGGTGGCACATCGCGCAGGCGTTGTTGTTGACGTTGTTGGGCGGCAGGCCGTGGCAGGTGCCACAGTCGGCCTGACCCTGGCCGGCGCCTTTCCAGCTCGGGTTGGTGTTGGTGGCCGCGCTGTCGCCGAGGACGGCGCCGTGACAGTAGATGTTCGAACAGGTGGAGGTGCCGGCGTCGTACGAAGGCGCGGCGGCGCGTGTGGCGCCCGCGGGCGTCAGCGCCGCCATCGCCCCCAGCGTGACCTCGGCGGGGGGCGGGTCCAGCGAGCCATCGGCGAGGAAGATGTGTCCGGGGTCGGTGTACGTGGTCGGGGTCTTGTGGCATTCGGGGCAGCCGTACATCTTGCCGAGCGGCCCACCGCCTAGGTGGCGGGCGTGCGCTCCCTTGCTGGCGATGTCACCGTGGCAGGTCGAGCAGGCCGTGGGGCCGTCCTGGTGGCACGAGGTGCAAGAAACCTGCGAGGTCCCGCCGGTGAAATCCTGCCCGTGGCACTCTGCGCAGAGGGAGAAGTCGTACTTGTTCGCGCGCACGAGCTCGCCATGAAAGTCGGGCGAGGCGGGATTCAAGATGCCGGCGGCGTGCACCGACGAGGTGTCGTAGGAGAGCGCGCAGTCGACGACCCAGCTCTGCACCGTGGGGAAGGACGTCCCGATGGCGGTCTGGTGCGTCTGGTTGGCGGCGGCCGGGGCCAGCGTCTGCAGGAGAAGCGAGCTTTCGTCCCCCGCCACCGCGTTGGGGACGCCGTCGCTGCCATTGCCCAGAGTGCCCAGATAAGAGGCCGTGTCATAGCCGGCCGCCGGCTTGGCCCCGCCGTGGCAGCCGGTGCAGCGATCGGCGAGGAGCGGACCCACCTCTTCTTTCCAGGTCACACACCGACGCGTGCCGGTCACCGCCGGGCGTGCCTTGGCGCAGGAGCCAGCCAGCGCCAAGGCGAGCAGCGCGGCCCGCAGAGCGCGAGCCGGGTCGGTGAGACGGCCCATGAAGCGTGTCTCGGATTCGCGGCGTCTATTTCTTGAACGTCTTGACGTAGCCGACGAGGGCGTCGATGTCTTCGGGCTTGAGCTTGTCCTTGTAGGGCTCCATCTCCTGGACTTTGCCGTCCTTGGTCTGCTTGATGCCGTTGGCGATGGAGTCCTTCATCTTGGCGTCGGTGACGTCCTTCCAGAACGGCGCCGCCGTCATGTCCCGCACCCCCATCTTCTTTCCCTGCTCCGTCTCCCCCTTGCCGTCCTCGCCGTGGCAGGAGGCGCACTTGGCCTTGAACGTCCGCACGGTCTTCTTGTCCACTTCAGCGGAGGCGGTGCCCAGGCTGGCGCCCAGCAAGGCGGCTGCGAGGGCACCGGTGGCGAACAACTGAGAGACTCGGGTCATGGCGTCTGTCTCCTTGGTCAGGT